>CAZKRD010000007.1:0-23555 GCA_964555185.1 uncultured Candidatus Saccharibacteria bacterium | reverse complement strand
TTTCCTAAGCGATTTCCGATGAAACGGCGAAGGAGGAAAAAAATCAAGATGCTATATAGAACCTAGCCGTACCAACCTGAGTGATGCCGATTGGATTGAGGAGGCTGAGGTTCCAGGAGACCGGCGTGCTGAATGGACTCGGGAAGTCCGCTTCCGGAAGTGGACAGGCTATTGTTCAAGATCGAATCTCACTATTGTTAGCCCCCTGGCTTTTATCAAATTTTTCAATATTCAATATCAGCAAGAATCTTATGGGTAATAAGGAGAATATTAAAATAACTCTTAGGGTGCGATAAACGCTCTATTGCACTCAGTTCGTGAGGGCATTGCTTTATTCTCCTTGAGATTCTCTTTTGGAGTTTTCTGTCAATATTGTACTTTGCTTTTCTGTCTGCAAGAGATGCGGTAAGTAGGATAGTTGGAAAAAGCTCCTCCTTCTGAACACTTTCTTCTTTGTTTCTCCATTTAATTGTTTGAGGTAGGACTATAAAATTAGTATTTACAACAGTAGCCCCTATATCGTCAGTGTGTCCGAAAAAATAATCCTCTATAGAATCATCTTCTAACTTTTCCAATTTTTCTGTTTTGGGATTAAACTTTCTAGAACCATATATTATAGCAGGTGAAACGTCATATTCTTTTTCCTTTTGAAGCTCTCTACCTACGGGCTCTTCAAATATCTCTTCGTCCTTCTTTAATTCATAATAATAAGCTAGGTCTATTCTTCGTGCCAATTCGCCCAATAGCCTTCCCAGCACTATACTTTTTTGAGATTTTAGAAGACGCCGCCTGGCATTCCTAACGGCTGAAAATACGCCTACCTTTCTTCTTTTGTAAGTCTCTAGCATAGCAGAATCAAGACAATCGCCTCTGATCGCAAGCTGGTAATCCTCAAGAAGAGAAATTTTTTCTAAACACTTATCCCACACTACTTCGGCCATATCTTCATACCTTTCAGGCTGTGGTTGTCCCTTATGCATCTCACTAAATTTTTGAGCAAATTCAATAGGGTCTCCACCTTTTGTTAAATAACGCTCTAAAGCCTCAAGGTATATTTTGTCTTCTTGTTTATCCTTCTCACTCCTAGCTCCTTCATCATCGTGAATCTCTTGGGGTATTTCATCCTTAGGATCATCAGGAGTAAATTCTGATTCTTTCTCTGACATAAAAATAATATTAATTTCAACAAAGCCTGCTTTAATTATAGCAGGTTATTTTGATCTAAGAAAACAAAAGGTTCGAGTCCGATTCGGGGTAACCAAAAATAACCGCTTGTTTATGCGATTATTTTGTTGGCTCGGGAAGTAGGATTCGAACTTTCTTAATCCTCTCTGCTGTAAAATTAAAAAAGACAGCAATAAATACTGTCTAAAAAAACAGAAGGATATAGAACTGTGAGTAGACAAATACAGCAAATAAGTGATCATTATTCTACAAATACTGAGCAGCAAAAGCAACGAGTTCTCTTTCTTTATTCTTGACTTGTTGAGCACACCAAGCCCAGTATAATCTGTACATCCAAGAGAATCCGGAGTTGCGTTCTATTATTCTCCTACAGTTATAAAAGATATGCATCGCCTCCAGCCATTCTTCTATTAACTGACTAGCAGAAAATTCTTTTGGCTTAAAACAGGGATGCGCTCCATCATATCGATAAGCATCCGGTATCCCCGGTATAATTCTGTCCTCTTCTTGTAAAAACTTGGTGTCATCAGTTCCAGGAAGCGCAGATCGCATATAAAGGACCATCAAGGCGATTCTATTCTTCTTGCACCAGAGTGCTGTCCTTTTTCCAAACCCTGGTTTATCACCATCAAGTCCAGCAACAAGCATTGCCCTAATATTAATTTTTGCTTCAAATGCAGCCGCACACGCTTCCTCCATTTGTGCAACGGATTGCGCTTTACCAGCTATACTTAGACTCTCATCAGTGATAGACTCAAACCCACAAAAAAACGAGTTCCCACCAGCACGCTTCCAGGAACGAAGCAACTCCCTATCTAACAATCTAGGCACACGAGTCTCTGCACTAAAATTGATACCCTTTCTTCGAGCAACATCTCTTTCGGCCATTAGCTGAAAAAGTTCTTTTGCAAACGTGGAGTTACTTGCCACGTCATCATCACAGATAAAACCGATGTGCTGTCTCATTCCATACACTCTGCGATAATTGCATTGGATTGCCTCTATATGTTCTAAAACTCTGCCTGCAGACATACGTCTATGTTGACGACCGAAAGTCCCTCCAACAGAACAGAAACTACAACCAAATGGACATCCTCGCGATGATCCAACTGACACAGCCGTTGCTCTCCATCCTTCAAAAACAAGGTCCTGCCGGCCTATCGGTATAGTATCTAAATCTGCGATCAGAGGAGGCCTTGCAGTTTTAAAAGGATTGCCGTCTTCAAGCCAGGCCACGCCTGGCACTTCATTAAGATCTCCTCCATCCCGAAGGATCCCTATAAGATGTTCTAAAACAAGCTCCCCTTCGCCCATTACTACAATATCAGCTCCCTCTTCTAAGGCCTTTCTTGGCTTCTGGGTAGCCCCCATCCCGCCAACAACAGTCACACATCCACGATTCATGCGCTGAGCATAACGTAACCAACGAAGGGTTGCATCCAGGTGTGCAGACATAGCTGATCCTAACACTAAATTTCTTTCCCTCAACTGCTTTTGAAGAAAATCTCTCCGAAAGATAGGTGTCAACGCCTCGTCTATTATTAAAGTATCTACCTGAAGGTTACTGAGTATTGTGCCTATCTCTATAGGACCAGCAGCAAGCGTCCCTTTTAGTAGGCCTGGTTGATTTGGAAATCCGTTGTTTCCAACAACCATGACAGCATCGCCTATTTTTCTCCCTTTAACTTTCCCATCTTTGATCTCTAATCTATTTCGCTCAATTCCCATAATTCTACCCCTGCCTTTCTGAGTGTACTTTATGATTCACATAACAGTAAATATTGCATACTAAGTTAAGTATAGATAAAAAAATAAAAAATGCAAATATACACGTATGAAAAAATCTTGCAAACAAAAAAGCCCCGAGGAAAAAGGAAACCAAAACTCAAGACTTGACCTCTTCAAAAGAAATAAAAAAGCGGTGATAGATAATCACCGCGAGAATGATTAAGATCAGTCGCCAGTGACTTTATAAAAGTCATCAGGTAATTCACTCCAAGTGGGCAGAAAAATGCAGAGGAGGATATATGCTATTGCTCCGGTACCATAAAGCCAGATGAATAAAAACCAAATCAACCTTACAACCCAGACCGGGAGGCTTATCCAATATGCTATCCCAGCACATACCCCACCAAGCCAGGAATGTTTGCTTAAAGCATCAACCTTTCTTAACTTCCTCCCTCCTATTTCGAACATTTCACCAGGTCCTCCCTTGAAAGTTTATTTGCTCAATAAAGATAACTGCATGATTTGCTTCATTCTTTTTCAGCAAGTCCCATTTATGTAGAGTAGATATTGCACTACAATATCCGTCAATGGAAGAGTCTATGTGTCAATCAGACACACCCTTTACAGAAACAAATTAACTGCTATAATAACAATGCTTGTTTGCATCTCTAATAACATCCTCGAATTTTATCATTAATTCCTAAGGATTTAAGGTGCGTAGTCGAAACAGGGAAAAAATTACGTGTGAATATATTGTGTTTTTACTAGGAGCAACTTTTGCCCTACGCGCCAATATATTATCTCAAGTTAAATCATGGCAAAAAAACTTTACGTCGGGAGCCTGCCTTATTCAACCACAGAAGACGAATTGCGGGAAATGTTCGAGAAAGTCGGCAAGGTTGATGAAGCAACAATCATTATGGATAAGTATTCCGGTCGGAGCAAAGGCTTCGGCTTTGTGGAAATGGAAGACGAAAAAGACGCTCAGAAAGCGATTAAGGAGCTTAACGGCTCCCAGATCGGTGAAAGATCGATTATTGTTAATGAGGCCCGACCAATGACCCCGCGCAGACCAAGTCCGGGTGGTTACGACAGAGGCGGCGGCGGCGGTCAAGACAGATATTAATTCTTTTAAAATAAAGAATTGAAAGCAAAAAAGCCCAAAGCTTCACAGCCCGGGCTTTTTGCTTTAGGAAACCTAAAAACTCAAAAAGAACAAAAATCTAAAGATTTATTATTGTTCGTGTTCTTGATCTTTATACCGTTTTTTTAAAAATCAATAACCAAAACCCTGCCATAAATTTAATGGCTCTGGTTTTGATGCGAGGCCCATGTCGCTTCAGGATTTTTTACATCCTGATTAACCCCCTTAACTCTTGAAGAATCACAGGAGATATATCAAGATATAATCTTGTGAGATCTATAAAGTCAATAAATTCTTATCTTTATCCTTTGTATCGTTTCATTAAAAGTGCGTTAGAAACCACGCTTACTGAAGAGAAGGCCATGGCCGCGGCGGCAACTACAGGCGATAAGAGCCAGCCGGTGAAAGGATAAAGAATCCCGGCGGCAATCGGAATGCCTATAGAGTTATAGAAAAAGGCCCAAAACAAATTCTGCTTAATTTTCCGCAAACTATACTCGCTAATCGCAATCGCCTTTACGACATCCCGCAGATCGTCTTTAATTAAAATGATCTCACCGGTTTCCATTGCTACATCAGTACCACTCCCAAGAGCAATGCCAAGATCAGACTGAGCCAGAGCTGGCGCGTCATTAATGCCATCCCCGACCATGGCTACCTTATGTCCTTCTTTTTGCAGTTTTTTTATTTCAGCTGACTTTTCTCCAGGAAGCACTTCGGCTAGAATCTGATCAATTCCTGTCTGTTTTGCGATCGCTCTGGCTACTCGCTCATTATCGCCGGTAATCATCGCTACTTTCTTTCCTAATTTATGAAGCATTTTAACTGCCTGTTTTGAATTTTTCTTTAAAGTATCTGCAACAGCAATTACTCCTACAACCTGACTGTCTTGGGCCAAAATCATTACTGTCTTCCCTTGTTTTTCCAGACTCGCGGCTTTCTGCTCCACTCTATCCGTCTTAATCTGATTCTCGTGCATTAACTTTCGCGTTCCAAGAAATATCTGCTTTCCCTGTAAAACAGCCTTCACGCCTTTCCCGGGAATAGCTTCAAAATTCTGAACTTTAAGAAGCTCTTTGTCTCCAGGCTCAGAATGATACTTGCTGACAATAGCCTGGGCAAGAGGGTGCTCAGAATTCTTTTCCACGGAAGCGGCAATTCTCAAAAGGCGGCTTTCACTTAGAGATTGCTCTGATACATATGTATCTGTAACAATTGGTTCGCCTCGTGTTAGGGTTCCTGTTTTATCAAAGATAACAACTTGAACCTTATGGGCAGTCTCTAAAGCCTTGCTTGACTTAATCAGGATTCCGCGCTTTGCGGCCAGGCCTGTCCCCATCATCACGGCAGTCGGCGTAGCGAGGCCTAACGCGCAAGGACAAGCAATAATCAAAACGGAAACTAAGACCGTTAAAGCAAAAATAAAAGACTGGCCGGCTAAAAGCCAAATTATAAAAGCTAAGGCCGCGATCACCATCACTCCGGGAACAAAATAGAAGGATACCTTGTCTGCCAAAAGCTGAATCGGAGCTTTCGAGCCCATTGCCTCCTCAACAATCTTAATGATCTGGGCCAGCATTGTTTCCCGACCCACCTTGGTCGCCTTGAATTTCAAGACACCGGTTTTATTGATTGTCGCCCCAATCACTGTATCTCCTTTCTTTTTTTCAACAGGAATACTCTCGCCGGTAATTGCCTTCTCGTCAACCCCGGAATAGCCATCCAAAACCACGCCATCTACAGGAATTTTCTCACCCGGCTTGACTAAAATAACATCCCCAGTCTGCACCTTAAAAATAGAAACTTTGACTTCTTTGCCGCCACGGACCACTAGGGCTGTTTTTGGCTGCAGTCCAATCAGCTTCTTCACTGCCGCGCTTGTCCGTCCTTTGGTCAAATTCTCTAAATACTTGCCTAAAGAAATAAAAACGAGGATAAAAGCCGCCGATTCAAAATAGAGATGCACCTCCGAAACGATCTCGGGTTTCAGCCAAGCATTCACTGAAATAACCAAGCTGTAAAGATAAGCCGCAATCGTCCCGGTTTCGACCAGAGAATCCATATTCGGATTGCGCTGGATCAATTTTTTGAGTCCAGAAATATAGAGAGGATAATTCAAAACCATTATTGCTGTCGTAATCACAAACTGAACCACAATGTTTATTCGCAAAGGAAGTGAAGGCACGGGCAAACCAACCATCTTGCCCATCACGAGATAAAAAAGAGGGATGCCTAAAAATAGAGATCCTAAAAATCGATTTCTTAATTTTCTGATCTTTGCCGCCTCCTTTTTGTCATGATCATCCCGCATCCCCGCTGGTTTCTCTTCCTCGGCCTGATAGCCAAGATCTTTTATAACCTTAAAAAGCTTAGCAAGACTGATTTTCTGGGAATCAAACTTGAGATTTGCTTTTTCCGAAGCAATATTAACATTAACAGCCAAAACCCCTTCTTTCTTCCCTAGAGCTTTCTCTATCGAGACCGCGCAGGAGGCACAGTGCATACCGGAAATTTTAAGAATTGTTTTAGAAGACATAATTTTAATTTGATTTAATTCTGCTTTTACAGCCGCAGGAGCTTTGATCGCAGGCGCCGCCGCAAGAGCCCTGACCCGGACAGCTACTGCCCTTTGGCACGGTCTCTATATCTTCTTTGGAAAGATTCGGATTCACGCTCCCGCCCTCGTCTTTGGTAACGACAAACTTCCCCCAGACCATCTGCATCCAGCAGGAGAACTTAATCTCACCCAAATGATCCGGCACAAACTCAATAATGTTCTCGCCATATTCTAGAGATTTCTTAATATTATATTCAGGAAGAATAATCTCGTCTGTACAGCCGGACATCTCTTGAACATTAATCACCCAGCGCACTGGAATATCCTTTTTGATAAACAAAACATTAGGCTGGTAGCCACGATAGGTTAAATCCATATTAACCACCTGATACTCTTCTATATCACCGGTTACTAAATATTCTGTCTGGCTGGAGGATTCGCTGGGAATAAAGGTGCGAAAGCCGTAACCGAAGTTAACAAACCCTCGATTGAGCATAAAGAAACCCAAAATAATCACCACCACGCCGGATATCTTCATCACTTGTTTGATCCTCTGTTGACTTAAGAGAGAAACAAAAGAGCCAAAGCCAAACATCAAGGGCACAGTACCTAGGGCGTAAATACCCATGGATAAAGCACCGCGTGAAATTGAACCTGAAGCCAAAGCGTAAAGCTGCATCGCCTGTAGGGGTCCGCAGGGCATAAAGCCATTTAGGAGGCCGACAACGAGAGGTCCTTTGGGTTTTTTGCTATGACGCTCACTGTAAAGAAAACGGGCGATGAAAGCGGGTGTCCTTAACTTTATCTTCTCAAGCCATTTAAAACCAGTTAAAAGCGACAGACCCATCAAAAGCATAAACACACCAGCTACTAGAGTAATCACGCCGGTAAAAGTAGGGTTGATGCCAAAGAAAGAACCAAAACCGCCTAAGATTGCGCCGACCGCAGTATAGGAAATGATCCGGCCTAGGTTGTACTGCAGATGAGCAATCCCTGCCCGGGCCGCCTTCTTGGGGTCTTTTTCCGCTTTTAATCTTCTGGCATGATGCCGTGCTGTATAAGTTACGACTAAACCCCCGCACATCCCCACGCAGTGAAAGCTGGATAAGAGGCCAATCACAAAAATCAGCCAATAACCAATCTTTTGCTCATTTAGTTTGGAAAGAATCTCTAAAAGACCAAACCGCTTGATTAAAAAATAGCCTAAAACAAACAAGATAAGCAGGATCCCGGCAATGATCAGTCTCTTGCCAACTGGCTGTTTGTCTCTCCGTCTGGTTTTTGCCCTGACTGGCTTGCTTTTAACCTGGTAATTTAATTTCTCAATCGCGGCAAAAATTTCTTTTCTAGAAATCTTTTGGTCATCAAACTCTATCCGACACTCGCCAGTTTTGTAATCAACTTCAATATCTTTTACACCAGCCAAAACATCCACTTCAGTTTCGATCAAGGTCTTGCAGCTGCGGCAATGAATACCCTCAATATTAATTTTTATTTTGCGAAGCATAAAGCTTTAAAAAATTAAGCTCAATCCAGATCGCTTTTCTTTTCCTTAAACTCTTTTCTATCTATCTCGCCTTTGGCATAACGTTCTTTTAAAACATCCAAGGCTGATTTTTCTCCAGTATCCTTACGGCCTTCCTTAAGAATCCATTTAACCAAAGCAACAATCCCCATAATGATCAACGCCCAAAACAGAATCATAAAAAGTATGCCTACTCCGCCCATGGGCCAAAAATTTCCACCAAGCATATGAGACATCATCATATTACCTCCTTTCTTTAAATAAATTTCGCCTAAAATTTATGCTTTCTATTCTAAAAGCGCATCGATGGAAGACTTAATCTGCTCATAAGGGACCGCGCCAGGCAAAGGCTGTCCATTAATGAAATTGCCCGGTGTTCCCCTCACTCCAGCTTTGATGCCCTCTTGATAATCTGCTTCTACCTTGGCACTGTATTTATCCGAATCTAAACATTGATCAAAGGCAGCAGTGTCCAAGCCGAGTTTCTGGGCTGTCTCTTTGATGAACGAAGAATTGATCTCTGACTGCTCCAGATAAAGCGCATCTGCAAACTCCCAGAACTTGCCTTGGTCACCAGCGCACTCGGAAGCTTCTGCCGCTTCGCGCGCGTAAGGATGGATTGAATCTAAGGGAAAATGCTTATAGACCCATCTTACCTGATCTGGATAACTGTCCACTACCTGCTGCATTGTCTGATGAAACCTGCCACAATAAGAACATTGAAAGTCAGAAAACTCCACGATCGTTATTGGCGCATCAAGATTGCCCCGAATCCGGTCATTTTTTGAAACCTTGACCTCGGCAGGTTTGACGCCGGCTACTTCGCTCTCTGGCTTGGAAGAAACAGGCGCGCTGTCCTTTTTAACATCTGTGTTTTCAACGGCAGCCACTGTATCATCTCCTGCTTCGTATTTATCTTGCTTCAGATACATCCCTAAAACTACGGCAAAGCCAATCACTGCCACGATCGCAATGCCGATTAAAAGACCGAAAGAGAAACTCTTATTGGTTGTTTTTTGCTTAATCATATTTTTTATTTAATTCTTCATTGGAAAACTATGGTTCACACTTTTCCGTAAACTCGCAGGACGAACCCGTGTCCTTAATTAAACCCCTCTTGCACTGCGGACAGGACTCCTTGCCTTGAGCAATCAAATCATCACAAGCGCAGGTACCAGGCTGGCCATTGTTCCACTGATTAGCCTCCATATAGCACATTGTGCAGGGAGGATTGATGCAACAGCGATAATCGCCAGCTGCTATCGCTTGGGAAATCGCGTAGTCCCTCTCCTCCAGCAACTTTCTGTACATCCCTTCCGCGCTTAACCCTTCGAAATTCGGACGATAAGCATCAAGAATCAAATAGCCAACCCCTCCTCCGATTAGAAAAATGAGAATAGTTATGATCACTTTCTTCATATCTATTATATAACCTTTAGAAAAAATCGGCGACCTGTTCTAGATCCGCTTGCTCGATAATTATCTGACCGTCGCGCACTTCAAGGTTCGGATTAATCGGCCCAGGATTGCAGCCGCCTTTTTCCGTAGCAATCTTCTCCAAAGGATATTGATTGCCGCAGGTGTTGCAGACCATATAATCGCCTTGCTGGCGGAATCCCATCCTTGAGTCAAAACAAACCTGGCAGGCATTGGCCGCAGCACGATAACTGCCGTTTTTGTCGCGAATGACAAAAAAATAGATTGTCTTGCCGCTTGCCAATTTTGTATTATAGAAACGGGCCGAATTATCATCCAAAACTTCAGTATCCAATCTTAATTCACGCTCGTTAAGCTCAACACTCTCTCCTTCTGTGCCGCTGAAACTGGATTGAGCGCTTTGATCGCTGGCTATTTTCTCTGGAGCCGGCGGTGCTGTTTGGATTTCTCTAGAACTCTTTGACGATGGCTTTTCCTGCTCGGATGTCTCTTGATCCGGGGTTTTCTTAACACAGCCCGCGACCAGCAGAAGACCAATCAAAATGAATAAAAGGTGTCTTTTGTGCATATATTTTGTTTTATAATTCGCAGTGAGGAGAAAAGGAAAGCGAAGCTTTCGTTTTCACCGAACAAGAATTTCGAGCTTTGCTCACAATTCGCAGTGAGGAACAAATAAAAGCTTGTTTTTATTTGAACTGAACCAGAATTTCAAGCTTGCTTACTTATTACTAAATCTAGTCACTTTTAGAATTTCTTGGATCATCTCTTGTTTTCTCTTTTCGTTACGAGTAGCCATTGCTCTCTTAAAACAATTATTGAGGTGCCCCTCCATCAACATCTGGTGCGCTGATTTCAGAAGCCCAATGACAGCCAAGTTCTGCTGCATAATATCAATACAGTATTCATTGTCTTCCGCCATTTTGACGATCTTTGCAATTGAGCTCTGTGCCTTTTTGAAATTGATTAAAGTTTTCTCTTTGGAATTATGCATGGATTTAAAGTTTAAATTCTCTGATACCTATACCATAGGTACAGGTATACTAACAAAGTCTAAAAATCCTGTCAATTTACTTTTATCCACAGCTGTGTTAAATTAAGAATATAATTATTAAAAATCTATGGATAAAGTCATTTTACCTGTCTTTTTTGGCGCTTTTTCTCTCTTTGGCCTGGTCTTTATGGGGTTCTGGCTTTTGATTTTCGGCGTGTCAATCTTCGGAACCGTGCTTTGGATCTGGATGCTTGTTGATGTCGTGAAAAGGGATTTCAAAAAAGAAGACGAAAAAATAATCTGGGTCTTAGTCGTTATCTTAACTCACTGGATCGGCGCCCTGATCTATTACTTTACGATCAAGAAAAAAGACAAAAAAACAAAGAAAAAATAGTCTCACCAACCATTATCTGTTACGGCTAGTTTTAAGAAACAAAAAATACCAAACATTTTTTTGCTGCTTTGGTATTTTTTGTTATCGCTTTATCGCTTAAAAAAATCCTTTGGCAAATCAACAATAAACGGCTTTTTGCCAATCGTCTTGTAAATGTTTTCCAAAAAGTCTCCGCCCGCGTAACCGACAATAAAGGCAATCGCCGGATTCAAAATCCCCGGCATCAAACCGCTCTCCCGCACAACCCAAGTAGCAATTAAGCCGATTGCTCCTGAAACCAAAACCATAAAGACAAAATAGTAAACCTGAAACTTCACCGCCTTGTAAGAAGTTTTGTATTTGATGTAGCCGACCAGGCCGCGGATCATTCCCCCGCCAAACCCGGCCAAAAGCACAGCAAGATAAGGCATAATTTTGTTTTAATATTCTAAACTCTCACCCTAGCCACTATTCTGCTCTCAAGCGCCTTGACTCGTTTTTCTAAAGCCGCAAAGTCTTCCCAGTCAACCTTCTTAGACAAACTACTTCTGATCAAGCCCATGTCCCTTTTAATTAAATCTAAATCTTTCTGGATAGCTCTGATGCCCTTGGCGTTAGAATTAATTTTATCTTCGAGAGAGCCGAATTTTCCTTCTAGAGAATCAAACTTGTCATCAAAAGCAATCAACCTGCTTTCTAAAGTATCAACTTTACCACTAAGGATTATTATGTTCTCTGTATTGGCACCAACTTGTTCTGCCACTCCCTGAATCTTGCCCTCAAGTCTCTCGGAAACTACGTCAAAATGTCTTTTGATGTCTTTGCCTTGTTTTGCAAGATCCTTTCCCATTTCCTGCTTTTGCCTTTTAAATTCATCCTTCAACTCTTTGGTCTGTTTCCCAAACTCATCCTTCACTTCCTGGGTGCGGTCTGTAAATTCTTTCTTGATTTCTCCTGTCCGCTTCGAGAATTCCTTCTTTATTTCCCCTGTCTGTTCAGCAAATTCATTTTTAACACCTTTTAAGACTTGTTCCACTGAATTATTTCTACTTGCCATATTTCTATTTTAACACATTCACCTCCTCAATTTTAACATTATTTTTGAACAATAGCCAATAGATGTATCTCATCTTTTCAAAAAAATTGCAAACTGTTCAACTTTTTACATTAAGCAAGAAATTTTTAAGTATTTGACAGTATTTTTTAAGGCTAGGGATATCTACCCACTCATCATCGCTTCCTATTCCTTGACCAATCGGCCCAAACTCAATGCTGGGGCAATTAACGCGAGCAAAATGCCGCGCGTCTGAAGACCCGTGCGCTCCACGTAGACGGACAGTCTTGCCAATTACCTGCTGGGCATTTTTCTTTAGCAATTTCAAATATTTATCATTTTCATCGGTGAACATGGCTGGTTCATGGGTAATGATCTCGCATATAAACCCTTTGGGTAATAATTTTTCCATGGTGTCCTTAATTGTTTTTGCTTCCTTTGGAACAAAGCGCACATCAAGCCAGCTGGAGCAATCATCTGGGATTTTATTAAGCGCTTTATTGGTTGTTTCTACTCTGCTCACGTTTACTGTTGTTGCCCAAATTTCGCGATCAGGGAGTGGATACTTTTTTTGTAAGACATTCAGAAATTCATTCATTTTCCAGATTGCGTTTTCTCCTGCCCAAGGATATGCGCCATGAGCCGCTTTGCCATGAGCTGAAATTTTTACTTGCAAGATTCCTTTTGCCTTGTGCACGAGATCAAGATTTGTCGGTTCTCCAGCAATAACAAAATCGGCCTTTACTCCTTTTTCAATTTGGTATTTGGCGCCATCAAACCCTCCGATTTGCTCGTCAGTGGTTAATTGTAATCCAAGCGGATAGGCAACTTTGTTAGCTAATTCGTTAAATAGCATAATAAGGCAGGCTAGATTCGCCTTCATGTCCATGGAGCCGACGCCGTAAAGCCGATTACCTTTTATTTGAGGGGTGTATTGATGTTTTTTTCCTGGGATTACGTCCAAATGGCCATTCAAAATTATTTTGAATTTTTTAGGCCTTTTTTTTGTATTATAAATTAAGGCGCTTTTAATTCCATTGTGTTCAAACCGTTCTATGGTGTGCCCTGTAAGCTTAGACAAAGCTAAATCTAAAATTTCCTTCAACGCTTCTTTGTTATCTTGCGTGGATTTTAGAGAAATAAATTTTTTTGCCAGAGATATAATAGTATTTAGCATGAGTTTAAATTAAAAAATAAGCCATGCACCTATGTTATTATAACATAAACGCATGGCATTGATCTAGTTACACAATGATCTCTGCATAGACTGCTGATCCATTTCCGTGGATTCGGCCTCTGCGCGCCTCCACGTTATCTGTCGGCATCAGATTTCTGACTCCGCCCAAAAATTCAGGTTGTCCGCCTATTATACCAAAGAATATCCGATCAATGAACGTATATTTCGTTTGATCGGTCATATTGGTAATGACAGGCGTTTCCATTTCTGGCTGAACAACATAGTCTCCGCGCTGCCTAAGGCCCCGCCTTAGTTCGCGCCGGAATTTGCCATCTGTCAGGACCCCTGACACATGACCAAAGCACCCGTAAGCGCATTTAGCCGGCTTGCATCGAAGCGCCACTTCCCCTTTTGCCACTGCCTCGAGATCAATCCCTTGTTCAGTAATATAGGTTTTAAATGTAGCAGAAGACAATTCATCTATATCACCAATCGGAAAGGCCATGCCTATCAACGGCATATAGTCCTTGGTATCATTAATCCTTCTTTCATATTCCATGCCTGGAGCGTCAATATTCAAAGTTAACGAATGAGCCTTGATTATCCGACGCATATCTGCATCGCCGAGCAATGGGTGCTCAATCACGAGACCCGGTTTCTTCAATTTAGCCACTGGATCTGATGAGCGCACATAAAGCAAATAACCGCATTGGCCACCATTGGCAGTCAAATATTCACGAAACTGACCTGGTCCAAAAAAAACATCAAAACCTGAAAGTTCTTTTATCTCTTCCTTTGTTATCTGCTCGCCAAGGCGCTTGCCAAACTCAGATGCGAACATGGCATCATACTTCCCTTCAGTCACGGCCAGGAGTGCAATAGGCTTATTAAAACGTTGCCGCAGATCATTTAAGACTGCTCGAAAGCGAATCTTAAAGAAAGAGTCGTTCCCATTCCTTGCGAAGAATTTCTCCAAAAGTTGGTACACAGCTATAGAATTTTCTATTTCAAAAATTCTACGTCTCAAGATTTCATGCACACTTTCTTTAGACATGTCCGCTAACTCCTGTAGGAACGCATCAGTAAGACCATTGACATCGATTTGGACGCACCAGTTGGCCGAGCTAATACCATCCTGACAGTATTGATAGTCCGTTGCCCACTCGCGATTCTCCTCGATCAAGGGAACAAAAGCATGGTTGTATTCCTGATACAAGTCAGCCAAAGCCCTGATCACAACATTTGGGTAAACAGTTATGTAGTTAAGCAGGACTTGTATTGGCTGTAAGGAGGACTTGATGTCTATCCTTTTTACTACATCGCCGAGTTCAGCAACATCCAAAGTATTTGCTTCAAACAAGGTTGTCATTATCATTTACCTCCTGTAAGAATTGTTTTCAGATTTTCCTGTTTATAAAGAGCTCGTGTGGAGACCTATTTTAAAACATTAGGTCTCCACTTTTATAACCGTTATACTTTGCCTATTATTTCATTTATAAAGAACTATAATGAACAACTAAAAAACCGGCTAGATTAGCCGGCTTCATCTTTAAGTAAAGATTTTAGATTAAAAACGAAGCCGGCTCTTTAAGTCGGTAAACCAAAAACCAAAAACGAAATAATAGAAAAGTAAATTGTTCATAAGTCTTATCTAGAGCATATAGGAAAACAGGAATTTTGTCAATAGTTGTGGATAAGTTTTCAAAATAAAAAAGAGAGGTCAAGCTGTTCAAAGAACAGAATTTTCTGTCTTTAAACCGCTTTTCGAATGAGATAACATCCTGGACCTCTCCAAGCCAAATACCAAAATATAATAGCAGAGATGTTATTCCGAGGGATCAGGCCACGGACAGCATCTTAAACTGCGATATATTATCCTTTTGTGTCCGGACCAGACTTAGGCATCGACTATGTGTTATGCGGCATCTTATTGACCGCGTCCAGATAAGCCATGGCAATAGCTTCGATAATGTCAGCGCTTTCGCCATTACCAGTAATGCTTTCGTCAATATGATCTATGATCACTAAAGCCTTAACTGGTTCATTCTGAACAAAATCGGCAGAACACTTGGTCACTTCAACATCGACGCCCATCACTTTATCTATCGCGCCGAATACTGCAGCCATAATATTCTGGCCGCAAGATGCTTCCTGAAAGAGAGCGCCTCCTCTACGAAGACCAACTGTTGCTGTCGGCACGGAATCCGTGCCGCTTGAAACCTGAACATATTCAAGGGAAAATTCTTCGGCCACTTTGACTTCTGGCATAACACTTCCTCCTGTCTGCTGTGTTGTTACGTTGTAAAAAGGTGCCAGCGAAAAAACTCTACAAACAAAAAACCTGGCCAATTTCCGGGCCAGATTCTTGTTGTCTAAACTCTCTTAAACACTAAAAAGCTAGCCCGAACGCGGGGTCAAAATCAAAAGACCCAAAAGCAATAGAGCCAAGTTTAGTGAACGATTATATTGTAAAGTAGACTTATTCATAGGTTGTATAGGGATTATAAACGAAACAAAAATATCTGTCAAGACTTTCAGGGTGTTACCTATGTATCTCATCTTTTTCAGGTCGGGCGACCACCCACCTACGCCAAGGCTCTGGCGGGCGGGCACAGGGTCGCCCCTACGAAGAACTACAACCCTGAAAACATCGCGTCTTCATCTGCCCGTTTGTAGTCGGTAATTTCTTCCGGCGAAAACCAGTGTTTGATTTCATGCCCTGCCTCTTTGGGATCGCCTGAAGCATGGACAATATTATGGATCGCTCTCTGGTCTAAATTCGCGGCTGTATTCGTGTCCACAGAAAAATCACCGCGGATTGTACCGGGCTGGGCCAAGATTGGCAGAGTATGACCGACTAATTTGCGCACGGTTGAAATCGCGTGCATCCCTTTCAAGATCATCGCGACCACCGGCGCCATTGATAAATAATTAATGTTCCATTTCTGGACCAGTTTGCCAATCTCTAAAGTATCTTCCGTGCCCATATTCTTCTTCACATCCATGCCGTATTCTTTGAACGCGTCAATTGTTTTCTGTCCCATACCGCGAAGCCACTTCTCTGAACCGGAATAATGTTTAAGGGCATGCTCACGGGTTGGCCAAACCATCTTGAGCGTGATCACTTTCAAGCCCCGCTTCTCAAAACGTTCAATAATTTCACCAATCAAGCCCCGCACTACCGCATCAGGCTTAATAATCACCACGGTCCGCTCCTGGCTCGGGTGTTGCTCATTTTTTTTGTTTTCTTTTGGGTTTTTCATTGGTACTTTTCAAAGTTAATCTGCTCTTCTATAATATAACATAATAACTTTTAATTTTCAATTTTCTGTTTGAAAATTCATTCTATTTGAAAATTGCGATTTGATTGAAAATTCGAAAATTGAAAATTAATATTCAATGTCCCCTTCTAGATCTGTCCTGAAGACCTCAATCCCGAAACTCTCTAGTCGCTCTAATACAATTGGATGCGGATGATTAAAGCGGTTTTCTTTGCCCACCGAAATAATCGCCACTTCTGGCTCTACCGCGCGTAAGAAATTTGCTGTTGAGCTTGTTTTCGATCCGTGATGGCCGACCTTTAAAACATCTGATTGAAGATAAACATTATTCTGGATCAACTCTGCTTCCACTTCCTCTTCCGCATCGCCTACTAATAAATACTCTTCTGTTCCCCGAACCAGACGGCAAACAATTGAGGTGTTATTCGGATTCTCCACCTCTTTCCCGTCCATTACCTCCCAGGGAAATAAAATGTCCAGGTAAGCGCCATCTGCCAGACTAATCCGCTGATTATGATGCGGGAAAGCAAAAGCGATTTTCTTTTTTAAAAGCAGCTCTTCAAATTCCTGATAATAGGGGCTAACATATTCCACGCCGGTATAAAGGACAAGATCAACTTTGTATCTTTTTAAAACTGAAACCAAACCTTCAACATGATCTCGGTGCGGATGGGTTAAAATCACAAGATCAAGCGAGCGGTCAAAAAAGGGCAAAACCTCTCCCAGCTTATCCAAAATAACATCACCCTCGCCGCCGTCAATCAAAATCTGATGTCCCGCCTTGTCTTGAACAAAGACAGCATCTCCTTGTCCGACATCAAAAAACACAACCCTAAACTCACCCTCCAAGCGGCCCAGATAAACCGCCCACCAAGCAAGCAGGGTAATGAGGGTTAAAATCAAAAGAAAATAATATTTATGTTTTTTGGAAAACATCTATTTCAAAATCACTACCTTCCATTATATCACCCCCTTGCTCCTTACTAAAGGTGGTTGACATAAACTTCTAAAAGACTATAATTGTGGTGGCTTGGGACAACAAGAGGAGAGATAAAATGAAAACAAGATTTGTTTTTGTCGTAATACTATTAATCTTAAATGGGATAATTTCACCAACCGCAGAAGCAAGTCCCACTCTCACTGTCCGGGGTGAAATAGCAAAGATATTTGGCGATCTGGGAGATTATGAGGTTATAATCTCAATAGATCAAAATAGTTTTAATGCAGAAATTCTGCCGGATCGCACCTACTCTGTCACTCTTCCCAATCAAGGCTCTTTCAATGCTGGTCAAGAAATCACAATCTCCCTAAGAAATAAAAAGGAAGACCGAATTGTCTGCAACGCCTTGCACATACTCACAGAAAAAGAAGTGCTAGATATGTCTGTAATGGTTAACATAGAGCCCTTGATCCCGGCGATCAAAAAAAGGTTGAAAGCCGCCACCTGGGGAAAAATTAAAAAAGGCTAGTGAACCCTATTTAGCTCGCCCACTGCTAACAAAGCTACTCTTTGCAGGGGCGATTTTTTTATTGTGCCAAAATAAAAAACCTGCAAGTGCGAAATAATAAACCGCCACCATCCAAGCTCGCATCTTAAATTCAACAAAGCTCCCCGGAATTTGAGTTAAAAAATGGGAAAGCTTAATAATGTAAGTCAGAGGAACGTAAACCAGAAAAGCAGCTAAGAAGCCAAAAAGCCAATAGATAAAGCCGGCGATGATGCTTAAAAAACCAAGAATCATAATAAGGGGCAGAAGAGGGACAACCAGAATATTAGAGAGAGGCGCGATTAGAGAAAGCGTGCCAAAGTGGTAGATGACCAGAGGCAGGATGGTAACTTGAGCAGAGATGGTTAAAAAGATTAGGGTTTTGATGAAGCCGGAACTATTGAAAGCTATTGCCATCTTCGTAGGGGTGCGCCATGGCGCACCCCTACGGATAATCGTCTCGAGGGCATTACCCAAAATCGGATAAATAAAAACAATCCCGAGGACCGCGGCAAAGGAAAGTTGGAAACCAACATCGTAAGGCAGAAGTTTAGGATTAAAAAGAAGGATCAAGGTCCCAGCCAAGACAATAGAGTTCACTGAATGAGAAAGGCGGCCTAAATTTAAAGCAAGCAGGATGAGAAAACCCATAATCCCCGCCCGAATCGCGGAAGCAGGCGCGCCAATAAAAATAATGTAAAAAACTAAAAACAGAACAGCCAAATAAAAAGCGTGTTTCCGCCAAAGACCCAAAGACAACAAGGCCGACATTACGAGCGAAGAAAGCAAGGTGATATGCAGGCCAGAAATCGCCACAATATGGGAGAGACCCGCCTTGCTGAAATCATCACGAATCTCTTCTGGGATGCCGCGCTTTGCGCCCAGAGTAATCGCGGCCAATAAAGAACTTTGGGGTTCCGGCAGAATCTGCTCCACTACTCTCTTGGCTCTCCCTTTAAGTTTTAGAATAGAACTATAAACAAAACTGCCATTACCCGAAGAGACAAGCTTGATCTCTGCCTCTTTGGGATAACAAACAGAATAAATATTAAAACGAGACAAGTAATCTTTATAAGAAAAGTCAGGATATTCTTTGGGTATTTTAAGCTGGCAAGTGATTTCCAGCTCGTCGCCGTAATTATATTCCGGGTAGCGAGGGACTGTGACTAGGACCTTACCTGTTCGGGCGAGCCACGCCTGCCCGCCAAAGCCTTGGCGCAGGCGGGGCTCGCCCCTACAAGAAACCGTTAATTTCGTATTCTTATCTCTAACATCCGGCTCGCGGACAACTACGCCCCGAAAAGTAATTTCTTCTTGGTCATTGTAAAAAGCAATATGCTCTTCCGTGATTTCAATCTGCCCCGCTTCCCAGCGCAAAAAACCGAAAACAAAAAACAGGACCGAAAGTCCTATTATTTTAGCAGCTCT
Source organism: uncultured Candidatus Saccharibacteria bacterium (assembly GCA_964555185.1). Classification (GTDB taxonomy): domain Bacteria; phylum Patescibacteriota; class JAQUNI01; order JAQUNI01; family JAQUNI01; genus CAZKRD01. The sequence goes on along the minus strand of CAZKRD010000007.1, from coordinate 4,188 downwards.
TCTCTCCCAAAAGACACCAAGGACAATAAAAGCCGCTACTGCTAAAGCCGTGATTGTGATGATTTTAAAATCAGATCCCAATACTTCTTCTTTACTGCCAGCCAGCCAGCCAAAAAATATACCCCCGATAATGCTTAAACACAGTAGTAAAAAAATTTTGGATTTTGAGAAACTTGCTGTCATTGCGAGCGAACGGAGTGAGCGAAGCAATAACAAAGGAAAATCATAATTATTTATTCATAATTCCTGATTCTATTTCAGGCTTCAACTGCTCCATCATCTTCGCCTCCACCTCTGCCCTGTCTTTACCATATTTTGATCTCGAAAGCTCTCTGACTTTCCGCGCTAATTCCCGATCAGATTCTCGCTCTGGCGGCAGGGTCTGGATGCTAAAGGCCTTGCTTGGCGTGCCGTCAATTGTCAACTTCAGATAAGCGTTAAAACGATCAAGATTAATTAAATCGTGAGCGAAAAAGACCGGCTCGGTCTGCTTCTCCACAAATTCCGCGTCCTGCGGGCCAATCCGGAAAGAAAGCAGAGTGCCGACATTGCCGAACACAGCATCGCGAATCGCCTCTGGCAGCTGGGCAATGTATTGATTAGCTAAAGTTAAATCAAGACGGTATTTCCGCGCTTCCGACAAAATCGTCATAATACTGTCTGTCGTGAAATTTTGAAACTCGTCAATGTATAAATAGAAATCCTTTCTTTCCTCTTCTGGGATATTGGTTCGCCCCATTGCCGCCATTTGAATCTTGGAAACAATCACAAGACCCAAAAGCGCGGAATTGATCTCTCCGGTCTTGCCCTTAGACAGATTAACCAGCAAGATCTTGCCTGAATCCATAATCTCCCGCAAATTAAAAGCCGAGCGCTGCTGGCCAATAATATTGCGCATCATCGTGTTCTCCACAAACTGGCCCACCTTGGAAATAAGATAACCCAGCATTTCGGACTTATGGAAATCCGTGGTCTTGGCCATTTCTTTTTCCCAGAAATCGCGCACCACCGGATCGGTTACTTTCGCAATCTTCATCTTTTGGTATCCCGGGTCCGTAAACATCCGCGGAATTTCAGTGATCGTGCCGGGGTTTTCCGGATCCGCCATCAAGGTCAGCATCACATTGCGCATATTGTGCTCAAACATCGGGCCGACAATCTCGGGCGGAAACAGCTTGTGAAAAATCGCGATCATTTCCGAAACCACGAAATCTTTTTGTTCCGGCGTATTATACTCAAGCATATTAAGCCCCAAAGGCCGTTCAATATCCCCCGGATCAAAAAGCACGACTTCTTCTGCTCGTTCCGGCGGGACCAGACCCAAAAGGTCTTCCACTAAATCGCCATGAGGATCAACAACGCACAAGCCCTCGCCGTTTTCCAAATCCTGGACAATCATATTGCGCAAAAGCGTAGTCTTGCCTGTGCCGGTCTGACCAATAACATACAGATGGCGGCGCCGGTCTTCCCGTTTGATCTTAACCTCTCTTTCCACGCCCCGAAAGATATTTTTACCGATCGTGGTTCCCTCCTGGGGCAGACTGGCTGGCGACTCTGATTTCTTGGCGCCAAGCCACTTAACCTCCGGTGTCTCGGTATAAGGAGTGGGCAGGTGAAAAGTACTGGCCAGCTCCTCTGTATTTAAAATACTGCTTTTTGCTTTATTGAAAAAACGGAAATTAAAATTCGTAGCCACAATCTTCTTGAAAAAATTCTTGTCCGGACGGAATCTATTAAACTCCGGATAGGTAAACTGTTGAAAAGCGTTGATTAAATTGGCAAGCAAAGTTCGAGATCGCTCTTTGCTCCCCGAAGAAACCACCAAACGGATATTGGTTAAAAAAGCGGCCTTGTTCGCCTTCTCCTCTAAAAGCTTTACCGTCTCCTGCTGTAAGGGGGTTAGAGAAGGCGGCGCTTCAATCTGTTTCTCTCCTTCCACTTCTGGCGCGACTCTTTTCGTCTTCCCGGGGCCGGAAACAGCAGTTGTTACCACTTCGCCGGCAAACTTTGCCATCTTGCCGGCAACATTTTTCTTGCCAGCCGCTTCACTTGCCTTTACTCCCTGTTGAACCTTGCGCGCGGCAGAAAGCCCCTTTGTATGCCACCCGTGGGGAGCCGGCCGAATCATAATCTGAATCCCTCCGCCTTCCTCGTTTTCCATTTTACTCAAAGCATTAGTAAGATTAGAAAGAGGATCTGTTTCCAAGTATTTGTAGGTCTTAATCGGAAAAACGTTCTGGCGCGCTAAAGTCAAATTGGTCGCGGCGACAACACTGTCTTCTTGATAAAAATTATATTCCTCTGCTTTTGAGAGTTCCGCTTTCGGATAAACAGACTGAATCTGCTTTTCAACCAGAGAGGCTAAATGACTAGGACAGCAGACATAAAAACGGGTCTCGTTTTGAAAAGCGACAATCTCAAAAGAAACAAAATCCTTTTCCCGCCAGAGAGCCGCCTTTTTTACTTTACCAAGCTCCCGCAAACCAGCAAAAATCTGCTCCGCGACCGAGATCAGTTCTTTCTCCTCCTGTTTCTCCTCTTTCTCTCCCTTGCCCAGCTCCTTTGGCACCCTAATCAGAAACAGAGTGGTCTCGAAAGCTTTAGTCACCTTTGATTTTCTGCGCCTGCCGCCAATCAAAAGATAAAAGACAATTACAAAAAACAGAATAATAAGCGCGCCCAATAAAATATAAACAATCGGTGAAGGAGTGGTGGCTTGGGTCATAAAATTTAGAATATGGAATATAAAATTCTGCCCCCGCGCCAGAATTTTGGTATGGGGTTTAAGCTGCTTTTTGCTCTTCTTCTGTTTGCCTACCTTGCCTTAACGCGTCTTTTTGCCTAAAGGCGTTTAATTTTTTCGCCTCCTTTATATCCAAAACCCGAGCTCTTGCCACTGTTGCTTTTTGAGTCTCTGTTTTTCGAACCTCTCTCTTTAACTGGCTAGTTGCTCTCTTGCCTTTTTGCGCTGCCAAATCTGCTCTGCGCGCGGCCTCTGGAGCCAAAGGCCTTCCCATGCTCGCGCGCTCTGCCGCCAAGTCTGCTTTTTGAGATTCCACCCCGCTTGCTCTCTCCGCTTCCTGCGCCGCATCCTCTGCCCTTCCCTGCGTTTCCGTTAATTCTGTTTCCTTTTCTGCGAGCGCAGCCGCAGCCCTTCTTGTCTTCTCTCTCTGCTGGATTACTGCCGGACGCTCTCCTTTCGGCGCGACCGGAGACTCCGGGTCTTGCCGCTCTGTGTTGGCCGGGTTAATTGGAGGCTGTACTTCTCTCGCGGGCGGCGGAGGCGGCGGACTTTCTGCCGGAGGCGGGCTTAATTCTTCTCTTTCGGGTAAAGGAGGCGATACCTGTTCAGGCGGCGCTTGATTGTCTCTACCCTCTGCCTGCTCCATTATTTTGCGGCCTTCTTCAATTTTTCTCGCTAAATCTTCATTGACCGCTCCTTCAGGAGGAGATGAAGGCGCATCCCCGGGAGGAACAGCGGGTGGAACTTTCTTTGGATCTTGATCCGGCATAATTTTGTTTTGATTTTAATCCTTGTCTCTTCTTCTGATCTCTAACTATTTTATTGTACCATTTCTTGAAAAAACACAAAACCTTATCCGGTTGAACCAAAGCCGCCGCGGGAATGGGGTGTGGTCTTTTTAATCTCCTGCCAGTCGGCTTTCCCCACTTTCACAAAAATTCCTTGGGCAATCCTCTCCCCTCTCTCTACCTTGACCCTGTTTTTGCTGAAATTATAGACCTGGATTTTAATTTCATCTTTCAGACCAGAATAGTCTTGATCAATGACGCCGATGCCGTTAGCCAGCATTAAACCTCGCTTTGCGGGAGTGGAAGAACGGAGCGCCAGAAGCAACATATATCCTGGCGGAGTTTTAACAATAATATTAGCGGGGATTAACTTAATCTCTTTTGGTTTCACTACCGCTCCTTTCCGGCAAAATAAATCAAAACCAACAGAACCCGCGGTTTCGTAGCGAGGCAGAGGCAGGGATTTGTCTATACGTTTGATCGGAATTTTTATGGAAATAGAAGTTAATTTACAAGCCAAAATAGGGAAAGGTTTGGACATTGGACATTGGACATTGAAAATTGATTAGTAAACCCTTCGGCAAGCTCAGAGTGGTAAGCAGGGTGGTGAGCATAGTCGAACCATTGGTACTTGAAAATATTGTTTGAATTACCAAT
>CAZKRD010000006.1:0-29671 GCA_964555185.1 uncultured Candidatus Saccharibacteria bacterium | reverse complement strand
TAATAAAGTTTGATTTGCTGGCCGCAAAAAATGCAGCAAATAATTTTAAAATCTGGAAACTATTGACCTTCATTTTGAACCCGGACGTCTTAATTCTTCCCGCAAGGTTCGCAATTCTTGGCTAAAGTTTTTTTTTATATTCCAAACGTTATTGTCGCAGTCTTAATCATGTTTGTCGGTATTATTCTGGCCAATTTCTTAGGGCAAGTAGTGCGCCAAAGCACGGAAGCGACTAACTTCTCCAGTGCGAGCCGTTTTTTAGCCGCAATTACGCGTTGGTCTGTACTCGTCTTTTCTTTAATGGCCGCTCTGATTCAACTCAAAGTAGCTGTCGATCTAATCCGCACTCTCTTTACCGGCTTTGTCGGTATGGTCGCTTTAGCTGGCGGGATTGCCTTTGGTTTGGGCGGAAAAGAAACAGCCCAAAAACTCTTGAAAAGGATAGCTAGTCTTGGTAGAAGAGGAGATGACAAAAAATAGGCAGGAAACCGAGCAAGATCACTCTTGACATGATTTTTAGATGGAGTATAATTATTATAGTGTAAATAAAAATTAACTGCTTTGGTTATGATATGTTTAAATATCTTACTATTTAAGCGAAGCGGGTGAGCTTTGATGGATTTTATTTGTCCCACAAAAGAACCGCTTCGCCAGGCGGTTTTTTGATTTCCCGAGAAAGATAAAAGCTCTTTGAAAGTAAAAACTGGTATTTTATTCCTAAAAAATCACTTTTTACCTTTAAGGATAGATCATTGACAATTGAATATCCGATCACAAAAAAATAATTACTAGCAGTAACTAATTGCTAGTCAACCCCGCATTTATTTATGCGGGAAAATGGTTAAACAAAATTACAAGGGCGTATGGTGGATGCCTTGACTTTTAGAGACGAAGAAGGACGTAGCAGGCTGCGATAAGCCTCGGGGAGCTGCCAAGCAAGCTTTGATCCGGGGATTTCCGAATGGGGAAACCCACGAGCGCAAAACGCTCGTACCTCGCATTTTGCTTAAATTTCCAATTTTCAATTTCCAATTTTCAAATAAGATTAGAGCTTGAGATTTGGGAATTTGAGCATTCAAATTGCGAGGAGACAACCCGGGGAATTGAAACATCTTAGTACCCGGAGGAAAAGAAAACAAACCGTTGTTTTTTACAACGGATATTCCCTTAGTAGCGGCGAGCGAACAGGGAACAGTCTAAACCTGACCGTACCTCACTGCGTTCGGTACGGAAATAACCAAGATACAATAACCAAGTATCCAAACAATTACCAATGATCAAATAATCAATCACCAAAAGGTTTTGGAAATTCAGTCATTGATTATTGGAACTTATTTGTTACTTGGTATTTGGTTATTGGTTATTCCGTTACCGAGTATAGCGAGGTGCGGCTGGGGGTTATAAGATAAATACACTGTAGAGTAATCTACAAGAGTTCATAAAATACAAGCTGCTTAGCGGAAGGCGCCTGGAATAGGCCTACCAAAGAAGGTAAAAGTCCTGTACGCGAAAAGCCTTGTATGCTCTCGTATTTATTCTTGAGTACCACATTACCAGTGAAATTATGTGGGAAGTAGGGAGTACTACTGCCAAACTTCGGTTTGGTTTTCTCCCAAGACTAAATACTCTAAAAGATCAATAGCGAACTAGTACCGTGAGGGAAAGGTGAAAAGCATCCCGGTGAGGGAGATGAAATAGTATCTGAAACCATATGCTTACAAAGAGTAGGAGCCTACCGTACCTCACTGCGTTTGGTACGGAAATAACCAAGATATCACCCTGACGGGTGACCACCCGAAAGGGTGGCAATAACCAAGTATCCAAACAATTACCAATGATCAAATAATCAATCACCAAAAGGTTTTGGAAATTCAGTCATTGATTATTGGAACTTATTTGTTACTTGGTATTTGGTTATTGGTTATTCCGTCACCGAGCCTAGCGAGGTGCGGTGGGTGACTGCGTGCTTTTTGTAGAACGAACCAACGAGTTAGTTGTATATTGCTCGTATAAGTCATTATAATGACGCATGCACAGTGAAAGCGAGCGTTAACAGCGCGATCTTAATTAATTAGGCAATAAAAAGATGTTAATCTTCTTTGAAGTTGCCTCATTGGTTAAAAGGCAATATGCACTAGACCCGAAGCCAGACGAGCTAGCCTTGGCCAGGGTGAACTTTGGGTAAAACCAAAGGGAGGCCCGAACCTACTGGTCGTGTAACGCCAGAGGATGAGCTGAGGCTAGAGGAGAAATTCCAATCGAGTCTGGTAATAGCTGGTTCTCCCCGAAATAGCTTTAGGGCTAGCGTCTTAGGTCAAGCAATTTGGAGGTAGAGCACTGGATGGAGCAGGATGGCTTACGCCTACCTGCCCCAACCAAACTCCGAATTCCGAATTGTTATTCTAAGGCAGTCAGAACGGCGCGGATAAGCGTGTCGCTCAAAAGGGAAACAGCCCATGATTCTCATCTAAGGTCCCTAAGTCCATACTAAGTGGGAAAGGAAGTGAAATCATTGAGACAATTAGGAGGTTGGCTTAGAAGCAGCCATCCTTTAAAGAAAGCGTAACAGCTCACTAATCAATATGGTTTCGCGCCGAAAATGTAACGGGGCTAAGTTTGGCACCGAAGATAGAAAATCGCTCACACTTCACTGAAGTATGAGCGATTGGTAGGGGAGCATTCTATGTTCGCTGAAGCTAGCCTGTAAGGGCTGGTGGAGAGCATAGAAGAGAGAATGTTGGTATGAGTAACCAAAAGTCCGGTGAGATCCCGGACCACCGTAAGCCCAAGGTTTCCTGGGCAATGCTGATCAACCCAGGGTTAGTCGGTCCTAAGTCAATAATTTTGACGATGGAAGAGCAGGTTAATATTCCTGCACTACCTTAAACTTTGACGGAGTGACGTCATCTGATAGACTTCGTGCTTTTTTGGTTTAGAGCATTGGCAATCATTAGCGGGAAGAGGCAGGCAAATCCGCCTCTTCAATTAAAAACCGCGAAGATTGTCAAAAGATATGAGCTTTCGGGCTAAATCAATGAAGTCGAGTCAAGTGACCAAGAAAAACTTCTAAAATTAGGTTTAAGGTATCCGTACCGCAAACCAACACAGGTGGGCGGGTAGAGTATACCAAGGTGATCGGGTGAACCTTAGCTAAGGAACTCGGCAAAACAGCTAGGCGTAAGTTCGCGAGATGCCTCGCCTTGCCTGCGGAAGCTGGGTTTTGGGAAATATATATAAATGTCATTGCGAGAAGCGAGTGATAATGAGCGACGAAGCAATCTCCAGAAAGCAAAAGCCATATTTGCTGCTTGGAGATTGCTTCGCTCGCTTTGCGGGCTTCGCTCGCAATTACAATCTTTGGTCGGGGACGTAGCTCAGTTGGTAGAGCGCGAGCAGAGGCACTGACGAGCTTGAGGTCGTGGGTTCAAATCCCACCCCTCTGACCATTCATTCTTTGTTTATTTAGGCGCCGCGGTAGCTCAGCTGGCCAGAGCCCTGGGCTGATAACCCAGGTGAGTCAGTGGTTCAAATCCACTCTGCGGCTCCAACCTTTAGTCCTTTTGCCCGGTAAGTAGAAACAAGACATGGGATCATAACCGTTCTCTCATTTCTACTTGCCCCCAAAACCCAGTTTCTGTTTCGCAAGGCCGCAGCTAACGATCCAGGACGACTGTTTACCAAAAACACAGGTCCCTGCAAAGCCATTATGGCAAAGTATAGGGGCTGACGCTTGGCCAGTGTCGGAACGTTAAGAGGGGGGGTGCAAGCTTTCCCTTGAAGCGCCGATGAACGCCGGCAGTAACTATAACTGTCCTATGGTAGCGAAATTCCTCGTCACTTGATTAGTGACCTGCACGAATAGCGTAACGATCCTGGAACTGTCTCGGCTAAGGGCCCGGTGAAATTGCATCTGCCGGTAAAGATGCCGGCTTTCTGTGGCAAGACGAAAAGACCCCGTGGAGCTTTACTATAGCTTGGCATTGATTTGAGGTTTTGGATGCCGAGAATAGGTGGGAGGCTTTGAAACCCTGCTTTCGGGCAGGGTGGAGCCGCAATATGGAATACCACCCTTTCGAAGTCTTAAATCTAACCCCATGCCTTTTTGAACATAAATTTTGTTCAATCTTTTTGAGCATCTTTGTGTGCAAAAAGGTGTGGGGAACAGTGTCTGGTGGGTAGTTTGACTGGGGCGGTCGCCTTAAGGGTATGTTTTTCCGTTAAACATACCAAGGGGGCCTCTCGTAACGATAACGAGAGATAATCTGGCTATATGCTGGAACATCCCTTCTGACTTTTAAAAAAGTTAAAAGTTAAGGGGGAAAATCAGCAGGGAAGAAATATATTTTCACCCTCAGAGACTATATGCCAGACTCGCTGAAAGCTAACGCATTCAAGCGGGAAGATATAGTCCGAACTTCGTGGTAACACGAAGATCTAAGGTACAGGGAAATTGCAGAAAAGTGTCCGTCCACTTTCGTAAAAATACAATTTCCCGAATGTCTTAGAAGCTAATTTGGAACAAATCTATGCGATCTAACAAAATTGAACGATACAAAAAGAGACTCACTCTGACTAAAAGACAAAAACAGATCCTTATAGGCACTCTGCTTGGGGATGGTCATTGAGAATCTTCCTATCGCGAAGAAGTTGCTAGATTAAAGATTGAACACTCCTATAAACAGAAGGAATATGTAGATTGGCTATATAAAGAATTTCAGGAATGGTCTAGATCAGGGCCCAAAATAAGGGTTAGGGAAAGATGGGGAAAAACTCATAAACACTATTACTTTACTACCCTTTCCCATCCAGAACTGGCAAAGTTTAGGAAACTTTTCTACACCAATAAAACAAAGGTTATACCGAAGGAACTCTTAAAGTATCATCTCAATAAATTAAGTTTGGCTGTTTGGTTTATGGATGACGGCTCTATTAAATCGAAAGAGTGTAGAGGACGCTTTCTAAACACACAGTCATATTCAGAAAAAGAAGTCAAAAGCTTACAAAAGATTCTAAAAGAAAAATTTTCTTTAGATTCTTCCCTGAAGAAGGATGGAAATGGAATGCAAATCTATATTCCTAGCAATTCTGCAAAGATATTGAGACAACTCATTGACAAGTATGTAATCCAAAGCATGAGATATAAATTACCAAATTAGTATTAACAAATTGCCTAAATGGTAACGGAGGCGTGTATAAGGTTCCCTTGCTCCGGATGGAAACCGGAGTGAAAGTGTAAAGGCATAAGGGAGCCCTGCTGCGAGGCTGACACGCCAAGCAGTTGCGAAAGCAGACCTTAGTGATCCGACTCTTACTTGTAGGAGTGGAGAAGCTCAACGGATAAAAGTTACCCCGGGGATAAACTCTGAGAAAAGAGTTGTTGTCCCCTCTACCTGAAAGAAGGTAGTATAAAAATACGGCTAATAACGGTGAATCCTGAAACTAAAATTGGGGTTTTCGGGAAATACCGTGGGAAGTCACTCAGCTTTAAACCAAGTGAGTTGACCCCGTAACGACTTGTTCAAAATTTGAACAGAGCAAGATGAATAGACTTGCTAATACGCCGTCAAAAGAAGATATAGTCTAATCTAAAAAATAGATTGAACAGGCTGGTCGCGCCCAATAGTCCACATAGACGGCGCGGTTCGGCACCTCGATGTCGGCTCGTCGCATCCTGGGGCTGGAGAAGGTCCCAAGGGTTTGGCTGTTCGCCAATTAAAGCGGTACGCGAGCTGGGTTCAAACCGTCAAATAAGGCGGCTTATAGGAGCAATCCTATAAGCAAACCGACTAATATCGGTGAAATCCTCTAATAATTTAACCTGTTTGTTAGAGAGATAATACCGAGGGAACCTAAATCAAAAAGGGAACCCGTAGAGACTATGATGCACAAAAAATGTGCATAATACGTCGGCCCCTCATCATAAACTAATGAGGGGATGATATAGTCCATGCCATTAGCAATAATGGAATTACATGCGTGAGACAGGTTGGTCTCTATCTGCCACAGACGCCTCAAAGTCTTGAGAGGATCCATTTCTAGTACGAGAGGACCGAAATGGACAGACCTCTAGTGCGCCAGTTATCCCACCAGGGGTAAAGGCTGGGTAGCTACGTCTGGTTAGGATAAACGCTGAAAGCATATAAGCGTGAAGCCGTCCTCAAGATTAGGACTTTTCTCCTTCGGGAGAAAATTTGGTCGAAGATAACGACCTTGATAGGCTCTAGGTGTAAGCGGAGTAATCCGTTCAGCCGAGGAGTACTAATAAATTTATTCTTGTTTAACCATTCCTAATTTTTGGCTTATTTAAGCCAGAAATTAGGACATTGACTAGCAATTAGTGCCTGCTATACGGGTTGTCCACTTGCCAAAATTCTGGAAATCGTCTAGACTAGAAAAGTCTGTTGCTTGTTATTAATTCCTAAAATGTCATCACAACATAAGTCCGTGATAAAATTAACGGGTGTGGTTGTCATGATTGCCGCCTTCATTACGATCGTCTTTTTGCTAACCCCGCCGGCAATTGGTATGAAGTAGGGTCGCCAGAGATCTGTTTGTTAAAAGATTTAATTGCCAGCTTTCCGGTGATTCTAGCAGAGGGGTCACACTTGTTCCCATCCCGAACACAACAGTTAAGCCCTCTAGCGCCGATGGTAGTGCCGGGTTTTCCGCGCGCGAGAGTAGGTCATTGCCGGTTTAAAATACCAAAAAAACAACCCTAAAGTTGGGGTTGTTTTGGTTTGACTTTAAAGTATTAAGAATCTATGATTAAAAATGGAGAGGTACCGAAGTGGTCATAACGGGGCCGCCTCGAAAGCGGTTAGTCCTCTTAATCAGGGACACGTGGGTTCGAATCCCACCCTCTCCGCTAGTGGAACGACTATTTACAGCTACCCTAAAAAGGTAGCTGTTTTGCTACATTCACGCCCTTTTTGGAGAGTTGGAACTTTCATACTCCTCAAAAAGGGTAAGTGGGACGATTTCCATAAAAATAGCAAGCAAGCCTTACCCACTCTACCTAAACCCAAAGTTGGAACATTGTCTAAAACCCACCCAAGACGATCTTAGCTCCTATTCTCAGACATATCATCCTACTGGTTAGCTAATCTGCTACACACCTCGATTTAAAAGTCTAGATCAGTATTATAAGGTTCTAGGCTTTTGCTTTATATAAAGGTCGGCAGAAGCGTGATAATCAACGAACAGAAATATGGAAGAAGAAACAGAAGAATCCATGAATAATAGGATTAGAAAAGTATATAAACCTCGTTACAAAAGAAGACTTTCAGACAAAGAGGTGTACGAGATAAGAACTAACCTGAAAACATTTACAGGAGCTCTTTTCGCGATAAATGAAAGGTTGCAAAAGGGGAAGAAAAGAGATTGAGAAAAAAGTCATACGAACCGCTTAAAAGAGATGTTTTCTATAGAAATTAGCTTTCTGACAGTTCGTAGGTCGTCATACCCGCCGACTAGAACAAAGTATCGGAAGACCCAAGTAGGTATTTTTATATTTCTATAATTCTTAGAATCCTACAAGGAAATCTCTTCTGCATGTTTTAAGTAGTCTAAAAAAGCCACCTCCATTTCTTTATTGCTACCGCTTTTATTTATGTCTGAACGGTTTCCTGACATTATTGTATTTACATCGGGAAGATTCCACGCCATCTTATCGCTTAATATCCATCGATCATGTGTATCTCTAATGAGAGTGTTATCAATTTTGAGCCACTCTAATGTCATACCTTTATTAAAAAGTTCTTTTTTTAAATCCTTATATTCTCTTACTGCCCTTATTGTAACGTGTTCATTCAGTCCAAGAGAAAGGATTTTAATGTCTTTAATCTTGTTTGCGTCAGCGGTTTCCCAAAGGTATTCAAGACCGGTAGAAGTAAAATGCTTATCAAGCCAATAGATGTAACCCTTGCAACCAAGCAGGACTCTCTTGAGCCATATTTTATTTCCGTATGGACGAGTTGGTTCGATAAAAATACTGGAGGGTATTTTAGTCTCTTCTAAAGTTGGGTTATAGAGGACTTTGATTGTTTTGAATTTTTTTGAATACGTGATTAGGCCTGCGGAGTTCATCATTAGAAGCAGATTAACAAGAGGGCTTTCATCCGCATAGCACCAAAAACCCCGACTCTTTAAAATTGAGAGTGCGTTATCCTTTTTTGGTATTTTTACTCCAAACAGAAGTTGTAGTATGGCCTCGCATGGAGGAAATTGGAGTAAACCCTTTTTAAGTTCGCCATTAGCCTTTTCTAATTCAGATCTGATGAACTTATTGTCGTAGTACGTTTTTCCCAATTTGGTTAATCCATTATCGAGAGTTGAGTCTACAAAATGGATTGACCTTAAGAAATTAATATCATCATTTGAGGCATCTGGTTTTTCATCTTCGGCGATAGCCTTAGTTATCTTTTCGTAAGCATTCCAAGTTCTCTGTGGGAGAAGATACTCATCATTATTCTTCTGTTGAATTTGTTTCGTGATTTTCATTTTTATCTTTAGGTTCAATAGAATATTTGTCGCTGAATGTTGCGACAGACTTTATAAGTATTTTATAGTCCTCAAAAAGGCTTATATTTGTTAATACGTCCGTTGGAAGAACTAGCTTAATACCACTTTTCCCAAACGGAATTACTGTGTGTTCGGAATCAGTCTCTGAGGAAGCCCCAGTCTTTTTAGATGAGGCAATTTTTTTAACGGGAGTAGAATTTGATGTCTTTTTTGGATTAGATTGTGTCTGAACTTTCCTTAGGCCCGCTCGTTTGCAGAGATAAATAAAGGCTGGTACAGCTGAGGCTGCGACTCGACCACTAATTTTGTAAATGTTCCTAAAGTCATTATGCAGGTCATCTTTATTCATAGAGTAAGGCTCTGGGACCACTTCAAGGAGCTTCTTATATGCCATTTTTATCATCCCTACGAAGGCTTTTGTTTTTACCTCTCCTTTGTATGCCATTTTTACCATCAACGGAGTGCTTTTTGAATTAGCGTCTATTAGACCAAGGAAGCGAAGAGAGGCTATAGCCAAATTCGCATCACTGTTCGAAAATGAGTAGGTCGAAAAATAAGCGGGAGTTAATGAGCTTAGGTTCCTTGCACTAACGATAGATAACACTTTCTCAAGTTTCTTTGCACTTAAATACGCTGGTGGTTTTATCTTTGTTTCTTTTTCCATATTTGTATGTGAATTTAATTAGTAATATATAACAAGTATACCTTTCTCATAAAAATAAGTCAAGAAGAATTAGGGTCAACTCTATTTCTCCCTTTTTTATCGCACTATAAGACACCTATCTTTGGACTTAGAGTTCCAGAAGTAGAGCGGTGGCGGCTCTAGTTCCGGAAGTGGGTATCCCAGGATACGCAGTTCCGGGTACGGATGTCTGGAGCCAATGGATATACGGGTTATTGCAGTTCAGATTCTGATAATTGCCACTCATTTTGCAGGAAAAAAGTTTGAAGAGCGTCCATTCTCCTCCGCCCTTCGGCTAGCTCAGTGCCTAAATATTCCGTATATGATGATGTTCTGCAGGGCTTTTCAATGGTGAGCCTGCCGAACCATCCCACCCTCTCCGCCGTTGCGCTGATTTTACTTAACCACTATTGAGTCAAAAATTGCTTTCAACTCATCTTTTGTTTGGCTGTCATTCTCGCCATAATAAAGCCAAACATCATACTGCTTACCATCAGAACCTACTATTAATCTTTCTTTGGGCACGTAACCATCAATCTCTTCTTGAGTTTCAGTGCCGGAAAATCCCCAGGGACGGTCACCAAAGTCTTCCATCTGAAAAATTTCCACTCTTTTGTTTCTTGCTTTTTCTACTGTGAGCGCAGGGAATGACTCTGTCGGCAACGTTATTGTATAACCACGCGGATAACTAAAAGAATACTCTGGAGATGAATAAGTTTTCAAGTCTGGACGAATTACTGGTGGTTGTGTTACAGTGTCTGACTCGGTCTCTTGAGATGATTGCCAGTAGTAGTAAATTCCTCCGAAAACTACGATTACTATGATGATTACAACGAGAACAATTTTTAACGTTTTTGATTACATAGATCTTTTTGTTGAAAAATTATTTTTATTTTAGACTATAGAAACGAAGTTCATCTTACTATTATCCAAACAATTACGCAAAAGCAATTGAATCAAATTACGTGAGAACCGAAAAATAAAGGGGGAGTCGATTCATGAATGCTCGTTATCAAGAATTGCTTTGCCTTGTTGAATCCAGTATCTGTGTTTTTTGCTTCAAGGAGATCGGTCTAAGTAATATAAATTTCCGGTCATTGATGCAAGAATGTCCACACTGCACAATGCCGGTATTGATACCTGAAAATATAGACGATATTCAATGTTATTCTTGTGGGCACAAAAATCCTCTTCCAGATCCATTGGATGCAGTTCTACATTGCACAAAATGTGGCGCAGAGATATAGGTGCTTTTTTAAGATCTTTGGTAAAAATATGGGTGATTTCGTAGAAAAAACAAAAACTACAGAGATCACCCTTTTTTATTACGTCAAAAATTATTTTCTTTAAATTTTCTGTTTGTTATTTGAAATGCTATAATAACCTAAAATATGCCCCAAGACATAATAGTTAAAAAATCAAAGATTAATAAAAAAGGTGTTTTCGCATTAAGGAATTTTGAAAAAGGCGAAGTAGTTTTGGAGTGGCAACCAAAGATTTTGAAAAAGTCCGCAACAGATAAATTATCTGAAAAAGAAAAACACTATGTTCAAAAATCAGGCAAAAAATATCTTTTAATGCAAGCTCCGGAAAAATTTGTTAATCACTCTTGCGACCCAAATACAGAAGTAAATAATTGCTGTGATGTCGCGATAAAAGATATTAAAAAAGGGGAGGAAATTACATCTGATTATGAAGAAGGCGGAGCAATCTCCTTTGTTTGCAAATGTGGGACAAAAAATTGTAGAAAATTGGTAAGATAAATCTTTAGCAAAAAAAATCGCCGATTTATAATCAGCGAAAAAAACAAACTATAAAATAAAAATTAAATTTAGCTATCAAGAAATCCTGTCCTTACTTAGGAAAAATCAGAGGCCACTCTTCCTGATATTCACCATCACACTCCGGCTTCATTCTGTATTCAATCATCTCCACGCTCTGGCTTGCGTCATTCCAAAGGTATTCTCCGCTACTCCCGCAATCTCCCATGCCACGGCCCTTAGTATAGCTTAAAAAGGTGTTTATCTCTGGATCAAAGGTGAGTTCTGTAGGCGCTACATTATCATAGGCTTCTGATGGGTTATCCATTAAGAATTCCGGACAGGAAAGAATTCGATAATTCTGCCCATCATCAGAGTAGAGCGCGACATAACTTGATTGATAAGCAGCTGCGTAACAGAGAACAATCACAAGCTCTCCGTTTGTGGTTTCGTACTTTTGAAACCCAGAACCAAGTCCTTCAGGCAGGTTGCCTTCGCACAAATACGGTTCTTGTTCTGTAATGAGCTCTATCCACTCCTGATAAGATCTCTCTGCAACAACAGGTTCTGGTGTTGGTATTGGCTCTTGTCCATTATCATTCTGATCAGGAGGGCAAGAAGCGCCAATAAACACAAATCCCGCTAGAATAGTGATGACAGTAATTGCGTGCAGATTGAAAAATTTCTTGTTTGTTTTCTTTGCCATATTTTTATTTTTATTTTAACTTGTCTTTATTTAATTATACAAAAAATTATGCCTAAAAATAAATCCTGGACTAAAAAATTGAATGAGAGCAAAGATTTGTCTAGGTGGATTATGAAAAAAATTAGTGAAAATATAAAAAAGAGCTCTAGTAAGAGCTCTTAAATCTTCTCCTTAGTATCTTAAAGGCAAGGATAGAATCTTCCTCGCGTAACCCAGGGTTACCAGCTAAGCGAGAAAGTAACCTTAATAGACTTTTATCTGCCATTCCACAAATTATAATATAGCACACAATACCGATTTTGTCAAAAAAATTAGCCTCTCAAAACCTTGCTAAAACCATCACCCTGTGCTAAGATTGGATTTGTCTATCGGGAGAATTATTTAACCTCTAACCCCTAATCTATGCCAAAAATCAGGAAAGCAATTATTACTGCCGCCGGTTACGGCACCCGCTTTTTACCGGCAACCAAGGTCCAGCCCAAAGAAATGCTGCCGATTTTGGATAAGCCGATTATCCAGTATCTGGTGGAAGAAGCAGTTGCTTCCGGGATTAAAGATGTTATTATTGTCACCCGCGCAGGTCTCCATTCTGTAGAAGATCATTTCGATTCTGCTTTTGAAATTGAACATCAATTAGAAATCAACGGTAAAAAAGAAATTTTAAAAAAGCTCAAAAAGTTGCCACAGATGGCAAACTTTATTTATCTGCGCCAAAGCAAAGATTTGCCTTACGGCAATGGCTCGCCGCTTTTAACCGCCAAGCACCTCATCCAAAAAGGAGAAGCTTTTGTCTATATGTACGGTGATGATCTTGTCAAAGCGAAAGTGCCGGCAACCCGCCAATTAATCCGCGCTTATAATAAAATAAAACCATCTGCGGTCTTAGCAGTCCAAGAAATCCCCTGGGCAGAAACGATAAGGTACGGCACAATCAAATACAAGAAGGGAACCAAGATCAACCAAATCGTCGAACTTTTAGAAAAGCTGCCGCCAAACAAAGCCCCCTCTAACATGGCTTCTTATGGCCGCTATATCTTAACCGACAAAGTAATCAAGGTTTTAGAAAATACCCCTTTGGGCAAAGGGAATGAATTATGGCTTCCAGACGCACTGAATAGATTAGCCCAAAAATCAAAAGTAATCGCCGTGCCAGTCAAAGGCAAATGGTTAACCACAGGCGATCCTTTACGGTACATGAAAGCTATGATAGAATTCGCCTTAGAGAGGGAAGATGTCGGCCCGGGGTTAAAAGAATATCTTAAAGAACTAAAGCTGTAATTCTCCAATTTTGATTTTTGACTCCAGATGCAAATAAAAACAAAAAAGGTTCTAATTATTTTGTTAGTTCCCGTGTTTTTAGCCACGGTTGGTTTAGGCTGTAAAAGATCCTGCACCTCTGATCAAGACGGCGTCTCTTTGAAAAAAATAGAATTGAATTTTTGGAGCATTTTTACTGAAAGCGAACACCTCGAACCTATCATCAAATCTTTTGAAGCTAAATACGCCAACATCGAAATCAAATACAAAAATTTCGGTAATGATTACCACGGCTATCACAGCGAAATTATCAATGCCCTAGCTTCAGGCAAGGGGCCGGATATTTGGACCGCTCACCACACCTGGATCGAAGCGGATCAGGAGCTTTTGGCGCCTTGTCCTTCCGATCTGCTTGATGTCAACACCTATCGCGACAGCTTTGTTGACGCGGTTTTAGAAGACAACATTATTGAAGAGGAAATTTACGGCATCCCTTTAAGCTTGGACACCTTGGCCCTTTTTTACAATAAAGACCTGTTTGATCAAGCGCACATCACAGACCCCCCGGAGCATTGGGAGGAATTTAAAGAGGCCATAACCGGGCTGACCAAACAGAATGATAAAGGCCAAATCATCCAAGCCGGCACGGCCTTGGGCACAGCGGAAAACATCAATCGCGCTCCTGATATCCTTGCTCTTTTGATGATGCAAAACGGCGCCCGAATGACCGACCGCAATAGAACAAAGGCAACATTTAACGAACAGGCAGTAGATGCCCAAGGTGAAAAATACTTGCCGGGCGAAGAGGCCTTAACTTTCTACACGGAATTTGCCTCTCCCAAAAAACAGATCTATACCTGGGAGCCGCTCCAGCACTACTCTATTGACGCCTTTGTCGAAGGGACCTTGGCAACGATGTTGTCTTATTCCTACCACATCCCCACGATTAAACTGAAAGCGCCTAATCTTGATTTTGGCGTCAGTACAATGCCCCAAATATCCGGAGGCCGGGAAGTTAATTTTGCCAACTATTGGACTAATGTTGTTTCAACAAAAAGCAAGCATGCTAAAGAGGCTTGGGCTTTTCTTACTTTTGCTTCCTCGCAAAACGCGGCCAAACTATTCTGCGAATCAACGCGCAGACCCCCGGCGCGGCGCGACCTATTCGGGATGTTTGATAATGACCCTGAACTCAAAATTTTCACTAATCAAATTCTAACCGCGGAAACCTGGATCAGAAAAGACAATGACGCTGTTGACGCAATCTTTGAAGATATGATTGAAGATGTTATCTTGGGCAAAAAGACTGTCTCCGAGGCAATCGACTTCGCGGTTGCTCAAGTTAATCAGACGATGAAGTAAGACGTCAGATGAGCCAAACGACATGTTCAAAATACTCTCTATTACAATTCTTATCCTCGTTGGTATTTTTCTTGTTTCAAATTCGGTTCAGACAAGTCTAATCCCCCGTGTTTTTGCTCAAATACCTGCCGAAAACGAAAACTGCGACCCCGCCTGTGAACCGGGCTTGATCCCTTGCGGCCGTAACTGCGACTCTTGCAAAACCCTGTGGAATGAAACAGACAAATGCACCCTCTGCCACATTCTTATGACCGGTCAAACATACATAGGATATTTGGCCATTGCTCTGGCCGGCATGTCGCTTCTAGTTTTTGTGATTATTGGCTTTATGTTTTTTATTGGTTCAGTGAAGCCAGAAAGTTTAACTACGGCAAAATCAGCATTAAAATCAGCCATCATCGGCTTTATCCTTGTCCTTACTGCCTGGCTAATTGTTACCACGCTAGGATCAGCAGTGGGCTGGAAAGAAAACCAGAGAGGGACTTACGGCGAGGAAGGCGACCGTCTGTTCTGGCAGATTGAATGCAACCCCGGTGAAAATTAAATGGAAACAAATATGCAAAAATTTTTACTTATTATCTCACTTTGTGTTATAATAGCAGTATTGGTCTATCCTCATCCGGGCCTCGCTTATAAAATAACTATACGCAACCCGATCAGGGCGGCGAATATCCCTGAATTAATTAAAAATCTTACTAACTGGCTCTTGGGTATTGCCGGATCGATTATGCTTATTGTCTTGATTTTTGCCGGCTTCCGTTATATGACCGCGGGCGCCAATGAAGAGAAAGCGAAAAAGGCCAAGGATATGCTCAAATGGACAATAATCGGTATCACGATCACCATAGGCGCCGCCGCGATCGTCAATGGTCTGCTTGCCGCTCTCGGAGCAGTCGAGCCTTAAATCTTATCTCTCAATGAAATACATCAAATTCATCTTTCTAATTTCTTTTTTACTCCTGCTTGCCGGCTCTGTCCAGGCTCAAATTGAAACAATTAATGCTAATGAATATAATATGCCTGCAGGAGATATTGCGGGACTTATCAATGGTGTAGTAAATTGGGTTGCTGCTATCGCCGCCCCGATGTGTCTTGTTGTCCTGATCTACGGCGGTATCCGCTATGCCCTGTCAGGAGGCAACGAAGAGAAAGCAGAGCAAGCCAAAAAAGTAATGAAATACGCAACAATCGGCGTCGCGATCGTGATTGGCGCCTATGCGATAACACAGCTGATTAGAGCTTTAATTTCCGGAGATGTTCCGCCCGCGCCCAATGTCTAAAAAAAATTAAAATAAAAACCAACAACCAGAAAGGGGGTGACAAAATGCAATTTAAATACAAATTATTATTGACCACGCTTGTGCTCACGATTTTCTTGGTCGGAGCGGGAGGCGCTTATGCTACAATTAATACCAACATTAATATCTCTAACCGCGGTCTGCCAAGCTATGGAGATAAGGCAGCAGCCGGGATAGTAGAAAGCGTCTTCAATTGGTTTTTTGTCGTCGCCGGAGCCCTGTGTATCGCGATTATTATCTGGGCAGGAATTACTTATGCCACGGCTGGCGGTGACGAAGAAAAAGTAGAAAAAGCGAAAAAGCGCCTGATCTACGGCATTATTGGGGTTGCGGTAATCATCGCTGCTTTTGCGATCACCCAACTGATTGAAAACGCCTTGACGGGGTCAGAAATCCCAACTCCCAACCTTTAAAAAACCTGCAAATCAAAATAAAAACGGAAGGAGGTGAATAAAATTGTGAAAAAAAACCTTAAAACCCTTGCCTTGGTGGTTATGCTAAGCTTAACAGGATTACTGACTGCTGGCGTGACGCTCGCTGCAAATGCAAATAATGTAACCATCCCCAGATTAAATTTTCAGCCAAATTATAACTCGGGTGCGGCCGCCACCCTTGTTGAATCAATTTTTAATTGGTTTTTTGTCATCGCCGGAATTTTGTGTATCGCGATTATTATCTGGGCAGGAATTACTTATGCCACGGCTGGCGGTGACGAAGAAAAAGTAGAAAAAGCGAAAAAGCGCCTGATCTACGGCATTATTGGGGTTGCGGTAATCATCGCTGCTTTTGCGATCACCCAATTCATCTATAGCGCCATCAGTCAAGGTAATATACCAGCGCCAGAACTATAACGATTCGTAGAAACAAAAACAGACTATCCACTAGTGGGTCTGTTTTTGTTTTCTAAAAAAGCTAGGGATTGAAATTTAACGCAGTTCGTAGATTCTTACATATTCATTCTCATATCTTTCCAAAAACAAATCTCTATCTTCTCGCAGTTTTTGATCCAATAAAGAGTTCTGCCAATCACTCAAAAAAATATAGCGGGAATGAAATTTGCCCCTAACTACATCATAAACATCTCTGCTTTTACTCAAGGCCAGGAAGTGATCCCTGTCTTGTTTGTCTTTGATTAAAGCATCACAGATGTAGGAGTGGGTAGTGGCTAATCCGCAGTTGCTAATGTTATACCAAAAATAATAAAGCTCTGGATCTGAATTATAAAGACTGATTGGATCAGCACCCAGAATATATCTCCCCTTGCTGTTAGTAAAAAAGAGTTCTGTAAAATCACCCCAATTGTTATGAAAGATAATCTCTCCTTCTAAAGTATTGTCTTCTAGCCAATATCCCGCGGAAATAAGCATTTGTTTTTCTTGATCTTGCCTTAAAGCAAAAATCGTCAAAAAGGATGAGCTCAAAACAATTGTGACTACTAAAATAACAATCACGACCCTAAAAAGCTTTTCTTGAAAAAACTTGCTCAGCTGTATCTTTTTAGGCAAATCTCTAAGTAAATAACCCCAGAGATAACTGATTGTTAGAACGCTTAAGGGCACAAAATATTCAGCAAAACGCTGGCTTTTAAAAACTAGAATGCCGAACAGGCCTGTGCTTAATAATAATGTGAAAACTCGTTCTTTTTGATCATCTACCTTCAAATTTTTCCGTTCAAACCAAAGCAGTGGCAAGAGAATAGCGAAAATAGCAAAAATCAGAATAAAACTCCAGAAGACGTTAAGGCCCAAAGGATATAATTCACCGCCAAACTTTAAATTTAAATCCCTAAAGTAGATAAGATACAAAATTTTAAAGGTCAAATAGGTTTGAGAGAGTCGTTCAGAAAAACCCGGCATAATCAAAAAACCGGTTATTGTCCCCAAGATTGTTGAGCCTAATACCCACCAGTCAATCTTTAATCGAGCGATCAAACAAGCAATAAGGTAGCCCAGAATAATAACCGGGAGGGCAAAAGGGAAGCGGTAAAAAATAACTAGAAAAAAGGCTACCCAAAAAAGTCCCAAGCGGCTTCTTTTAAAAACTAAAAAATGTACACCCAATAGAATCAAAAAAATCGAAATTAAATAAGGCCGCAAAAGCTGTAAACGAAACAAGAATAAAGGAGAAACAAAAAAGAGGAACAGGCACCAAAAAAGAGACTGGCGAATATTATTTTTTTTCAAGATATAATAAAAAAGAACGAAAATCGCGGCATTTAAAGTCGCCAGAGCAAGCTTCGCCCCCAAAAGAAGATCGCCAAAAGCAAAAGGAATTAACAAAAAATGGAAGAAAGGACTTTTCCAAAAATGCGCGGACCTAGAAACAAAAGGGAGATAAGGAAAATCCCAAGCGGAAGCCCCCTCTCTTAAAAGCTCTGCTCTCTTAATGTGGAAATAGGGGTCTGAACCCAATATATAATTGGGATTTACCATGCCGAGCAAGAAAACTAAAACAAAAAAGAGGAGAAAAACGCTCCCTAATCTAAAAATAAATTTTGACTCCTTCTTTTTTTTCTGCATTGCCCCTTGAAATCTCCTAAAGAAACAAATATAATGAAGTTATAAAACAAAAAAACAAAATGGATTTTTCAAACTATAATCTCCTTGCTCAAATCTCTCTCTTTAGCGAGGAGAATCTGGTTAACTATATCGTAGGTTTACCGATTATTTTCGGCGTAATGCTCTTGGTTTATAGTATTATTAAATTTGTCTTTGCCGGATCTTCCAAACCAGACAAGGATAAAGCCAGACGGCTTATTATTCTGGCTATTGTTGTCATGATAATCTTTGTTTTAGGCTACTCTGTCTTTAACTGGCTTTTTGCCGCCAGCTCCCAACCCAATTCTGATCTGCCTAGTATTTTCGAGTAGTTTATTCTAACATAAAAAATCTTCTAAAAAAAGTCTACTCTCTTTTTGAGGGTAGACTCGTCTATTATATGAGCAAAAACTCACTTGATCCGAATACAAGGAATTTGACTGTTTCAAAAAATGCTAAAAGATTCAATAATTGGATATACTCTGAAATTAAACCTTATCTTTGCGGCAATATTCTAGAGATTGGCAGTGGCTTGGGCGCTTTTTCGGAAAAAATTATCCGCGATTTCCCTCACCAAAAAATTATTCTTTCAGACATAAATCAAAAATATTTAGGTCAACTCCAAACCAGATATTCTGGAAACAAAAACCTGCGCTTTTCAAAACTGGACCTTGCTAATCCTCAAGAGGTAACACGCATTAACCAAAAAATGGACTCTCTTTTTGCTCTCAATGTTTTAGAGCATATTAAAAATGACGTACGGGCTCTAAAAAATGCCTATCATCTCCTCAATCCAGGGGGGACCTTTACTATTCTTGTCCCTTGCCATAAATTTCTCTTCAATGTACTTGATCATGTTGCTCAACATCAACGCAGATATACAAAGAAAGAGATACTAAAAAAAATAGCCCAAACAGAATTCAAAATAAAAAAACTATTCTATTTTAACTTCTTTTCCACTTTTGGCTGGTATTTAAACGGCACCTTATTGAAGAAAAAAGACCTAAGCAAAAAAGCTGTCCAATTATTTGACCTCTTTGTTCCTTCCTTTGCATTTGTTGAAAAACATATTTTAAGAAAAAAATTAGGAATCTCTCTGATTCTTGTTTTAGAAAAATAGATTAAAAAAACAGGGCTCCTTACCCATTTTTTTAAGTCTATGCTCATTCCTCTTTCTCAATTAACCTTTAAATCTGTATTTTAACAAAGTCCAAGCACACTCCAAGCCATCACGCCAATTAATCTTTTTTCCTTCGCGCTTCCCACGAGGCCGATAGGAAATGGGCAATTCTAGAATAGGAATCTTTCTTTTAGCAAGCTTGGCTGTCACCTCAGGACAGAACTCAAATCGTTTGCACTGCAAGTTAAGTGATTTAAGCAGCTTGGTCTCGATTATTTTGTAACAAGTCATCACATCTGTAATCTTGATGCCGTAAAGCCATCGCGCCAGAGAGGTCAAAAAACTGCCTCCCAAATAAAAAAGAAAACCGGAGTGCTGCGTATTTTCTAAATTGAGTCTTCGTGAACCATAAACTACTCGTGCCTTCCCTTGCCTAATTGGCTTAATCAACTTACATAAATCTTGGGGATTATACTCTAGGTCAGCATCCTGGACAACCACAACCTCACCCCTTGCCTTAGAAAGGCCAGTCCGGACAGCAGAACCCTTGCCTAAATTCTGCTTATGGTAAAAGATCCTAAAATTTTCCCGCGATTTGTATTTTTTGAGGATCTTGTCTGTCCCATCAAAGGATTTGTCATCAATAATAATGATTTCTTTATCCAAGGGCAATCTCTGCACCTTGGCAATGATCTTGTTAATCGTCTTTCTTTCGTTATAGACAGGAATAATAATGGTTAGTTTCATGGATTTTAAAGTAAAAAACCCCAAAGCACTCTTTTTCAATTATAGCAAGATAAAACAAAAAAACGAAAGGAAAGGGTGTTTTTGACAAAAAACGGAAATAATTCAATAATAATATAAGGTCGAGGTGGCGGAACTGGAATACGCGCTTGGTTTAGGACCAAGTGACCTTCTGGTCTTGTGGGTTCGAATCCCACCCTCGGCACTAGAGCTCAAAACAATCATCAGCTAATCAAATTTTGGCTGATTTTTGTTTCTTTATTTCCTAAGATCAAAATCAGGCCAATCAAGACCCAAAACAAGACAGAGAGGTCGTTTTTAAAATAAGGGGTGTCAACCAGCCCATGGACTAAAAGAGCGATCATTGCCGCAGCCGTGTATTTGCCTGCCGGGACCCTTAAGGCCCTTGCCGCTTTTTTGAAAAAGAAAATCCCGAGGCCCAAAAAACTAGCAAGGCCCAAGATCCCCATCTCAATCCAAAGATTCAAATAAAGATTATGAGGCTTGACCACCAGCCACTCTAAAGGCGGGAAGGCGATATAGGGGAGGTACTCGCGGTAGGCCGCTTCGAAATTGCCCAAGCCAACGCCAAGTAATGGGTGGTTACGAATAATCAAGACACTGGTCTGCCAGATTTCAAAACGGGTAGCAGAAGAGGTACGGTAAGAAAATTCAAATAGATTGCCGAATTTGATTGATTGAGATTGAAGCGCGCTCACGGCAATAACCAACAAACCAAAGAGCAATAAATACTTCAAGCGGCGAGAAGGGGGGCATACTTTAAACCAAAGAAAAATCAAGGCGCCTAAAAGAGCAAGCCAGCCGCCATAAGACTCGCTTAAATAAAGCGCGAGAAGAATCGCGGCCAATAATCCATAATGCGCAGTCCTTAACAATCTTGACTTGTGTTTCTTTAAAAAAACGAAAGACAAAACCAGGATCGGCACGGCCAGCATCGCGACATAGTTTGCCGGAATAAAAACTGAATTCAAACGGCCGTCAGAATCCAAGCCCCGATCCGTAATCCATTCATAGAGGCCAAAAAGCGAAACCCAAGCGACGGAGAGAAACAAAGAGAGAATTACAAATTTTACCCGGCTTTTTCCTCGCACCGAGTCCAAAAGCAGAATCAAAACCAAAAGAGGATCAAGAAACCAAGCTTTCAAAACACCTAGACTTAATCTTTTGTCTGGTGAAATAATCGTGGAAAGAACTGCTGCCCCTAAAAACAAAATAATGGGAATTAAAAAGGGCTTTAGGAGCCGAAAAAGCCGCTTGGTTTTTTTAAAAAGTTCGCGCTTGGCCAGGGCCTTTGTAAGCCAAATCGCAAAGACAAGGTAAATAGACAATTCCAAAAAAGTAGTGGGCACAAAACTAACTTCGGTCCGCCAAAGATAGGCGGGGAGCAGAACCAAAAGCAAATACAAAGCCCACCTGACTTTAACAAAGGCAAGGACCGCGATGATCGCTAATAGAAATATGAAAGGCATAAAATTTTATTTAAGCGGTTAGCTAGAGAGTCTATGAGATTGCTTCGGTCGTCCCTCGACAAGCTCTGGACTCGCTCGCAATGACATCTGCGTTTTGCGTGTTGCAATAATCAAAGCCAAAAACAACCAAAACAATTCCATAAAATGCGGATAGAGAAGACTATTTGTAAATTGAGAATGGATTAACAAGCCCGCAAGACCAGAAAACATCCCTAAGCCCAGAGCTTGCTCAAAATTACTTTTGCCTCGACGAAAAGCGCGCCAGCAAACTTTAAAGCCCGCCCCCAAAAGCCAAAGATAAGCTAACAAGCCAAAAATACCAGTAGTCACTAAAACTGTCAAAAGAGTGGAGTCAGAGCCAAAGTCTGAATGAGAGCCGAGAAGCCCGATTGTGCCGTATTCTATTTGGGCATATTTAAAAGCATTAAAACCCACACCCAAGAAAAGGTTGTCGCGAGCAATTTTTAAAGTAGAAAGCCAGGAATTAATCCGGTGCCTGGCAGTGATGTCCAATTCCACCGCGCCTACTAGCCGCGCCTGTAGTCTCCCTGAAAAAACAACCAAAAGCAGTAAGGCAAGACAACCGATAAGCAAAAGTTTTTTTGATCTCAAAGTCCCGATAACAAAAATGACCGCCACCAGAGCTAAAAACGCACTCCGCGAATAGGTCAGAATCAGGGCGGCAAAAAAAATTAAACCAAGAGCAAAAAGTAATATTCTAACTCTTTTTCTCTTCGTGTAAAGCGAGAAACTTAAAATAAAACTTAAAATCAGGACAAAAAACCCGCCGATAAAATTCGGATCAAACCAAGTAGAAAGCAAACGTTTAACATGAGGATCCCAGCCGGCTTTTCCCGCCATCCCGGAAAAATCAGGAATAAAAATATACTGCAGAAAACCTAAAAAAGCTAAGAGCAGAGCACAGATCAGAATGAATTTAACATACTTTTGAATCTGCTTTTTGTCGCGAACAAGATCTAAGATTAAATAAAAAAGGAGGGCGTATTCCAAAAACCGTACCAAATAAAGGCTCGCCGTTAAAATTTCCGCAAAAACCAGATCCCGAGCAGCCCAAACAAGAGAAACAAAAGCAATCCCTAAAAAAGCAAAAAGGGGAAAGTTAAGGGGTGTACTCTTAATTTGGAATTTTTGAGCGAGCAGCTTCCTGGAAACCCAAGCCAACAGCATTATTGGGATCAAAAGATCATTAGGCAGAAAGGAAGCCGTGGTCCCAGGCAAGGGGATCCTCGCGACCTGGCCTAAAACTAAAGAAGCAATAACCAAAATCAACCCGAGTTCCAAATTTAAAAAAAGCAAAAAAACCAAAAGCAAAGCCAGGCAGACCAAAAGACCAAGCAGGGGACTTACGGCAAGTAAAAAAGAAGCGGCTCCAGCAAATAAAAGCGCAACTATAATTTGGATTGTTTGTTTAAACACAGCAAAAAATCAAAAATAATTTTGAGATTTAATTTATGTTCTGGACCTTAAATTTTGGAATATTTTTAAAATCTCTCGCGCTGTCTTCTCCCAGTTAAACTTCTTGGCCTGTAAAAAACCCAATCTAATCAATTTATCGCGCAAAACAGTATCTGTCAAAACTTTTTCCAGGGCCTCCTTGATTTCAGAAACGCTTTTCGGATTCACAAGAAGACCGGCCTGGCCCACCACCTCTGGCAGAGAAGAAGTGCCGCTGACAATAACCGGTGTGCCGCACGCGATTGCTTCCAAAGGGGGCAGGCCAAAGCCCTCATAGAGCGACGGGAAAACAAAAACCGAAGCAAGATTATATAAAAAAGGAAGGTCCCTCTTTGGTAGATAACCCAAGAAACGAACCCTGTCCTGGAGTTCAAGCTGATTCACCTTTGAAAGAATGTCCTGATAATGCCATCCTTTGCGGCCAGCAATCACAAGATCAAAACCCTGGATTTTTAACCGGTGATAAGCTCTAATTAAACGCACCAGGTTTTTGCGCGGCTCTAGGGTGCCGACAAATAAAATAAATTTCCGAGGCAAGCCGTACTTCTCTCTGACCAAAGCCAAACGGGAATCCTGTCCCGCAATCTTGCGAAAACGTTTATCTGCTCCCAGATAAACTACCCGGATCTTTCTCGGATCAATCCTGAATTTAGAGATAAGATCTCTTTTCGTGCTCTGGGAAATCGCGATGATTTTTTCAGATTTCTTTAAGGCCGTCTTCAGGAACATTTTTTCAAAAAAAACCGCTTTCTTGTTATGCTGACTGGAAAACAGAAAAGCGACTAAATCAGGGACAATGATTACACTGTTTCTAACCCCAAGCGCGGGGATAATGTAGCTAGTGGGCGAAAGATAAAGATCGGGCCGCGTCCACAGACGAAGATCAAGGTAAACCCAGAAATGCCAAATAAATTTGGGAAAATTAATCGCCCTCAATTTAACCTTCCCTCCCTGAATCCGGGCTTTTTTTCGCGAATATAAAAAATAATTGTTCTGCTGGTCAATCGCAAGGAGGCCTTTTAAGATCCCCCAAGTGTACTCTCCTTTGCCTGCCCGCGGACCAAAAACTTCTCTGATATCAATCGCAATTTTCATTTCTTTTGATCCTCCGCCAATGTTTAAACCCGGCCCATTTGCCTTGGACCCGAAGCCAATACCTTTTGCTTGCCAATGACAGCAAAGAGTAAATCAAAACCTGCCAGATCTGATAACTTAAAAAAAGTGAAAAGTGAAAAAAACTTTGAGGAGCAAGATTTTTTAAGCCAAAATAAATTTCATTTGCTCTCAAATTAGATATTTCTTTTTCCGGGTTCAGTCGGCGAGGAGGCGAGGAGTAATGAGCAACACGAGCTCTGCCGTTATAAAAAATTCTGCCCCCGACCTTATCCACCCGGAAAGCCAAATCCGGCTCCTCCAAGGCAGCGCCGGGAAGCAATCGTGAATCAAATCCGCCCACCTTCTCAAAGCACGATTTTCTGATTGCCATATTGCCCGCCCCGCCCCAATGACAAAAGCCCCTCTTTTCGGTATTAAGATCACTGTCCACGCGGCCAGTAGGATAAATCGTGCCCCCCTGCTGTTTGCGGATTAAAAGGTAAAGGGGATAAAAAGGCAAATTTAAAATAATGTCCGAAAAGGTATCTTTTTTGCTCTTGGTTTTCCTCTCCCGAATCCTGCCAAAAACCACAGCGATCTCTTCGTATTTGAAAATGCGAACCAAACGCTGGAGCCAATCCCGCTCGGGCACGCAGTCATCATCAATAAAAACAAGAATCTCGCCGCGAGCCTTTTCTGCTCCCAGATTCTTAGCCCAAACCTGGCCCTTGCCTCTCTTTAAAAAAAACGCCTTGAAAACAAAATTCTCGACCTTAAAATCAACCCTTTTGCCGCCATCATTAACGACAATAACCTCGTCCGGTAACAGAGCTTGTTCTCTTAAGGCCCGCAGGCACCTTGAAAGCTCCTTAGGGCGATTAAAGGTGGGGATAATCACAGAAACCTTTACCCTCGGCAACATAAATACTTTATCTTTTTTAACCTTTGAATAAAGAAGAAGGAATAAATTCCTTGAGGATCCCTTTATTGATCCCGCCAATCAAATAGAGGACACCAAAATAGAAAACAATGCCAGCTGATAACACCCCTACGGGATTCCAAGCGAGGGGAACCAAAAAAAACAGGAACAAAGCCAGCGAAGCGCCAGCGGTAACTACGCGCCAGAGGACACCCTGTTTTAGATCAAAAGGATAGGCCCGCTTCACGATCACAAATCCCCAAATCAAAACCAAAAGCTCAACAAAAATCGTAGTAACCGCCGCGCCGATGTAAGAATAGCGCGGAATAAAAATCAGATTAGTAATCACCGACAAGACAGCGCCCGTAAGATAAGCCCAGATCATCTTCTTTTGTCTCCCTAAAACCACAATCGTATGCGCGGGCAAGCTAGCCAAAAAAATAATCCCGGTCGCGATGCTTAAAATCCGCAGCACCGGCACGGAAGGAGCAAATTCTGACCCGGAAACAAGCTTGATTAAATGCGGAGCAAAAAAGAAAACAGTGATCACCAAAGGAATTGTACCAATCACCAGGGCATCAAAGGACTTTTGAAAAATCCGCCTAAAACGCGCGGTATCACTTTCGCGATTTAAAGCAAGTTGGGGCAAGATCAGATTGCAAAAAAGAATCGGGAAAGCGATCAAAAGCTCCAAAATTTTATAAGCAGCGCCGTAAATGCCGACATCAGCCTCTGATTTAAGCAGAGAAAGAATGATCGTATCAAACTTAAAATAGACAAGATTCAAAGCAACAGACAAAGCCAGCGGCCAGGAACGACTCAAGATATAGCGCCAAACCTTGTAGTCTATCTTAAATTTAATCTTAACATAATCTCGGGTAAATAAATAAACCAGGCCAGACTGGACAAAATTACCAAAAGCAACAGCCCAGATAATCCCCAAAAGTCCTTTGCCGCGCGCAATCAAAAAAAGGACAAGTCCCAAACTTAACAGCCGCCCAGCAAGCTCGGCAATAACCAGCTTCGCTGTCTTTAATTCCTTAAAAAATACGCCATCAAAGACATGGCGAAAAGAAAGCAGGAAAAAAGCAAATGAACTAACCAAGATCGCTCGACGGACAATAATTGGGTAGGGCAGCAAAAAGCCGACAACCGCGCCCAAGCCCAAAATAACCGCGGAGGTGAAAATCCGCAAAGAAAACGCGTTGGACAAAAACCGCCCCACCCCAGTCTTCCTCTTGCTGATTTCGTTGGTCACCACCAACGAAATACCCATCCCCGCGATCGTTGCGAAAAAGCCGGTTAGGGCCATTACCGTAGTATACTGACCAAAGCCCGAACGCCCTAAACAGCGCGCAACCGCCGCGATCACGGCAAAACCAAGCAAGGCCGACAATACGCGGCCCGCTGATTGAATAAAGGTGTTATAGGCGATCTTGCGGGTTAAGGACATAAAAGTTGTTTAGTCTCCTATTTTTACTATATTTAAGGGAAAAAGTCAACTGGCAAGACCACAAAAAAACCGACCCTTTAAAAATGTCGGAAATCACAATAGAAATCAAAGAAGTTTAAACCTTAGCCACAGTCGCGCCCAGAGGCAAGGCCTCTTCCTTTTTAGGAAAGCTTTTTGGTCTCTTCCTTGCTTTAACTACATCATCAGAAACAATAATCTCCTCTTGAGAAAGGCTAATCACCTGGTTCCTGCTGACGATCAGGTTCCCTTTAAACAAATCCCGGAGCAGACTTGTTTTAATATGATATTTCACGATTAGTCCCGAAACATCATCAAACTCAAAGTCAAAAAGCTCTCCCAAGACCTCACCGCTTTCGGTTAAGGCCCTGTTCCCTACAATCTCAACCCGCTTTTGGTCTGCCTCCTGTTTTTTAACAGGGATTAAACCTTGACTCAAAATTGTTGCTCTGTTTTTGGCAAAATTTTTAATATTGGAAAATAAAACCAGTCTTTCCTTGCTGATCTTTAAGGCATAAATTTTCCCTTTTTCCAAATCAACCACAAAGCCTAAAACAAATCCTAAATCTGGTTTGGAACTGTCGCCAACCGGGCCGTTGATAAGTTTTTGAGCAGTAAAAAACATAAAAAAGCGATAATCTCTATTTCATTTCTCTTGCGGTTCAATCACAACCCGCCTCTCTTCCTCTTCTCCTGTGCTCTCTGTCGAAACGTCCTCGCTGTTGGCAAGGGCCAAATGGATCGCTCGTCTCTCGTGAGCAGGCATCGGGTCTAAAACCAAAGGTTTTTCGCTTCTTTGCACCTTGAGGGCCGAGGTCTGGGCTAGCTTGCGGAGATACTCTAAACGTTTCTCTTTGTATTGATTAACATCAATCGCAAAATTCACTTTCTCTGCCGGCAGTTCGCGCCTGATCATCAGGCGGATAATATGCTGAAGGCTGGCCAGGTTAGAGCCTTTTTGGCCAATTAAGAAACGAGGATCTTTTGCGGCCTCAATATTAACCCAAATTAATTCCTGATTGTCCTGATCAATTATTTTCGTCTTGATCTTCCCTGAAATCGCCATTTTAGCCAACAGCTCTTCTGTAACCTTGCAAATTAATTCGATTTTTTTTGAATCTTCCATAATATAGCTTTTTAGAAAAATATAGAAAGCGAGAACATATTTGCGAGCTCAAGAACGAGCAAATATGCTCTTCCTAGCTCTCGCTTTTGGTCTTTACTCTTTTTTTCAGAATAAGCCACTGTTGAAAAAGAGAAAAGAGCGTGGTGGCGAACCAGTAAAGGGCCAAACCGGCCGGGAAACTCATCGCGATGAAAACGGTAAAAATAGGCATCAGATAAACCATCTGATTTGACATATTGCGGGCAATATCACCCATATTGCCGCTCGCTGCTTTTTTCTTCTTCCTACTCTTCAAAAGCATCCTGGACTGCCAAAACTGGGCCGCCCCAGCCAAAACAGCCAAGTATACATTCCGCTCGCCCAAATTGATGATCCCTAAAAAACTGGCATTGAGTGAGCCCGGGTTCCTGACAAAAGAATAAAGCAGATTCAAGCTTTCTGGATCATTGATCCCGTCCCGCAAAACGCGATAGATCGCAATTAAAACCGGGAACTGAATTAAGAGGGGAAGACAAGACGAGAGGGGATTAATCTTATTCTTTTTATAGAACTGCATGGTCGCCCGGCTTTGCTTTTCCTTGTCTCCCTTGTATTTCTCTTTGATTTTATCAAGCTGGGGCTGAAGGCTCTGGAGGGCTTTCTGTGATTTCACTGACCGGGCCGAAAGAGGATAAAGAATCAATCGGATCGTCACGGTCAAGAGAATAATTGCAATCCCCAAGTCGTTCCCTGGAATCAAATTGTAAAAGAAAATTAAGAGATTTAAAAGGGGTTGATAGAGAAAAACGCTAAATAGGTGTGTAATCATGTGTTATGAATCATGGGAAATTTTATATTCTAAATTACGATTTTAAGGGATCAAAACCCCCTTTGCTCCAAGGATTGCAGCGGAGCACTCTCTTGAAAGCAAGCCACCCTCCTTTTACAACTCCAAACTTGCTGATCGCCTGATAACCGTATTCAGAACAAGTGGGTCTAAAGCGGCAAAAACCATTGGGGTTTTTAAAACGGAAAAGACCATGGTCGGGAGAAATGATTTTTTGATAAATCCTGATTAAGCTTAAAAGTATAAAACGCATAAAAAGAATTTTCAATCCTTAATCTTTAACAGAGAACCTTTAATTTAGAGATTGGAAGCATTGAGACATTAAGAATTGTTTAAAAATTGAAACTTGAAAATTCAACCCAACATTCCCGCTTGATTCAACAACCGTCCCACTGCCGCCTTGATCTCCTCAAAGTTCTTCTCCTTGATTCCGGCCCGGGCGATAATCACCAAATCATATTCTGGTTTAACGCGAGGTAGGTAGGCCCTTACTGCTTCGGAAATCCTTCTTTTAATTAAATTGCGGACTGTGGCCTGGTTGGAAATCTTCTTGGAAACCACAAAGCCAAAACGAGCAACCCCCAAACTATTTTTGACAATCCGAATTGCCAAAAAGCGGACTTCAAACAACAAGCCCCGTCGGAACGCCTGATTGAATTCGGAATCTTTACAAAGGCGGTGTTCCTTGGCAAGCATAAATGGCAAGGTTTAAAATTCTTAATTTAGAACGAAGCCCCGTGAAATCGAAAATCTGACGGGGCTCGTCTTAAACGGCTGCTCTCTTTCTCTTTTTGCGCCGCCTCTTTGCTAAAATATTGCGCCCTGACTTGCTCCGCATCCGAGCTCGAAACCCATGGACCCTCTTTCTTTTTCTTCTCTTGGGCTGGTAGGTTCTTTTCATATAAAACTTAAACCATTATCTAATCTCATAAAACCATCCTATCAAGAATTAAGCTTAAAGTCAAACTCTTATTCTAGCCAAAAACCCCAAGTCAAACCATCCCCAGCTTATCAACATTCTATCAACATCTGTGTCGAATATGAGGGGCTAAATTTAAAACATTAGGTTTACTAAGCCAAAAAACAAGGGGTCTGTTTTACTTGTGGATAAAAATGATATATAATTACATTCTAGTAATTCCCTAAAATAAACAAATTTGAAATTCTTGTTCGATGGAAGTAAAGGCTTCGCTTTTTCTTTCCTCTGGGCTAGCGGATTATAAACAGAGCTTGAAATTCTTGTTCGGATAAAGTGAAAAGGAATTTCACTTTCTCCTCGCTG
>CAZKRD010000005.1:0-54576 GCA_964555185.1 uncultured Candidatus Saccharibacteria bacterium | reverse complement strand
GTCTCCTTCAATGTAGAGGTCGTCATCAGATGCGAGGCTGTGGCCCATGTTTGTGGTCGTGTCTCCGATTACGTTGTAGGCTTGGGCCAATGCTCCGCCAATGATTAAAGTATCGCCATTGGCTAAAAGGACATTGCCTCCTGAAGGATCAATAGTTAAATCTCCTGTTTGACCAGTGGCAAAGTCAGTAACAGCGTTACTGTCAACATAGGAGAGTCTAAGCTGGGTTCCTGCATTCAAAACATCTAAGCTTTGGTCTGGGCCTGTGGTCCCGATGCCGACGTTAGCGGTATCATCAATAATAAACACATCAGCGCCATTATCCTGGACGCGAAAATCACCAGTAGAGTCTAAATTAAAAATATAATCATAGTCGCTAAAAGTCACGGTGGTGGAGGCATCCAGGTCCATTGCATCCTCAAATTCAGTGTAATCTAAAGAATCAGGAGTTACGGAAGCGGCGCCGAGCGTTACCCAGGTAGCCAAACCATCGGCATCTGAACGCAAAATCCTATTGAGACCGGGGGAGCCGCCTGTAATCTTCACTTGACCCGCGACCTCCAACTCTGCTCCCGGAGTTTCCGTGCCGATCCCGACATTGCCGGCGGTATAAACATTATTCGCATAAAGTCTGTTCCAATAAAGACTAGAAGAGCCCAAATTATAAGTAGTGGTGGTTTTAGGAATCAAATCAGAACCAACCCGGGCATTAACGGTTAATGTATCTCCTATAGCATCACCTAATGCAACATTACTGTTAAGCCAAGTTTGGTCTTCCACAGTTAGACTGCCGGCGGTTTCCACACTGCCGGTCTTACCGTCAACAACAAATCTATCGCCATCTACTTCAATCCCGCCATTAGCGTTTAAAATACCAATGAATTCGGAATAACCGTCAACTAACAAATTATCGAAAAGGTGGGCCTCATCTACCACTAAAAGGTTCTTGCCGACTTTGACATTACCTGCCACATCCAGCTTCTCCTGGGGGTAAAGGGTGCCAATCCCGACATTGCCGGCAGTGGTGTCTACATGGAAATCCTCGTCTCCTACGGTTAAATCGTCTTGAAGCTCGGTTTTGCCATAAGTGGTCAAGGATTTATACATCAAAACATCGCCTTTAAAAGCAGCGAACGTGCCCACGGTTAAGCGTTCTCTGATATCAACGCTTCTCTTAAATTCGGCTAGCTCGCCCACTTGGATACCGGTATTAAAAAACACGCCGTTTTGTAAGCTTAAGACTTGCGACGTGCTTGCGCCGTTTAAGGTAACATATTCTAAGGTTATTTTAGGCAGATCCGGGCTTTCTGCGGGAGGAGTTGAGGGCGGAGGCAAATCTCCATGGTCAGTAATCTCAACAGGGGTTTCTTCTCCTTGTGTCTCCTTCTCCCTAACCATTAAATCACCCTTTGCTCGACCCGGGACGCGGCCCCAGACTGAATGGCTGTCTGGGGCCGCGCCGTGGTCATAGACTAAATAAAGATTAGAAAGGCCTTCAATCGTCTCGTTATAGTCTTTTTTGACTTTTTGGCCTAAACTCAAGGTTTTTTCTCCGGAAGCCTGGAAAAAACCAAGTAAACTCTCGGCATTAGAACCGCTGATTTCGACTACGGTTTCTACCCCTTTATTTAAAAACGAGGAGGTTTTGCGCCAAGCTAGACCGAAAGTATTGTTGAGGGACTCTTCCTTTTCGCTAGCAGCCTGTTTTGTCCTCTCAACAAGCTCTTTGCCTTTCTCTTGCGTATCCTCTAAGGTTGTGGAAGCGCCCTTGACCACCTCTTCGGTCTTATTATTGGCTTGTTCATAGAGATTGTCACGCCCTTTTTGGAAATCGGAGGGCAGACCGGCAATCTGGTTCTTGGCCGAGATGAGTTTCTGCCAGTTGCTTCTACCAAGACTAACCAGGCCGCCCGGCCAAGAAAAAATCTCTTTTTGGGTTTTAACGGAAATCTCTGTGGACTTTTCAATAATTACACCAGGAGAATCAATGATTCCTAGAGCAATTTCTTTTAATTTCCGGCTTGTTATCTGCGGTATGTCTAATACTTTCTGCCAGATCCTGACGGCGCTCTCGGAAGCAGACTCTTCAACAGGGAAAACATCCTCTGCTGTCTCGACAATAAACTCATCTCTATCTTCTGATGAGTCAAAACCTGGGATTCCTTCACCGATTTCCCGCAAATCATCCTTAATTTCATTTAGTCTTTGGGACAAGTCCGTAATCTCCTCTGCTTCTTTGTCTTTCTCTTGGGCACCCTGATCCACTCCTTCGAGATCAGGGGTTTTTTCTTGACCTGGAGGAAGATCAGCTGTTTTTTCCTCAATTTCCCCCTTCTTTACGAAACTAATCGCCTGATCAGAAACTTCTTCAGAAAAAGTGCTTATCTTCTGCGGTATCTTTCTGACTCTCTCCACTGTTTCTAAAAATCCCTCTCTGCCTCCTGTAATCACCACCACTGAAACCTTGTTATTTAATTCCCGACTGCCGTAAATTAAAATCTTTCCTGCTTGACCAGCCTTTTTTGAAGTAACTATATTGATTTCCTGACCAATGCTCACTGTTTTCTTTGCGCTAATAACCACCGCTTCCCTGATTTTGTCCCTGACACTTCCCTTTTTTGCTAAAACACCGTCCGTAACCAAAAAGATGTTAATCAGAATCACGGCCAAGGCCAAAGTATTGACTAAAACCGGACGCAGAGGAGCAGGCAACCAATGAAGAGATTCTTTAGCAGGCACCTCTTCTTGCTTGTCTTTCTCTGATTCTGATCTCTCGAAAACATTAAAAACTTTAAAAACTTTAACCGGCACATCTTCAGCCTCTTCTGGGATTGGGACCAAATCTTCCCCTCTTTTAATCGCTATTTTATTCACGTAAGTCAAAACATCTTTTCTGGTTGTGAACCAGTTGCGGCCGAGCTTTACAGCAGGCAGAACGCCGCGACGGGCGAGCAAACTCAAATACTCCTGTGAGTATTCGCAGTATTGGGTGGCATCACTCAATGAAATATACTTTGTTTTTGTTTTTTTCTGACCCTGCATTAAGGGTTTTTTATTTTTTATTTTCTCTCCAGAAAACTCATTGAAAATCACTTGAAATTATCTGGAAATCCGTGTTTTGATAGAGTGAAATCCAGTTTTGTTTCACCCGATATCAATGATCGGTTATCCGATATTAATTATAGCATAAAAAAGGAGAAATTTGAAGGGTAAATAAGCTAAATTGAATGCCCTAAATGTTCCCCTATTTAAGCCAAAGAAAGAAGATTTTTTTGTTTGCCCTGTTTTCTTTAAGTTTATCCACAGTTTTAAACAAGAAAATAAATGGTTTTTATCAAAAAAGTTAGCAAAATCGGATAAAAATTACTCTTTCAAAAATTCTAAAAATAAACAACGAAAAATAGTTCAAAAAAGTTCAAAAAAACAGTATCGGATAGACTCAAATGGATCTTTTTAAAAAAACAACTTCACAGAATATCGCGAAATTGCCACCGATACCGGGTGACCACCCGAAGGGTGGCTTTGGTCGCTCCTCGCTAATAGACACAAAGGGTATTTCCGGATTTACGGTATCCGATATTGACAATTCAAATCTTCATGTGGTTTATTCATTACGGTTTGGAAATTGCTTGCTGTCTCACGAGGACTTGCCCCGCTCCGGCTTTTCGGAAAGCAAAGTGAAGCGGGCAGGCCCAATACCAAATTTCAATCAAAAAATTGCTAACTTTTTACAAAATTAGCAATTTCATCCACAGAAATCCATAAAAAAGGCCTTGACAAGAAGAATTTTTAACTTTTAATTGTTGATTTGAAAACTTTTAGGGTCTCTCGGGCGCATTTTGACCAAGAAAACAATCGGGCTCTGGCAAGTCCCCTTTCTTTTAACTCCTCCCTTAGAGCTTTATCAGGTAAAACTCTTGCCAATCCTCTGAAGATAGACCTAATGTCCCGCGGATTAACAAGAAAAGCGGCTTGATTGCTGATTTCTCCTAAGGCGCTGTTATTACTGCAAATCACGGGAACCCCTAAACTCATTGCC
Organism: uncultured Candidatus Saccharibacteria bacterium; assembly: GCA_964555185.1. Taxonomy (GTDB): domain Bacteria; phylum Patescibacteriota; class JAQUNI01; order JAQUNI01; family JAQUNI01; genus CAZKRD01. The sequence continues at coordinate 50,537 of CAZKRD010000005.1, read as the reverse complement.
TCTAGGGCCGGCAGGCCAAAACCCTCATAAAGCGAAGGAAAAACAAGGGCTTTCGCCCCCTTTAAGAGCTCTGTTTTCCTCTTTTCCGAAACATAACCAGTGAAAACTACCCTGGTTTTGAGCTTTAAATCCACAACAGCCTGATAAATTGGCTCAAATTTCCACCCCTCTCCCCCAATAATGACTAATTTCTCGGTTTTTTTCGGATATTTGCGGCAATACAACGCAAAAGCTTTTAACAAACGGGTTAGATTCTTTCTGGGCTCTAGGGTACCAATAAATAGAATATAATTATCTAAATTGTGCAGTTTTGTCTCTAAAGGAGATTGCTTCCTGCCGGAGCCCTGGCTCCGGCAGGCAGGCCTCGTCGGGCTTTGCCCTCCTCCTCGCGATGACAGAGAGGAGGCTTCATAAATTACTTGAATCTTGTGCTCTGGAATTTGAAACAAGTCAATAATATCTTGCTTGGTGTTTTCCGAAACAGCAATGATTTTGTCTGCTTTTTTCAAAGACCGAGGCACCACTATTTTTTTGGAAAACCATTGACCCGAAGGAAACCATTCTGGATGCTTGTAAATCGCCAAATCATGAATTGTAATCACTGCCTTGCCTCTGTAAGTCAGCGGGAGGGAGCCAGTGGGAGCATGGAACAAATCTAATTTTTGTCTATTCAAAAAATTGCCAATTACAAAATGAGTATAAATGAAAGGAAGGACTTTTTTAAAATCTGATCCCGGGAAATACTTTATTGAACAATGAAGTTGTTCAAGTGTATTTCCTAGACTTTGGCTCATCTTAGCGTCAAAAAAAAGGACATAATTATTTTTTCTGTCCTGAATTAGAAGGTTCTTAACTAGATTGTAGGTGTAGTGGGCAATCCCTCCCTTGCCCAGCATTGCCCGGCAATCAATACCAATATGCATGAAATTTCAAATAACAAAATCCCTGCCTCCCGGCAGGCGAGGCAAATGTCAAATTAGGTTCTTTAAAAATCGTAAAATTTCTCAGGTTGAAAATCAACATCAAAATCCAAAATCTGAAAGTTTGGCATTTGGACTTTGAACTTGATTTAGCATTTGAACTTTGGGCTTTGAAATTAAATAGATCACATCTTCTCTGGGGTGGAAATGCCCATTAAGGTCAAAACATTCCTCAAGACTGTTTGAGTTGCTTGAATCAAAGCCAGACGCGCCTGGGACAATTCCTTATCCTCCCCGATTACCCGGCATTGTTTGTAAAATCTATGGAATTTCTCGGCAAGACTCAAAGCATAATAAGGGAGGCGATGGACCTGATAACTCCTGCTGACTTCCGCGATCAGTTCGGGGAATTTAATCAGATGCCGGATTAAAGAAAGTTCAGTTTTGTGCTTTAGTCGGGTGAGGTTGACCCTTTGGGAGGGCGCCGCGCCTATTTCACGGACAATACTGCGAATCCGGGCGTAGGCGTATTGGATATAATAAACCGGATTTTTCTCTGAAGTATCGCGGGCAAGGCTCAAATCAAAATCCATATGACTATTGGGGTCATACATTAAAAAGAAAAACCGGGCAACATCCAAACTGATTTCATCTAGAAGCTCGTCAATAGTGACATAAGTCCCTTTGCGTTTAGACATTCTCACCTCTTTCTTGTCGCGAAGCAAACGGACAAATTGGAAAATAATCAGCTTTAATCTCTCTTCTGGTTTGATTCCTATCGCCTCTACACCAGCCTGGAGACGAAAAGTATCATCATAATGATCAGCACCCCAGAGATTAATCACTTGATCGAACTTTCGCTCAAAAAACTTGTTCTTGTGATAGGCAATATCGCCGGCAAGATAAGTAAACTTCCCATCGCTTTTGACGAGTACGCAGTCCTTCTTCTCCTTCTTTTTCGGACCATAATTAAATTTGGATAAAACAAGCCAGCGCGCGCCGTCTTTGTCCTTAAGCAACCCTTTCTTATCTAATTCTTCTATAATCTCCTGGGGTTTACCCTGGTCATAAAGGCTCTTTTCAGAAAACCAGGTGTCAAAATTGATCTTCATTCTTTTAACTGTCTTCTTAATCATCTCGGAAAGAATAATCTTGCTCGCCCACTCGCCCACTTTGACTGGATCTTTTAGTTTATTTCTTTTATGGAGATCATCAATGTACTCTCCCTTGTAAGATGCCTGCTTGTCTTTTAAGACAGAATGGCCCAAAGCTTCAATCTGCTTGCCGCTATCGTTAAAATAATACTCTCTGTAAACTTTATGGCCTGCAAAGTCCAAAACCCTTGCGATAACATCACCCATAAAACCGCCGCGGGCATTGCCTAAAGTCAAAGGCCCGGTTGGATTTGCCGAGATAAACTCCACCATCACCTTCTTGCCCCTGCCTTGATCGCTTTTTCCATAATGATTGCCGGACTTTAAGAGGTCCGCAAGCTCTTGGTCTAAACGTTTCTTCGCGATATGGAAATTGATGAAACCTGGCTTAACTAAGTCAATTTTAGCCAAATCATCATGAACAATTTTCTTGTTCATAATTCCGACTAATTCTTTTCCAACCTCCATCGCCGGCTTTTGAGCTTTGGCGGCAATCTTTAGAGCGATGTTAGCGGACCAATCGCCATATTTCTCCTCCCGGGGATGCTCCAAGCTGATCTCTGGTGTTTTGAGGTCTTTTAATTCCTTAACTTCTTTTAAAGAAGCTTCGATTAGTTTTTTGATTTCTTCTTTCATATATATTATATCTCTCTTTATTTATAGTATAACCAAAATCGCCCCCCTTGGCAATAATGCCAACAAATATGATACAATAAAAACATGAAGACACTAGCTTTTAATCGACAAGTAAAAAGAGACTATGAGATCCTCGAAACCTTTGAGGCCGGTTTAGTATTGAAAGGTAATGAAGCAAAAGCGGCAAAAGCAGGTCAGTTAAGCCTGAAAGGGGCATATATTAGAATTGATCAAAACCAGGAAGTTGTACTAGTCGGCTCTCATATTGGCTTGTATCAAAAAGCGAGTATTCCTGATTATAAGCCAAAAAAAGACCGCAAACTATTATTGCATAAAAAGGAAATCAAATCCTTACTCGGCAAGCTGAAACAAAAGGGATTGACATTAATGCCTATTTGCGTGTATACTAAAAGAGGTTTCATTAAGCTGAAATTTGGTGTAGCGCGCGGCAAAAAGAAACGAGATAAACGGCAAGATATTAAGAGAAAAGAAGCGAAGAGAAGAATAGAACGGACCTTGAGAACATCACTCTAAGCAGAAATTTATCATAAACCAAAAATCTCGACCCAAAATGCATTTTTGCCTGCCCGCCGAAGCTCGTGAGCGAAGGTGGGACTTTTGATCTTTGATTTTATTAAGGGGCATGCCAGGCTTCGATGGAAGCATAAATTTAAGGTTTTCAGATTGAGGAATGTTTCGTGCTCCCTCATAAAAAACTCGAAACAAGGATAAATGCCAAAACATTTTCTAGGGTCAAAGAACGGCTAGCAAATCTTTTTGCTCCCCGTCTTTCACCTGCCTTTGCTCTTGCTTAAAAAAGCTTAAGGGCGCCTCCTTTTACCAACTCCTGCTAGGTAAATCTCGGAGGCACAAATTGCAGGATAGGTTGTTTCTTGTTTTCAGGAAGAGATAATCCGAAAACACCATACTGAAATAGATTACTGGCTGTTTTGTTTGTTTTTAAGCCAGAAATCGAATCCTTTAAACAAACTAAATCTGTAAAGTAATTTTAAATTAGCTCTCCAGACATGGGTTCGACTCCCATCATGTCCACAGAAAAAATGAAAAACCTAAAATAATTTTTAAGAGACAAAAAATAATTAAAAAAAGATTTAATTATCAAAGAAAGCCAAGGATTAATAGCCAAATAAGAACTCCTAAAGTAAGGTTGATTGATGAGAAAAATAAGCAAATCGGCATTGTGGAAACAAGGAGGGCGCTTCAAATTGCCCAAGATCGGGCTTTAGATCTGGTAGAAGTTTCCCCGCGGGCCCAGCCGCCGGTATGCAAGGTTTTAGATTACGGCAAATATCAATACCGCAAGCAAAAACAGGAACAGAAGGCCAAACAAAAACAAAAAAAGACAGGAATCAAAGGAATCCGTCTCTCGCCAAGGATCGGAAAGCATGATCTTGAATTCAAGGCCAACCAAGCAGACAAGTTCCTGCAAAAGGGACATAAAATAAAAGTAGAGCTAATCCTGCGGGGACGGGAACACGCTCACCTGGATTTGGCTTTCCGGGAATTGGATGAATTTCGCAAACTACTGGAAGAAAAAACAAAAATTGAACAAAGGCCCCGCAAAATGGGACACCGAATAATAATGATTTTGAGTAAATAAGTAAAAGAAACGCTGAAACTAAAGATAAGATGAAACTTAAAACACACAAAGCGGCCGCAAAGCGCATTAAAGTAACTCCTAAAAAGAAAATTATCCAACGAACCACTCATCAGGATCATTTTAACGCGCGAGAAAGGGCAACAAAAACGCGAGCAAAGAGAAAAAATAAAACAGTAAGCCGGGCAACCCGAAAAAAAATTAGGAAATTACTGCCTCACGCATTTTAAATTGCTTATAAAATAATGAGAGTTAAAAAAGGAGTCCGCGCCCACCGGCGCCATAAGAAAATCACTAAAAAAACGAAGGGATACCTTAAAACCCGCTCCCGCAAATTCAAACGGGCCAAGGAAGCGTATTTGAAAGCGGGCCAATATTCCTACCGCGACCGCAGAAGGAAAAAACGGGATTTTAGGAGACTCTGGATCACTCAAATTAACGGCGCTTTGAAGAAATATGACCTTTCTTACTCACGCTTTGTCAATGGACTGACCTCGGCGAGAATAGAGCTGGACCGCAAAATGCTGGCCAAGCTAACAACCAGCAATCCTGCCACCTTTGAAAAAATCGTTCACATCGTCCAGAAGACATTAGATATCGCAGGATGAAGCTCTGGCAAAATCTACCGAAGCTTTAGCGAAGGCAGAAAAAATGAATAATAAAAAAGTCCCCAAAAATAGGGATTTTTTGTTTGGATTAAATCGCCTTACCCCGTCTCGCCCTTATTTATTCAACTCTTCTTCAATGATCTCGGCAAAAGCGGCAAACCCTTGGGCGCCCACAAGCTTGTGGCCGTTGATGAAATAGGTCGGCGTACCGGTAACGCCCGCGGCCTTGGCTTCCTCTAAATCATGCTGTACTTCGGCCGTGTACTTGCCTTCTTCTAGGCAGGTCTTGAAAGCTTCCGGCTCTAATTCTAATTCTTCGGCTAGAGAAGCCAAAAAGTCATTGATCGCCGCTTCTTCTTCGGGAAAATCTTCTTGGCGCAAGAACAACAAATCATGCATTTCCCAATATTTGTCCTGGTCCCGAGCGCACTCTGTCGCTTCCGAAGCCCTCACTGATCCTCCGCTGTGGAAAGGACAGTCTCGGAAAACAAATCGCACATCGCCGCTTTCTAAATAGTTCTCCAGAATTTTGGGTACAGCCGCTTCCCAGGTCTCGTCTCGCGTTTTCATTTGAGTGGCCAAATCATCCCGAAACCCAGCAGAAACAGCGCAGAAAGGACAGAGAAAATCAGAAAACTCTATTATGGTTACCGGAGCGTCAGGAGAACCTTTCATCGCATCATCGTCAACAGTGGCGTCAGCAACTGCTTTGACCGCCTCTGCAATTTCTTGTTTTTCCGGCTCCGCTTCCTCTTGGGCCTCCTTTGGTGGCTCCTCTGTTGCTGTTTTTGCTCCCTTTAAGGTTCCCTGCTTAAACGCGGAAATACCCAGGGTGACAACGGCAACCACTGAAATCGCGAACAGGGTCCCGAAGACCCAAGTGGTCGTAACCCAGCGGGTTCGTTCACGGTGGAGCTTATCAAGTTTGTTTAATTCTTTAGATTCTTTAAGCATTTTTTTGGTTTAATTTAATATCAACTATCAAAATGTAAGTTGTTGTTTTGCCTTTGTCACTTTGCGCTTTGCCTTCCAGCTCAAAAACAAGCCAATCGCAACCAGAAATACCCCGATACTAATATATTGTGACAAGGTAAGCCCTAAATAGTGCTTGTCTGTAAAAGGAAGATGGGTTTCTTTGGAACGGGTGAAATCAAGCAGGAAACGCAACAAGCCATACCAGAACAGAAACAAACAGAGAAGCAAACCCTTTGTTTTAATATATCTTTTTATTATAATCAAAAAAATAAAACAAAGCAAGCCCGAAAGGGAAAGATAGAGGGCAACCGGATGGCGAACGCTCTGGTCAAGGTGTCTAATCCCCCAAGGGAGACTGGTTATTCCTCCCAAGTGGTCGTTAATTAAAAAACAGCCAATCCGGCCAACCGCAATCCCCAAAGCGGTACTCTGCGCTAAAATGTCTAAAACCTTCTTAATCTCTAGCTTGGCCTGTTTGAGATAAATCAGAGCGGCTAAAACCCCGCCGATAAAACCGCCGTAATAAGACATCCCGCCCTGCCACAACTTAAAGATGCCCCAAAAATCTCCAACGAAAAGTTCATAATTCTCCAAAACAAAAAGAAGCCTCGCTCCTAAAACGGCTCCGCCAACAATCAAAAATACCAAGTTCGTTATCTTGCCGGGATCAAATTTGTATTTCTTTGCCTGATAGAGGGCCCAAAGCCAGGCCAATAAAAACCCGAGACCAACCAAAAGGCCCCAAGTATAAATCGTAATCGGACCAAGACTGATTTTATCAATCACTTGATAAGGAATCATTTTTTACTCCCTTCTTGTCCAATAAAGCGATAATAACTATTCTCCTTTCCCACCTGCTCGACAAAGCCCATTGCCTCAAGCCGCTCTAAATCATCGCGGCTCGCGTCAGAGGAAATTCCTAAAAAATCCCCGTATTCCCCACAGGTAACACTCCCCTCTTTTTCCAAAAACTTTACTGCCCGATTGAAGCGGCTAGGCAGTGGTCCTTGTTTTTTATTGCGCGCTAATTTAAAAATACCCCGCAGGATATAAACGAGTAAAACGAGAAGGAGAACAATAATTAAATAGAGGGAAATGGTGAGGAGAGGAAGCATGATAAAAAATCAAAAATCAAATCTCAACCTTCGGGTCCTGAGCCTCAGGTCGAGGGAAAATCAAAAATACAAATTAGATTCTAGAAATCTTTATCGATCACGGTTACGCCGCCGGCTAAAATATAGATATACTGATCGCCAATCAAAACATCCTCAATCTCATTGTCAATCAAACCCTCTTCGGCGTCAAAGAAGTACCACTGATTAGCGGGGAGGTCGTAGATTTCCAGACCAACTTGGTAATTCTGCTCAAGAAAAGTATCCACACTGCGGCCCACTTTGGCCAGAGGAATCTTCCCCTTCACCTTCAAAGCGAGCAGGTTATCCTGATAAGCAAGGAGGGTAATCCCGTCTTGCTCGATTTGAGAATTATCGGTATTGATTGTTCTTACTCCTTTGGTCTCCAAGTCATAAACATAGATCCCTTCCTCTTTATAATCCGAAGGGGTAAAATAGATTTCGCCGGCTGGCAGAGTCAAAACTCCGCCGTGAGGAGCAATGTCATAGTTCTGGGGCAGGTTAACAAAAGAATATTCCTTCTCCCTTAGATCAAAACTGCCCAGGCCCCCCTGCTCGCCATAGGGTTTCACAAAACCAAACCAAATTTTAGAGTCGGAAAGGCGAGGTTTAGTAAATAAAAGATACTCAACCTCTACTGGAAAATCATCAAAAACTTCAAACCTTTTAAGATCAACGTCATAGAGCAGAATCTCGGTCGAACCAACCCATAATTTGCGGTCTTCCGCCAAAATCAATTGACCGGCAAGTTCTGAATCATCTTCTATGGGCCAAGTCTCTTTGGTTTCTTGCTTCAGATTATAATGGATAAGATCAATATCAAAACTGCCCATGCCCGAATTATAGCTCACAAACCAGATATCGTCTCCCTTAAAAACCCCGGAAGCCCGATCCTTGACTCCCTCGTCAATCACCTGCCATTCCCCTCTCTTAAAATCAATCAAACCCACGCCCAAATCTGTGTTCGCCAAAACCAAATCCTGATCTTGAGCCAAAATGCCGTGGATTGAAAGAGGAAAATCTCGGCCTTCTCGCAGGCTCCCAAAATCCCCGGAAGCAGGATCATAAACTTCTAGGTTGCGGTCACTGCCAAACCAGATCAAGCCTTCGAAAAAAGCAATCGGCCGCGCCCCTTGGTCTCTAATCTCATCTGGCAGGTCAAGATAGATCTTATCCTCTGTTTGCAAATGATAACTGACAAAATAGGCAGAACCGTCGGCTTGAATTTCAGTCAAAAAAACTTCGTCTCCGGCCAAATGCATACTGCCAAAACCATAGTACTCGCCCTGGCCCAAAACCAATTTCGGGATCTCCGTCCACCCTTCTTCTTCTGACTTGAAACGGTAAACCTTGCTCCCTCCCACCTCTCTCAAATTACAACAGGCGAGAACCAAGTTCTCGCTGGCATCCAAATCCGCAAAGCTGCATTCTGGATCTTGAAAAGCGATTGAGACATCCCCGGGGCCCTTGGCCTCCAAGGGGACCTTGAAAATCCTGCTGTTTTCCGGCATTCCAGACTCAATGAAAAATAGAGAATCTTGATAAAGAGTCAATTCCACATCCGAGCGGGAAAAATTATACCACTTATTCTGCTCAATATCATACCGGCGGAAACCGCCAAAAGTACTGATCCAGAGGTTATCGTCACGGATAATGAAATCGTTAAGATTATTGTTATATCGCCATTCCTCTTTATTCAAATAATTAACAAAGGTTTCCTCGGCTGGATCAAAAATACTCAAACCGCCTTGGGTGCCCAAAAAAATCTTATCCTTATACTTGGCCAAGCTGGTCAGGATGTTATCCGGCAGGCCGTCTGCTTCTGTGTAAATTTTAATGATCTCTTTCCTGCTTTTATTGTACTTAACCAGGCCATTGCCGGTCGCGACCCAAAGTGTATCATTATCAAAAAGGATTTCTCTCGGATCTTGGAAATTAGAAAAACGAGAAAACTCCTCCCTCGCCGCATTGCGATTCTTGGTTACCCGCACTTGCTCCTCTGGAACCTCGCTCTGCAGAGGCGCCTCGAAAACATCCTCCGGGGTCTTGTCTTTAAAAACAGTTCTGTTCAACAAAAAAACCCGGACGCAGACCACGAGGACAATAAAAATAATCGTGGCTAAAACAAGCTTGAGGATGTATTTGTGCTTTCTGGCCCAAAAACCAGCCTGGGCTTTGTTTTTGTTTTTTGTTTTTGCTTGCGCCATACTTTATATTATTGTATCATAGATTAGATCTGGAACAAATAAAAGTGGAAATTTAGTTGTTACAAAACTGGACGATCGCTCAATTTTGTAACATCCTGAAAAAATGAAAATCATCTTCTACCGCGGTGACTATCCCAAACAATTCAATACCGAAACTTTTAAGTCTGACCCTGTTGGCGGCACTGAATTCGCTGCCGGTTATTTAGCCAAAGAGTTGGCGAAAAAACATAATGTCTATTTTATCTGTCAAACGCCAAAACAGGCGAAAATAGACAAGATTCACTGGGTCCCGATTAAAAAACCAAAAAGCTCAAACCTCAAAAACGCCTTCCGCGAGGTCGGTCCAGCCGATCTTTTAATTCTGGTCGGCGGCCTCTCTAATCCCTTGGATGCTTTGCAACCCAAAGTTAAAAAAACCATCTTGTGGGCCAATGGTGTGAGTCTAAAACCGAATACAATTAAACATCTTTTGGAAAACAAAATTGATCAAGTGGTCTGTATGACCAAATACGCCCGCGACGCGGTTTTAGATAATACAATCAAACGGCTGCCCCCAAAGCCGAAAATAAAACATTTTTTCAGCAAGAAATTACAGAGTGATCTGAAAAGCAAATTCAGCTTTATCTATAACGGCGTCAATCTTAAACTGTTTGAAAAATACGGCCAAATCGCGAAAAAATCCTTTAAAATCCTTTATGTCGGCGTGTTTAATCAGCAGAAGAACCCGGATAAGATTCTAGCCGCCTTCCCGGAAATCAAAAAAAGACTGCCGCACGCCGAACTCTATATGTGCGGTTCAATCAAACAGTACAAAAAAGAGGGAGGGGATAAAACAACCGGTTATTTTGACGGCGATGACTTTTTTGAGAGGATCAAAACCTATATCTATAATAAGGAAGGAGGAATGCGGCCGGGGGTTTATCTGCGAGGAGGCTTAGCGCCAGAACGTTTAGCTTATGAGATGATCTCCGCCTCTCTTGTTGTTGTCAATCCCAAAGTAGGCAATCAAGAATCCTCCTGTATCGGCGCTTTAGAGGCGCAAGCGGCGGGCACGGCTGTCTTAGGCGGCGGCGCTTCCGCGCTTTGCGAAACGATCCAGCATAAAAAGACCGGCATTGTTTTTAAAAAGCAAGAAAATCTCGCTCCTTGGGCTGTTAAAATGCTCCAAAACCCAAAAAAAATTAAAAAAATGGGACAGCGGGGCCGCAAACGGGCGCTTGCCGGTTTTTCTTGGCAAACCCTTGCCCACGAATGGGAAGAACTGATTAAAGCCGTGTTGGATAATAAAGGTTATGCCCCAAGAGAGCACTAATTTTAATTTTTAATTTTTAATTTTTATTCAATTCTTAATGAATGAATTTCCCTCGACCTGAGGACTTCGGCTGAGCTCAGTCGAACGCCCTCGGGACGAAGGTTTAATTTTTAAACAATAAATGTTTGGAAATTGAGAATTCGATGGAAATTGGAAATTGGTCATTGGAAATTAAAAAACCCTCTATGTCTTCCAAGCCCAAAAACTTAATCTCCGCCTCTCTGATGTGCGCTGATCTTGGCAATCTAGAGCGCGAGATCAAAAAACTAGAAAGAGCGGGTATTGATTTTTTTCACATTGACATTATGGACGGTCATTTTGTTCCCAACCTGACTTTTGGTCCTGATCTGGTCAAAAAGGTAAAAGAACTAACCAAACTGCCTCTGGATATTCACCTGATGGTTGAAAATCCCGAAAAGCATATTGATCTCTGGCAAACAAAAAAGGATGATCTGATCTCCTTTCACATTGAGACCACAGATCATCCCGGGAGGGTGATCCAACAGATCAAGGCTCGTAATTCCCGCGCCGGTATCGCTTTAAACCCAGCCACTCCCCTGAATTCGATTGCTTATTTACTCCAGGGCTTGGATTTTGTTTTACTGATGACGGTTAATCCGGGCTTTGCCGGTCAAAAATGGATCCCGGCTGTCTCGGACAAGGTGAAGAAACTCTCACAAATCCTTCACGATAAAAATCTTAAAATAGAAATCCAAGTAGACGGCAATATCGGAAAACACAATATTCCCCTCTTAAAAAACGCGGGAGCTGATATCTTTGTCGGCGGCAGTTCCAGTGTATTCGCAGATTCCAATTATTTCCGCAACGCCCAAAAAATGCGCCGTCTGCTCAATGAAAAATAAAAAATAAGAAATATAAAATAATTACAGAACCCTATTAATCAGGATAACAATTGGACGCAAGGGTCTACTCCTCCGGACTTTCCATTGATTTTTTCACTTTCTCCCTAAACATTCTCCTTCTGTCCTCTCTTCTGGGTCCCTTTCCTTGCAGGTGGCGCACAAAGAAGCCCACACCGATCAAGATCACAATAATCGGCCAAATAATCTCCCAGGCGCGACCGGTGATAACGTTGAGATTTTGCAATAAGAAAATGATCCCTATTGCCGCCAAGATTAATCCAAAAATCATAAATTTGTTTCTATATCACCATTGTACCATATCAAAACCATTAAACAATACCAAAAAATTTGCCCCCATATTTAAAAGTATGTTATAATACATCTACTGTTGATAATTAAATAAAAAACAAAAATATGGCTAAAAAAATTCTTACGCTAATTATGTGTCTAGGAGCAGGAGGGCTTCTAATCTTCTGTTTGGTTACAGTCAAGCCTGACTTATTCGGCATATCAGGAAGCACCTGGCCAACCCTGCTTCGCGATCCCGGCCGGACCGGATTTTCAGAAGTCCATTCCCCGGGAGAATCAAGGGTCGCCTGGACCCACACACTCCCTCAAATCGGCAGTCAAAAGGGAGTGATCCTCGGTTCACCGGCTGTTTCTAACGATAAAGTTTTCTTTGGGGCTCTAGACGGCAAAGTCCATGCCCTTGACCTTAAAACCGGCGCAGAACTCTGGACCTTCACGGGCCAGAAATCCTTTTGGGAATCCTCGCCAGCGGTCCATAACGGCAGGGTCTTTATTGGCTCTCAAGATAAGTATGTCTACGCGATTGATCTTGAAACCGGCGAACAGGCTTGGCGTTATCTAACCGGCGGCGCGATCAGCTCCTCTTCTCCGGTTGTCTATGATAATAAGGTCTATATCGGCTCGGAAGACGGCTTTCTCTATGCTTTAAACGAAACGACCGGCGCCCTTGCCTGGAAACAAAGCTTGGGAGAAAAAATCTACTCCTCGCCAGCCGCCTATAAAGATAAAATTTATGTTGGCGTAGATTCGCCCAATAACGGCACTTACGCACTGCATTGTCTCTCGGCAGCAAACGGCGAAAGCATCTGGGAAGTAGAAGCGGAATCAGGCAACAAATTCACCGCTTCCCCGTCTGTCTTTGCCAATCTCGTCTATATCGGCGGTGCGGACAGTAAGGTCTATGCCTTTGAATACGCTTCTGGCGACGAATTCTGGAGCAAAAACACCAACCATGAAATGACCAGCACGCCGGCAATTGCCTATGACCGCGTCTATGTTACCAACTGGGACGGACAACTGCTCTCACTTGAGAAAAACACAGGCCATGTTTACTGGCGCTACCGCGCGGGAAGCCGAGCAGAAGGCTCGCCGATCGTCGCGGAAAAGAAAATCTGCTTTGGCGCCAAGAACGGCTACTTCTATTGTATTGACCGCGGCGGGGGCTTGATCTGGAAAAAGCAAGTTGAAGGCGAAATCACAGCGGCAGCAGCGGCCTCAACCGGAATGATCATTGTCGTTTCTCATACCGACACGGGCTCCACTGTTACCGCTTTTGGCAGATATTATTCTGAATAATAAAATATTACCCACCAAAGCTTTGGAGTAAAAAAACAAAAGAAAAGAAAAACAAAAGCGACCCTCGGCAAAAATAATATCCGGGGGTCGTCTTTTTATCTTTAATAATCTTTCGTCTATTAAAACTTAACCTCTGGCGCTTTCCTTTCTTCTTCTGTTTCCGTTTTGAAGAATTCCTGTTTGTTGAAACCGAACAGCTTGGCAATGATGTTATAAGGAAAGACCTCTTGTTTGGTGTTGAAATCCCGCACATTGCCGTTATAGAACCGGCGCGAGGCCTCAACCTTGTTTTCCGTGTCTGTCAAATCTTCCTGCAGCTTAATAAAATTCTGATTGGCCTTTAAGTCCGGGTAATTCTCCGCGACCGCAAACAGGGTCTTCAAGGCGCCAGCCAGACCTCTTTCCGCTTTTCCTGCCTCTTCTGGTCCTTTCGCTCCCACTGCCCGCGCCCTCGCTTCGGTTACCTTCTGGAAAACCTCTTTTTCATGGGCAGCATACCCTTTTACCGTATTGACCAGGTTGGGAATCAGGTTATAGCGCCGCTTGAGCTGCACCTCAATGTCAGACCAAGCCTCTTTGGTTCTGTTTTTAAGACGAATTAGGCCGTTGTAGGCGACAATCACAAAAAGAATAAAAGCGCCCACCAGGCCTAAGATAATCCATAAAACGACCATGGTTTTTTAATTTTGACGTTTTTTTGGGATTCGGTCAAAATAGAGTTAATGTTTAAGATATCATTATTATATCATTGCGGATAATAATTTCCAATGTCCAATGTCCATTGAATTTCCAATTTCCAATTCTAGAAACTACTTTTTTCTATCAAGGGAACTAACTATTTTTTGGAATATCAAATTTAATTCTTGAGTTTCTTTCCATAATTTCCTCGCTTCCTTCTTAAAAGAAGGAGCTATCTTAGCTGATAATCTTAACCAATATTTAGTTTCATTTGCTTCTTTCTTGCAAATGTAAATCTTGTTCCTAAAATCTCTCTTCGAACTCGCATCGTTGGCTTCGCAATAATTGACACCAATCGAGGTTGCTGACTTTATTAATTGACTTAATATGGGACTGTTGATCGTGTCCTTGGGAACTTTTCGGGCTAAGCCAATGATCTCTTCAGCAAACCGAGCTGTTCTTTCTTCCAAATCATAGCCGTTCTTGTTTGAAAATTTGGTCATTGAAAATTATTTGGAAATTGGGCATTGGAAATTGAAAATTCTCCCGCTATCCAGCAGAGCTCCCTCCTCCGCCGCCGCCGCCGCCGGAAAAGCCGCCGCCGCCGGAAAAGCCAGAAGAAGATGAAGGAGAAGAAGAGGCCACCGAAGAAAAACTAGTAGACATTGTTCCCAGATTGGTTGTGAAATTAGTCAAGGTAAAAACGCCCCAAGCTTGGCTTGGCACATACCAGTCGGGCGGCTCTTTATAGATATCCACAAACCGGTTCGCCCACTGCTTTTCCACGCCAAACACCATAGCATAGGAGAGATATTTTTCAAAGGTCTTGGGATCTATGTTCGCTTTCAAGCGAAACCGCTCGGCCACATAGAGGTATTCTTTAAAACCCAAGGAATGCCAGCGGGCATCTGCGCCTTTTTTGGTTTTGGCCGGCATCGCGCGGCCGAAAATGATCGTCAAAAGCCCGGCTAAACCAACCGCAATCCCAGCCGTGATTTGTCCTGAAAAAAAGAAGGAAGCCCCGCCGCCAAAAGCAAGAATCAGAATACCTACAGTCACATACTTCTTCACAACCCTTTCTGGATTCTGAACAAAGTAGCCGTCTTTAGTAACTTCTAAAAAAACCTGCTTCTTGATTCCCGGGATCTTGCGATAAAATTTGTTCTTTAGAGCATCTAAAGAGGCCTCTTTGCTATAACCAAAAACCCCGTCCAAAACAAGACGTTCGTGCTCTTTTAAATCAGTGTCCTGTCTAAACTCTTTTTTGCGAACAAACCTGTAAGTTTTCGATTTACTCAAAATTCCCTTTTTCTCCTCTTCAATAATCTGCAAATATCCTCGGTAAGCTAAATCAATGAGAGTGGCAGAAATATCCTGGACCCGCGATTTTTCGTAGACCAAGCCCCCCATTTCGGCGGGAGCCATTTTTTCCGGCGGCTCGTATTGGGCAATAATCGTCCCTTTTGCTTTCGGATCCCTGCCTTGTCTTGCCCATTTCCAAAGGAGAAAAATCAGCGCGAAAAACGGAATCAAAAACCACAAGAAAGGAGAAATAACCAGCCACCAGTCTTTCTTAACAATCCCTTTGGGCCATCCGGCGACGATCGTAAATTCTTGATAGGGATCAATACTCTCTCCCCAGTAGCGCAGAGTCTTGCCGTCTACGACTTCAAATGTATCGGCTTCGTCTTGCGAACCCGTGCTCCCAATAAACATTCTCTGTTTTAATTCTTCCTCGCGGGTCTCTGTCGGCAGGTGGACTAAAACCTCTACTCTAGAAATAGGGACATCGCGCTCGGAAGAGACAGCATTCCAATAAAGCTCGTCATAATCGTCAAAAAAACCAATCCCGCCGTGGACAAGATATTCAAAGGTCCAGGTCTTCTGTTCATCCTGGGCCTTAAAATTAACCTTGATGCTGGCCTGGCCTATCTCGCGCTTGGTCTCTATCGCGGGAGACTTAAGCTCGTTGCCAGATTCGTCATAAACCTTGATCCCTGAAATTTTTTTGATCCTTTTCAAGGCAATATCTCTCTTGAGCCAGCTGAAAGAACCTTCAAAATTTACCGTCTGGGTTTCCCGGACTAAAAAAGTAGAGTCAGGATTAATCGTAATGTCAGAAACCCAGCTTTCAAAATGCCAGGATTTAGCAAAAACCAGAGAAGGCAAAAACAACAAAAAGAAAACTAATACTAAAAACTTTAGGACTCTGTGCCCATTCATTATTCTAAAATATTAGGATTTAAAACTTAAAAGAATTAAGCTTGTGGTGCTGGCGCTTGGACTGGCGGCGCTTGAGGTGCCGGTGCGGGCGGCTTTTTTAGTTTATTAGCTTTCAAGATCAATATTATATTCGTCCCGACGAGGAGAGCCGTACCGGCAAACATAAAAGCGAAAACCGGACCGGAAATGCGGAAAAGGTTCAAGATATAAGCAAGCTGCAGGACAATCACGGTCACTGCCCAGATCAAGGTATGCCAAAACGTGCCTTGAGTATAGACTTTGTCTCCTTGTTTCTCCAGTTTGCGCGAGAAGCCCAAAAAAACGCCCAGGCCCAAACCGATCAAGGGCACGATAATCGACCAAAACCACCAAAAGCGGGTAGCAAAAGCAGCAGACCCGCGGAGAGCTAAGAAACGGACAATCAGTAAAATCACCACCGAAGCGCCAATCGAAATCAAAAGAGACTTTGTCTTAATCTCTTTCTTTTTCTTGTAGGTAGCAATCTCGTAGAACACGGATAAAGCAAAGAGAAACAAAGCGCCGAGAGCAAAAAGGCGCAGAATCCAGGAACCAAGGAAGTAGAGGATGGATAAGATTAAACCCATATAGTTAGTACAAAGTGCAAAGTGCAAAGTTAAAAGTTACAATTCAGATGAAATTGAACTCCTATCTTTGGACTTTGAATGCAACTTTGAATTTTTAACTTTAAATTTTTAACTCAACTTTGTCCCACAACGCGTGCAAAATTGATTTCCGGAAGCCAAAGGAGAACCGCAGCGGGTACAGAAAGAAGGACCTTTTCGCCTTACCGTTTCCTGTTTTTTGAGCTTCTTTGCTTTTGGCTTTGTCAGTTTAGGAGTAGAAGGGGCCTTTGTCTTTCGCAACGGAGCTGACGGCGTCGGGACAGGCGGAAGTCCAGGCGAAGCCGCGGCAGAAGCAGCGCCGGCAGCACTGCCCGAGCCGCCTTGGAACATACTGACAAAGAATCCTTGACCGCCAAAAACACTGCTGTACATCTGGGGCAGATTCAGTCCTCCACCGGTAACATAGGAAGAAATCGCAGCCAAAAGCGCGGTCAAACTAACGGTTGCGGCCTGCTTCTGGGCCTGATTGGCTTTCGCTTTCTGGACCCGTGACTCCCAGACCTTTTCCTTATCAAACTCGCCGCCGGCCGCCTCGGTAATCTCCTTGAGCTGCTTCTTGTCTGCATCGGAAACATTATAGCCAACAATCAAAAAATCTATCGGGAAAGTAGAAACCTTAACCTGGGAAGCGGCCGCGACCGGGTCGCCGCTGCAATTCTCACCGCCATCAGTGTAAATAGAAAGCTCCCCAGACGTACCCCGACGACTCTGAATTAAATATTCCATCCCTTCCTGGATAGATTCGGCAACTGGCGAAGAACCGCCATCCGCCTTAGCTTCGTCAAGACCCTGGATCACTAAATTATGATCTTGTGTAAAACCCTGGATCAATGGGACGTCGCCACAACCCTTGAAAATAAATAAAGCAACTTCATCGTCTTTGGACAGCTTCTTAACCCGGCTTTTAATCTGACTCTTTGCCTTGCTGATCTTATCTCCACTCATTGATCCAGAAGAATCCAAAACCAAAACCACTGATTTACCAGAGATCTGTCCTCCTTGTTGGTTAAAAACCGGGGCATCATTGCCCTCGTAATCTTCTAAATCCCCTTCTTCAATTTTACAGTGCCAGAGTTCAAAAATCGCGTATTTTGCTTTGCCGTTTTTGTCCAGCCAGGCCACCCGCGCCCCAAACTTATGCATCCAGAAAATCTGGACCTGGTTTGCCGCGATTGATTCAATATCGCGATCCAAAGGAATGTCTTTATAAGCGCAGCCGCCAAAAACCCAGGTCGCCGGCAGAATCCTGGCATGGAGAGTGCCGTCAGTCTGGACATAGACAGTAACAATATTATTATCTCCCTGGCCAGTAATAATATTGTCTTGGGCCAAATTGTAAATAGTCCCATCATTTACCGGCCGGCCTGAATAGGCCGTAATATTCCAATACACCTGCTTGCTGTCATAATGATGGGTAAAGTCATAGGTATTGCCCATCTTATCATTCTCTGTGAACTGACGGTCATTAGCCGCTTCCGCGTTCCAAGCGACATAAAAACTCGCGACCGCAATCAATAAAAAGACCACAGACAGAATTCTTAAGGCTTTTTGTATTCGATACATAGATAAAAATTAATTTGGTAAAAATATCTGCTATTGAATGGGTACAGTACCGCTAAACCAGGACTGAATCAGATTGCCAAATTTAAACCAAAGCACAATCCCAACAATCACCAAAAAGATTATTCCGACCAAGCCAATGATTAAAGCAATCAGACAGCAGGGGCTTTTTTTCTTGGGAGGTGGTGGAGCATAGGCTCCTGGTGGAGATGGAGGGGCAGGGGCAGGAGGTGGTGGAGGTGGTTTAGGAGGTGGAGGTGGCGCAGGAGCTTTTTTGGGAATAGGAGGTGGAGGCGGGACCTCTTTTGGTGGTGGTTTGGGAGGTGGAGGAGATGGTGGTGGTGGAGCAGGAGGTGGAGCTTCCATTTTTGTGCCGCAACCGCCGCAAAATTTAACATTATCGGCTAATTTTGCGCCGCATTTTCCACAATGCATATTTTTGTTTTGATTTTTAAAAATATTCTATTTTTATTATAACACAAAACCAATACAAACTACAAAATAATGGTCTGGTACATTGACTTAAATCAGATAATTTAACGCAAAAGAGAAGACAATTCGCCGCACTCCACAACCAGATCAGTACTTGTGTCTCCTAGATCCATAAGATCCAGATCTTCCTCATCTTCCAATGCTTCTAAGTCGGCTTCACTCACTGACTTAATCACCACACAGACCACTTCATCATTAACCTCGTAACCAACCAGGCCAACCACGGTACCATCAGACACATTGTTCATCGAGACATCATACTGATTGAAGAAGGTGTCAACCGCTGCCACGTCTTCATCATCCAGCTCCTTAGCTTCAAGTCGCGAACCGGCTACTTCCTCTTCTCCATCATCAGTATGCCAGGCAAACTGCGTCGAACCTTGGCTTTCAAAAGCAACGCCGGTGTTGTCAATCAAGTTTTGTAAGACCTGGCCCACGGAGTCATCGGGAATCTGATCCAGATCAGGATAAGACGGCTGGTTGCCTGGGGGCTTGGTGGGAATCGGAGGAATAGTGCCGTTATCTTTACAACCATTTCCCGCGCCGATCAAAAGCAAAAGCCCTCCCGCAAGCAAAACCAATCCTAGTTTTTTCATAAGTTTTTGTTTTTAATTATTTAAATGAAATAATTTTACTTAACTCCTTGCGTTTCTAATTTTTTTATCTCCTGCCAGGCCTGCCGCAGACTCTGGAGCGCTTTGCGCAGAGACGATCGGCCAGAAGCCAAATCTTTCCGCGCCCCGGCCTTCAAGTCCTGGGCAGCTTCAATATCGCCTACCTTCATGCTACTAAACTTATCTTCAGCTCTTTGAGTAAATTCCAAGCCCTCTGCTAGTTGTTCTTCGGCTGACTCTGCTAAATCCCAAATCGCGCTAAGATCCTCTCCCTTTTCCTCTAAAGCGGCAAGTTCTTCTTCTATTTTATCCTTAACCTCCGCAATTTTTTCCGCGAAATATTTCAGGCGATCCACGACCGCCAACCCCCTGATTTGGGGAATAAAAACAAGATAAATATGATAGTCAAACACAATTGAGCGCACCTTTTCTTTCATTGCTTCTAAATCCTCTGTGTCTTCAATCTCAATTTCAAGCGCCTGAAGGTCTATTGTGTTTTGGGCCACACGGTTTAAAAGCTCTGTTTTTGTCTCTTCTGAAATTCTTTCTACTGCCTGAAGCCTTGTTTGAACCTTCTCCAGATCAGCCACTCTCTTCCCAATCATCTTCTGGCCTAAAGTGATCAGTCCCTCCATCTTTTTTGGCAAGCTTGCCGCTCTTTTGTACTGCCGCAGGGCCTCTTCGATGGTAAGTCCAGAACTTGTCCCCGGAGTTGTGTTTTGAGCTAAAATCACCGCCGGCACAAAAAACAGAATGATTGTGAGGGCTATTTTTTTCACAATTGTAATTCTAAATTATCTTCTAAACTATCCAAATAATCAAATCCTTTTAATTCTCGATTAAATTCATCTTCCGCTCCCTCGGCTTCTAAAATTAAACCGTCAATTTCTTCTTCTCTCTTGGTCTCTTCAGGCAGGTCTTCTTTTTGAACAGTAGCCGGCCCGGTATTCGGAATTTCTTCCAAAGGCACAATCCGCCTCTGGCAGCCGGAAAAGCCGGGAACGAACATCAAAGTCAGAAAAAATAATAGAATTTTTTTCATAAAACAGAATAAGAGTATAGTTTATTATACCAAAAATCTCCCAAAACAAAAAATTCATTCCGACGCGATGACATAAATCACATCATCGTCATCATAAACATTCGGTCCCTCGCCATTCGGACCAAAGGAACCGATAACCACCGCCCATCTTGTCCCTCCTATGCCAGCATCAAGATTGTAATCTGTATCGAAAAAATAAGGATTACCCCAAGGGTCTGACGGCACTTCATCTAGATAAGGACCATCCCAATTAAAAAAAGCATTATCCAGATCACCAGTAAGACCAGCTTCCGCGCTGTTTAAATCCCAAACCTCATTATCCGGATCACCGGCTTCCACCAAAGCCACCTCTTTGCACTCTGCCTCTTCCGGCTTTTTCGGCCAGCACTCGGTGTCATTTTCAAGTAAAGCAATCGCGTTATAGATCTCCCGGACTTGGGCTTTCGCCGCCGCGATCTTGGCTTTCCTTCTTGCTCCGACAATCGAAACCATAACTGCTCCTGCCAAAATACCAATAATCGCGATCACAACCAAAATCTCTATCAAGGTAAAGCCGCCTAAATGTTTATTTTTAAAAATTGGCATGAATTAAAACCTCCCTCTAGGATTATTATAATAGTATATATCTAATTTATCAAATCTAGTTTAGATCTGATCCAAAAATAAAAACCCTGTACTGTTTTTTAAGCAGCCAGGGCCCTTCTCCGTTTGAGAACAATGAGCTTGCGCGGCAAAAAGGCCAGGGAGCCAATCGTAAACTTCTCAAAGTAGAAATCTCCCAAGCCACCCTCTTCCCACATCCCCAAGCTCACTGATTCAAGGAATCGGACGACTAAGGATCGCAATCTGACCAAAATTAAAATCCAGAAATTAAAACGGTGTTTAGAAAGTGATACTACCCCAGGAATCGCAGTGAACGAACCAAAGATAGGTACACCGTTTATAATCGCAAGCGGCGGATAAAGGAGAATATTGAATACCGCGATGATAATTCTGAAAATGGGAATCTGCAGAATCTTGGTCTTCTCTATTCTTGTCCGAGGAATAATCCTCGGCCAAAAGGCAAATCCCAAAACCAGAGTCGCAACCACTTCATAGATCGCGGTCAAGCCCATGCCCAGCAAAAAGCCAACAACAAAGCCAGGCAGATGCGGAGCTAAGTCCCGTTCAATAGCCCCTTTCAGAAACATTGGCAAGCCAGGCATTGCTTCGGCAACCGCGCGCGTACCCACAAAGCCCGCGGCGACCAGAATCTTAAAGCCCAAAGTGATTGGTTTTGGCGCCATTAGAGCATAATAGATAACCAACCACGAGTGAACTTGCTCCTCGCTTTGCAAAACGAGGACCCGTTCGAAATTCCTTTGGGAAATCCGGCCTTTGTTTCTTTGTTCGTCAATGTATCGACGGAATCTCTTAACTGCTAACCGACGAATGAAGGTTCTGCTGTAAAAAACCTTAGTACAGTTTCTAATCAAGAGCCGGCGATAATGACGATCAAAAACAAAGCGATGCAGACTGCGCCAGAGAAACAAGCTAATCATCAATTGCAATGGCCTGATGACAACCTTACCGCTTGCGATTCTTAAGGCAGTGTGATAGGAAATTTGTTTGTGTTCTAACATCTTTTCCTGCCGCCTCGCCTTCCATCTTACCATCCTTTGTCTGCAATATTGGATTCGGAAAATAAAGCGCCAAGGCAATATTCCAACTATGCTAAAGATGAAAAAAATCCAGTAATGGATTAGATAATTTCTCATCCGCAAAGCATAAAGCGGAGAAATAATCCCTTTCAATGCCCAGCGCTCGATCATCCGCAATCGCATTTCTTTAAAAGAGAAAGGCAGAGGCGCATATTTATTCGCGCCGAAAAGCCACATCAGCCGAATAAAACCCCAGTTTAAGAAATTCAACCGCCCCGATTCAAACTGCAGCCACAACTCTTTATATAGGGCAATATCATCCTGCACTTCAGGATCATCACCATAAATATCCTCAAACTCACAAATGTCAATATGCCCGAAAGAGACTGGATAACCCGCCCGGATATTCGCAATCAATCTCGGGATCTCGCAAAGGAAAAAATAGCCCGGTGATGCGCATAAAGCCAAAAAGATGACCCAGGACCAAGACATCCCGAGGTAGGCATGGAATATATATAATATCCCTCCTACAATGCCAGCTGTCGGGATAATGAGGGCGATATGGGGCATACCAAATTCAGCATCCAAAGCATCAAATTCGCGCGTCCTTTTATTAAAGCGCAAGTTATCCGCAGACATCCATGAAGCGCCGGCAAAAGTCAAACACAAGACAAGCCAGCTCATCACATTGACTTTGGGATCATAAGGCAGATCAAAAAGCATAGAAGCACCCAGGACAATAATTGCGCCGACAATGGTCAGAACAATATACCACTTACCCCAAGGTTCAAACCTGGTGTGATTAAACTGCCAAGTATAGGCCCCCGCACCAATCTTTTTTAAGAAAGTGATTAACTCTCTTGCGAAGTTAGACCGCCCTACTACCTCGCGATCACCAGCCTCAGAAAGTGTGCCCAAGCGCGCTTTTCGCGAATCATGAAACTTAAGCAGGAGAGCAAAAGACCCATTAATCCAGGTGTAACTTTTTCGCCAGGTAGGCACAATCCGCTCCCGGCCAAACTTTCTCTTGGTCGCGTAAGCCAAAAACTCCCGCGCCAGAATCCCCAGCCTTACTTCCACCTCTGACCAAGCAATGTCAAAAGTAGCAAGGAAACGGGCTAAAAGAGCAATCACGAATTTCAAAAACCCAGGCTTCAAAATCTTAACCGCAAGATGTTCACCTGACTCAAGGTGAACCAGATGATAAACCCGAGCCGCGAAGCCAGAGCCTAATTTTTCTCCTTTTACCCGAAACTTCTCCCAGGTTAACTTGCCGTACACATTCTTTACCCGGAGCAACAGAATCGCTCCTGGCAAAAAACTATTCTGATTCAGGTCATTATCCGGAAACTTTTCCACCGCGCACCTCCTTCTAATTAGTAAAGAGCCTTATGGATCACTTTTATATCTAACAGTCTAATTTAGCAAATATTTCGAAAAAAAACAAGCAGGGTCCAGAATATCAAGCCCCTACTTAAATTGTATATGTTCTACCAAGGAATACCGCCTCTCTCAAATTCTCTCTTCAATTGCTGCTTAACCATTTTCAACAGAGGAATCAGTTCAGGAAAGTTCCCTACTGCCTGATCTGCATAATCAGCGATAAATTCCGGCTTATCATAAGTGCTGTTTTAAGGTATCTAAAAGTAGATTTTAGTTTCTCAATTTGATGCAAAAAATCAAAGATTTTTTTAACATTATCTTCCATAAAAAATAATATTATTTCTTTTTCATTTTAATTAAAAGCCAAAGCGGTTTTGGTTTTCCCCGAAAGCGGCGTAGAACATAGGCGCCTTTTAATCTAGTACCAAAAAGAGTGATTTCAATCTGACCTTCTTTTAAACTCTCTTTCAAATCAACATCCCGTAGATTCTGGAAAGTACCTTGATCCCAAATCTCCACTGTACCTGCACCGTATTCACCCTCTGGAATTCTACCCTCAAATTTCGCGTATTCTAAAGGGTGGTCTTCGGTTGGCACGGCTAATCTCTTGTCAGCAGAATCTTGAGACGGCCCTTTAGGCACAGCCCAAGACTTCAAAACTCCCTCAATCTCAATCCGAAAGTCATAATGGAGATTGCGCGCATTATGTTTCTGGATCACAAAAATCGGCTCTCCCGAAACCTCTCTTGTTCCCCCTTTCGGCTCTTTGGTCTTCTTAAAATCTCTTTTTGCGCGATATTTTTTTAAAAACTTTTTTGAATTCATATTGTTCCTTTTCTTACCTTTATTATATCCTAAACTTTGGTAAAATAAAAATCCCCAGTTTTTATGTATTTCTACTGGGGGAAACAGAATCTAGAGATAAGGTTCTATCGCCGATAAAATATCATCTTTACCTTTGAAGCCACCATCTAGAAACACCCATGTCTCATCGAGTGTAATTTCTTGGCCAGGCTGAACTAGGCTAGCCGGACCCATTATCTCTGACTCGACAAATCCACCATCAGACCCTCCCACATCTCCTGGAGAGATATAGACGGCCGCATTGTGACCACCAGGGTAATCTGCCCAACGTTCAGGTTTCCAGGGAAATATTCTCACGATTGTGAAATCTCCTTTACGAAACTGACAAACCATAAAACGTTGTGGAACGGTATAAGCACGCTTTGCCTCTTGGCCTTGAGGGCTAACAATCACGAAATCATCTGTTTGACCAAACTGATCATCAACAACCCTTGAGCTGTGGCCCGCCCACCTAGTATAAACTGTGGATGCAAATTTCTGAAAGCCAGTTCCACCGCCAATAGGAATCAAGAATATATTCTCTGGTTGCTTGAAGCAAGTCAGAACCCAAAGGCCCATATATGCAACCATATCACCAATATTTCTCGCAAACAAGGTGATGTCAATAACATTCTCCGCTCCTGCCCGCTCAGCTATTCGAAATCCCCTGTGAATATTGTAAATTGGGTCTGGAGCGCCAATAATTTCAATCCTTCCATCCGCGACATTAACATCGCAAGGCTCTGTATCGGGAGCATAACAAATTTCTGTCTCTTCTCCCTGATGCACCCAGACCCGACCGCCACCGATAATTGGCCACGGTCCACGCATAATCCGCCACTGGTCATCGTCTCGTTTGTCCTCGAAAAGAGGATTATACTCCCGTCCATCAAAATATAGACGCAACATTCTTGGCCCCATATTTGTTGACATGTCTATGACAATATTTCCAGTTAGGACCGTTTTGAAATCAAGACCATTCTCGCTATAGCCATGTACATTCATCTTTTGCCTCCCTCTATTCAATGGTTATTCTGTAATCTTCCTTATAAGGGAACCTGAGAACTGCATCACCTCCTCATTTCTAGATATATATAATCACAAAGAACAGCTTATAATCATAGCACAAAATATAGATCCGTCAAAAAAGATTCAATGTCATTGCGAGGAGCGATCCCGAGTTCATCGAGAGAGAGCCGACGAAGCAATCTCGTCAATAAGTGACAGGTTGAATTAAAAAAGGCGGCATTTTTATATTTCTTGCCGCCGGAGATTATTACATGTCAAGATCCTTTAAAGCCTCTCTGTAATTTGCGACCTTTCGCCGTCACTCTGCCGCTTCTGCAGCTGGACCAAGCTTCTCTAATATGGCATGAATCTCGACTGAAATCTCGACAAGCTCTTTTGTGAGATCGCCAACTCTCTGCGCTCGTTCCAATGCATCCCTCAGCTCTGAAACCACAGGATCAAGCATGCTTTTGATTGTTTCCTCAACCATCTCTCTTGTCTGCTCTTGTGCCTTCCTCACAATATTAGCAACCATTCCTGCTACATTCTTCATAATATCATCATTAGCTTGAGGTTCGCCAGACGAAGACGGAGTTGAAACTTCGGCCAAAAGCTCCTTCTTGGAGCGGATCTTAGCTAAATCAGCATTGTCTAATGCTTGGTTGAAAGCTCTGAATGCACCAGCCCGAAAATGATGATCCACTGTGAACGCACCCCAAATCTTCTGGGCACTCTCAAGGTTTTGACCAGCATCTGAAATCTGCTTAAGGGTCACGTTATCAGTAAACTCATGATGTAGTCCTGCCTGAATTCTTGAATCAAGCGCTGATATCGGATCTTCTGCTGTGCTGATTTCGCTTCTCCTTAAAATCTTAGTACTCGGTATGACACTCAACCCAGCAGATTTTAATGCATTATTCAACGATGCAACAGACTGGCCGGACACAACCTTGCTTGATCCCTTGAGTGCTTTTAGAATCTCTGCTGATCTGCCTTGATCAATCATTTCAGCAAGATCCCAAAGACTTATATCTGCTCCGAGGGCGATTCTCAATAGCTCTTTGGTTCTATTACCACTTACATTATCCAAAGAATATTTATCTCCCGCAACCGTCTCTTCTCCTTCCTCTTCTGTTGCCTCCATTATATCCACCTCTCTTTGATTGATTTCAACACATACTGGTTGCTCATAAACCGGAAGACTCGCCTCTGGCGGCAAAGTCTCTTCTTTTGGCAAATTAACGGCTTCATCTTCTCCCAAATGATCTGGATCCGAATCTGATACTAATAATAAAGACTTATCCAGAACCGTCACTTCTTCTGGTGCAGAAAGTTTTAATGAGGATGTATTCACTAACCCAAGCTCTTCTGGACTAATAGTAGATTCTCCGAGAGCCTCTCTCACGCTTAATAATTCATCCTGCGGCAATTCCCCCTCTCCATCATCAGAAGACGGCTTAAAATATACGCTTACTGGCTGATCTCTCCTTTTTCTACGCAGTACTTGCGTTCTTATCGCCGCCGCGCCTTCTCCTCTATTAACTTCCTCTCTATTGGTTGATAATCTTCCGGAATTTCTGATAAAACTAATCCCCCGTTTGCCCATCCTGTATAAACATAAACTAATCTGCCCAAGAGCCCTGACATCATCTATAGGTATGCCCATCTCCTCTATCTGGGATAAGTTTAAACCAGCAAATTCGATGATATCGTCACACACAGCCGCTATTTTCTGTTTTAAACTTCTTGGTACCCTATCATCATCCAACCCATGAAAATTACAGGAAAGTCTGGGTTTCTTTTCTTTCCCCCTGTCCTGCCCTGTATCTTCTTTAACAACAACTTTTGTTACAACCACCCCACCCAATGTTCTCACCTCCTCAAGGTTGCAAGTTTAAAATCAAAGACTTTCAAAATTATTTCAAAGAACAGTCAGAAATTTTGTACTTCCCTACTCTTTCTCTTTCCAAAAAATATAGAAAACCAGATGTGCCAAGTTTTTGAGATATATCTAAAGCTAATTGACGGATGTAGGTTCCACCTAAGGTCGTAACCCTGATTGTTAAAAGCGGCCACTTGTAAGCAACTAGTTTTATTTCCTTAATTGTTACCTTTTTAGTTTTACTAATCATTTTACCTTTTCTAGCTAATTTGTAAAGCGGCTGGCCGTGGTGCTTTGCCGCAGAATAAGGAGGAACTTTTTGATTAATCTCGCCTTGAAATTGTTTTAGGATTTTTTTGATCTTCCCTATCGTGATTTCTGTAGGGGCGACCCTTGTGGTCGCCCGTAATCGGGCAGGCACAAGACCTGCCCCTACGATCTCGCCCTCCACGTCTTGCGTGGAAGAAGAAGCGCCAAGTCTGATGCCGGCTAAATATGTCTTTTCCCATCCTTTAATTGTTTCAAACTTCCTGGTTGCCTCTCCTAATAATAACAAAACAACCCCAGAAGCAAAAGGGTCTAATGTGCCGCCGTGACCAATCTTTCCCGAAAAACCAGTTCTTTTCTTAAAAATCCGAATTAGATCATAAGTAGAAAAGCCGGGTATTTTCCTAACAGGAACGATTTTTTGCATGACTCAAATAATTATAATATCTTATCTTCAGTATAAACTAAACCAAAAAAAGGCGCAAAATCCTATCCTTGACTTATTTCCATAAATGTGATAAAGTATAAATCTTGGGGCAAGGGGTGGCACCTTTTCATTAACCCCAAACAAAAAAAGGAAATGGCGGCAGAGGAGAAAAAATGTCAAAAATGTCAGAGCCTCAAACATTCGAAGAACAAGTAACTTTTATCGTAGGTCACTTGACTTCGGCTAAGCTACATATTCAAGCTGAAGAATATGACAAAGCGATCGCAAGCCTCAATGAGGCTATGGAGCCTTTTGCTGAAAATGGAATGTTGAAATTCAAGCCAGAGGATATGGACCTCAATGATTTCAACAACAAAATCAGTAGCATACTAGGCGCTATAAGCCTCGCAAAAGCATATATTCAAAGCAAAGAATATGATAAAGCTTCTGAATATATAGGAAAGGCTATTGAGCTTGCGCGCGAAGCGATAGAATGGTTCCTTAAAAAGACTCAAACGGACGCCTAAAATTAAGCGTCCTTTTTTTATTACTTAAAATATAAGTGATAGATTAAATCTTCATAATACTATTCTTCTCATTTCCCTTTAACACAAACCCGCACTCCTTTCACTATTTGAAATTTTCTCCTTTTATTCTTATCAACTTTCTTTAAAATTTCTTTTTCTAAATCAATCTTTAAAATCTCAGCTAAACCTAAAATATAGATTACAACATCAGCTAATTCCTCGCCTAGATCTGGTTTCTTCTGAAGATAAGCATCAAAGGCTTCGGCCAATTCACCGTAGGTATAGGAAAACTCTAAAGGAACATCCGTAACATTAAATTTCTTGGCAACTTTATTTTTGTAAATTTCCTTTTGAAGCTCTTTGAAATCAAACATAAAATTATAGTCCCCACAATCAGGCGCGCCATGCCTGTCCGCTAAAGCTCATGAGCGAAGGTGGAGCGCGCCCCTACAAATTCTCATTTCCCTTCTTAATCTAAAATCTCTTAAAAGCCCAATTTTATTTTAACACATTTTTGTAAAATCGACACCTTCCTTGTGAAATCTTGAAAAATCTTATAATATAAAATCAAGTGATAAAAACCTTATGAACGGCATTTCATTATTTTTCAATAATAGTTCGGGCGTAGTCTTGGTCGTGTTTTTTGTGATCCTTGTCCTCTATCTTTGGTATGCCTTCTCGATTATTTACCACTTGATCCGTTTTGGAATCGGGACCAAGCCCAAGACTTTGGCTCTAGTTTTCTTTATCGGCTCAATCGTGCTTTTCGCGATCGCGATCAGCACCTATGCCCAAGTCAACTGGAAGGAAGTCTTTTCTAACGGCTCGCTGCCCTACTAAAAATGTCTATCTTTACAAGTTCAGGAAACACTTTCCCCAACCAAAGGCCGGATGAACAAACAATCCTGATCACGCGCAAGCACTGGATCAGGCTGTTCGTCCCGATGTTTTTTGTTGCCCTCTTTGCCCTCGCCCCTTTTGTCGTTTATTTCTTGATCAAAGGCGCAGACTGGTATCCCGGTTTTGCCGCCCTGTATCGTTTTGGCAGCGCTGTCTATTTCTTAATCTTATGGAATGCCGCTTTTTACAATATTCTGATCTATACCTTAAACACAGTAGCAATAACAACCAAAAGAATTATTGAAAACGAACAAAAGGGCTTTTTCCGCCACAACACCGACGAGATCGCCCTTAGAAACATTGAGGACAGTTCGGTGCGGATCTTTGGGCTTCTGGCCACCTTCCTGCACTACGGCAACATCGAAATTCAAAGCGCGGGCGCAACCAACATCTTTCACTTCAAATATCTCCCCCGTCCCCAGAGAATAAAAAAAATTATTGCTGAATACGTAAACTATGCAAAAGGCAGGCGCTATCCCTACCGGCCTTAAAATCAAAACCGGAAAATTTTCAGAAAACAAAAATACCCGAAAGATAATTTTAGGGTATTTTTTTGTCGACTAAAATTTATTTTAACAAATGTTCTCTCAGCTCCTCAATTGCCGGCCGCGAGATCAAAAAATCAATTAAGCCTTTCGAGGAAATGCTCTCCCTTAGGTTCGCCAAACCTTCTTCTGTTTTCTCGATTGCCAGCCAATGCAAAGCAAACCAGTCAAAATCCCAATCGTGATCTCGGTATGCTTGTTCTGCGGCAATCACGTGCCAATACTCTCCTAAATCAATATCAGCTTGTCCTCCCTGGCCCCACCACTTGCTGGAAAAATAGTGGGCATTATTTAAAATTTCCAGATTCCTGCCGCGGGTTAAAATAATATGGATCCCGTCCGCGCGGGAGAACTGCATCGCCCGATTATATTTCTCCTTGCCCCAAGTAGGATCAACCGGCGTCCAACCTGTGCTCGGCAGATAAATTTCACTCCAATCATGCTTTAAGTCCTGAACATTTTCGGGGTCTGAATTGTAGGTAACTCCTTCGACAAAACGTGCCGGAACCCCTTCCGCGCGCATCAAAGCCACGTACAAATCCGAATAGTCTGTGCAGTCCCCCTGTTTCTCTGCCAAAGTAGTCAAAGCACCCCGGCCCTCGCCTAAATCTCCCACATAGGTAATATTCTCCGCGACATAATTATACAAAGCAAACGCCTTCTCGCAATCATTAGTCGCGCTTTGAGCAGTATTTTGGGCCACAGTCTTGATCCCTGCATTATCTGATTCAAGATGCACCTCTGGCGCTAAATAATAGGCAATTGACTCGCCCAGACAGTTGCCATAATAATTCCTTACCTCGTTGGTTTCTACTTCATAAGTGGTTTTAAATTCCATCGCGCCTCCCGGAGGCAAGCTCTCAATTTCAAACGCGGCGTATTTATTGCCATGCTCATCCGTAACAATCTCATAACCGGCTGGACTAATGCTTTGGGAAATAATTCTTTGATAAGGCTCATGATCCTGAATTATAGCCATCCAGGCTAAAACTGGCGAAGCGCCGTATGACCCATAGTTTGTCAGTGTATAGCTCCCCTCTATTGAAAACCTTCTTGCTCCACCAATCTCCTGCTCTACTTCCTCTTTGTTTCCTTGAGGAATAGGGGTTTTCTTAGTGGGAGGGTCTTTTGTAGGAGGATCCTGGGAATTAAAAATACCAATCACAACCAAAGTAACAAGGGTGAGGATAATTAGGACGACTGGAATAGAACAGCCCAAGCAGGTCCAAAATTTCCAAGTTCTCTTTTTCTTGGGAGCGGCTTGTTGATAATTTTGCGCTGGCATATTTTGGTTTTGATTTTTTGAAAAACTTAACTTTCTTCTATTTTAACACATTATTCTGAAAAAAGAAATAAAAAAAGCCAGGAATTAAACTGTCCTGGCATAAAATACAACTTTTAGTGAAGAGTTTTTCAGGCAGAGAAGCAATGGAATGGTACGCCTAGAATCTCACAAGCTGCCGCAATCTCAGGAAGGATATACTCGTTGCAGTGTTGGCCGTGATTAGGAACCCACTTAAGAGTGACAATCCTAGTCTTGTCACCAGGAACTCGAGATGTGCCCATAGGCCAAGCATCAAGTTTACTATAACGATTTTCACGTTCTGCCCAGGTAAGGCTTAAGATGTCAAACACGCTTGCAAGCATTTTGTAGCCTGCTCCTCTACCATGAACTCGGAGAAGGTTAGCTCTTTCAACTGGACGCATATTCCCTTTAACACAACCACCACCGTTTAGAAAATAGACTTCTCTATCTTGGGAAACGATGAAGATATCAGAGTAATCCCCTGGCTCATCGCAAAGGAAATCAAAAGCTAGAGCGCCTGAGTTAAGTAGAATCAGTAGATCTCTTAACACATCATAGTGGCGCATGTCATGGAAGCCAATCGCCACCCACTTGCCGGTCTTTATATAAATGATCGCCTGCATCAAGAGCGACGTCCATAAGGCCTCGCAGTCTGCTTCCGTAACATCAATAACGGGTACAATCTTTCCAGGGCTCAAGCTTGTCATCATTAGAGCCTCGGAAAGATCAGTCGCAACTCCAAACTTGGTCATATCCATCTGGCCTTGCGTGCCCATACCAATTGCGCCAAGCTTCCAATATGCGAGCTTGGCTAAATACATTTGCAGAGCACTAAATATTTCATCCTCGCACAAACCACCAGACTCATAGACGAAATTAAGGCCATGATCTTTGAGCCAACTATAAGCCCATTGTACATCCGCTCCCGCCACAGCATTCATATCTGAAGAGAACTGATTGGAACCAATAAATATTGGAGTCAGGCCCAGTAATTTGAACAAGGGATAGTTTGGCCAGCCCTGCGCCATGGTCATACTTGCAACATTAAACAGAGGGACAATGCCGCCTGATTTTCGCAAAAATTTGATTGCCTCCTCTGCTATCTTACGATGTTCCGACTCTACCACTACCTTTGCCTTAGGAATCTCTAGAGTATAAGTATCATCTATCACAGCTCTGAGATCTTCTTTGAATTCTTCCCACCATTCAGAGGTTTGCCCAAGCACAGTAAGACTATGATAAGGCAATTCCATAATCTCGCAGATTAACACATTCGCCCTTTGTCCAACATAACCTGGCGCCGTTTCTTCCATGTTACAAACATGGATCACTTTTAACTGGCCGCTTTTGATCATGTCTTGAGCCATGGTTAAAACTATTCCGCAGTACTCAGGAAAATTCCAGCCCGTAGTCAATGGAACGAGGATGTCTCCATTTCCTGCCTTTCTTAACAGTGCTTCTCCGCAGGCTTTGGCCATAAAAGGTGAGCTGATAGCAACTTCATTATTGTGTAGCCACACCGGCTCAAACCCTAAATCCCGAAAGATGCCCTCCACCTTTGGAATAATGCTTTGGTGCTTTCCCATCCAAAAAACATTTGCGGTTGGTCGAGCATCGCCAGGGGTCATGAAAAATACTTTATTCACAATCCATCTCTCCTTTCTCACTTCTAAATAATATGTTTTGTGCCAAGCCTTAGTCCAACAACTTACTCAACCTCCTTTGTATAGGTTTTAGGTATATATAAAGGACAATTTAATTATCTTACTATGAATATTTTAGTATAAAACAAATATCATTACCTTGTCAAAATAAATTACAAGACCCTAAAGAAATTTTAAACTTGACATCTTTTTTACCTATAGTAAGATAAGAATGTAATATCTTACTTATCTTAAATTAAAATCATGGAGAAAGGAATCTGTAAAAAGAGAAAAAAATTCTTTGGCCTGATTACGGTCACCAACAAAGGCCAAATCGCGATCCCGATTGAGCTCCGCCGCGAACTTCAAATCAAACAGGGCGATAAACTGATTGTCTTAAAGAGAAACGACGGACAAGGAATCAATCTGCTCAAAGCAGACGCGATTAATGGTTTTCTTGAAAAGTTAACCAAAGATTAATTCTAGAATTAACAAAAATCTATGGCTGATGTTAACTATGTCACGGATTGGAAAGAGGAAGCGACCCGGTGCAAAAACTGCAAATCCTTCCAAAAAAAAGAGGGCAAAACAGCTTGCGTCCCGCCAGACAAAACCTTTAAGCAAGCTCTAGAGGCCTTTGGCGAAGCCGCCCCGAATGGTCACTGCGACTATTTCCAAAAAAAATAGTTTCGCTCACAAACAAAAATCCTCCAAAAAACATTTGGGGGATTTTTTGTGACAATCTTCTATTCATTTCACTTTAAACACCTTCCCATGCCCTGGGATAATATAGTCTGCAAGACTCAAAACCTTTTTTCTGCTTTGCTTTAATGCATCCCAATCCTTAACATATGGATCTTGATGCTCAATTAGACTATTTTGGTCAAATTTTTGCTCTTCTTGATCTCTCCACCAAAAAACATCGCCGGCAATCACCACTCTGCCAAACTTTTCGGTCTCAATTAAAACAGAACAGTGAAAAGGATCATGGCCTGGAGTCTTGAATATTTTAATATCAGTCCCGGGAACTTTTCCACCGTATTCTTTTATTCTCCCATCAAAAGAATATACCTCATTATCATCGAAAACCTTTGCATTGGTAAAAATTCCTGTTAAAAGAGAATGATCAAGATGATAATGGCTTAAAACAACATAATCTATTTGATCTGGAGACAAGCCCTCTTTCTTCAAATTCTTTAATAATAATTTTCGATCCATACCCGGATCAACAATAATATTCAACCCGCCTTCTCGAATCAAAATAGCAGTAGAAGACGCAAATTCAACCCCCTTTTGTTCCCGTGCATAACCTTGAACTAAAATTTTGATTTTAGCCATATGATTTAAATTTTAATCTTATAACCCCCACTCTCAATAATCTTTTTAGGATTTGTGTATAGTTTCTCTCTGAGCTGTTTTCTATTCAATACCCCAAGAAGAACTAAGCCATAGGCAAGAGGCAAAAAAGACTTAAAACCAGCAATGCCTGTCTTGCGAGGAAGTGGAGCATAATCACTCGCAATCACATCAATCGTACCATCAGCTAAGCCTTGCTTTAAGGCCGTAACATCTTGCTCCAAACCTAGAGGAGGATTAACCTTAACCTCCAGATCTTGTTTAGTATAAGAAAAATAATGCGGACAAGTCTCACAGGTCACTTCCATTTTTTGTCTTTTTGCTTTTCTAATTAAAGCAATACTGCTCTTCTTGCTCACATGCTGAATATGCAATCTGCCTCCTGTTTCTTTTAAAACATTAAGGTATTTTTTAATCAGTTCTGTTTCAAGAGTCGAATCTTTAAGTCCTTCTTGATAAGAAGGACTGCAATGGGCGATCACTAGAACTTTTTTCTTCAATATTTCCCGTAACAACCCCATGTTTTCTAAATAACTACCATCATCACTAAAACCCACTACGAAAGGTTTGATCTTATCTATATCCACCAACTCCTTACCCTTCAATCCTTTCGTGATTGCGCTCACTGGTAATGCCTGACAATGTCTTTTCTTTTTTAATGAATCTTTAATTCTTCTAAGACTGTCTAAGGGAGGATCAGAATTAGCCATGTAAACAACTAGATTAATGCCGCTTTGTTGAGCGACTTTGGTATATTGAGCAATGTCATTCCGCAGATGAGTATGTAGGTCAATAATCGGATAATCAAAATTCATAAGAAAGGATTCTCCATCTCAAAAATTATCTTAGGCACTTTATTGTTAATAAAATCTTCGGATAAATTGTACTTTTCCGCGTATAAGGTTGTGATCGAGCAAAATCTTGCCTTCCCGTAATCAAACCCGGGTTTTACAGCGACCGCTTTGACCTCTCGCTCTGACCTCCCCTCAATCTCAACAAAAGGTTCTAAAAACGGCCACTCATCAATCGTAATTTCCACTTTATCCGCCTGCCAAATCTCTCGCTTATTTTCCTGATAAGATTTTCTTTGACAACCCAAGATGGCTAAAAACTCTTCTGCCCGCTTCAAATCACCCACTTCAAAGCAAATTTCTTTTTGGTTCTCAATTTTTTTTCCATCAACAATTTTGAGGCTCATGGTTACCTTATCATACTCTTCCCTGACCCGCACCCAGCGGTCAGGCGCGCTATAACCTTTTGGCAGATTAAAAGTAATTCTCTTTTGTAAAAATTCTGGGCGGACAAGCCGAGCCTCCACCTTCTTCAGCTTCTTCCTAACCTCTTCTTTATTAATATCTGTAAATGTAGCTTCGTATTCTATTTGCATAATTTTGATCTTTCTTTCATTATAACATGGATCTCGAATCCAAATCCAAGAAATAAAAAAACCAGCAAAAATTTATGATGCTGGTCTAACTCTATAAGCGATTATGTCTCTCTCAAGTCAGTTCTCCGATTGCGACACCGCGAAATTGCCTCCGCATTGCCACGCTCTTCTTCTCGAGCTCTTCTTTGTTCTCTGGCGTGATCGCGGCCAGCCAACCACCATATACTGGTTCTCTGGGAATGCGATAATGTTCAAGCACTGCTCTTCGACCGCCCATCGCAAAGACCGCGGCAACCTCTAAAATCGCCTGAGCGCTCGTCCCGATATAAGCGATGTCAGATAAGCCGAAAACTGGACCCTTGCCATTAAACATCATCGTTAGGCCCTCTTGGGCAACCCATTTGACAACCTCGACGTCGGTTTGGCTGTCACCGACATACATTATTCCTCTCTCCTCTGCCCTGCCTTCCTGACTAATCTTTTCAACTGCCTCCTTTTTTTGGGCCTGGCCTACTGGATGAACTGTTCGCAACAACTTCCCCACCGACATATGATAGACCATCTCCCAGATGAAGCTTGTGAAACGATTATAATTGTCTCGGTGCTCTTCGGCCACTTCACCAGTTTCCTGATCATATTCAATCAGAGGCATTTGAGCAACCTCTCGCATAAAATCAAGAAGTAACTTTTTCTCTCCTGG
Source organism: uncultured Candidatus Saccharibacteria bacterium (assembly GCA_964555185.1). GTDB lineage: Bacteria > Patescibacteriota > JAQUNI01 > JAQUNI01 > JAQUNI01 > CAZKRD01. Next base: position 14,439 of record CAZKRD010000005.1, on the reverse strand, counting down.
CGTGATCGGGATCTCGTCAAATCCTTTCACAAAAGTACAACGCGCCCGGTTGAAATCAAAACCAACCGCCTCACAGAATGCCCGGATAAAAAACTCGTAACTGGTGGAGATCTGCCAGACATTGTATTGGGCAGTCAGGCTAGCCAATACAGTTTCGATGTGGGGCACGACCCGAAGGCTCTGCTTTGCGAACCCAGACAGCCAAAGGGATGTTGCATCCATCGCCTTATAAAAAGGCAAGACTACCTTGAGGGTATGGCCAGCCGAGTACTCCGGGTCTATATCGGCAAGTTTACCATAATCTCCCCAGATGTCGTCGATAACGCTTAATCTTTGGTAAAAAGCAATGCCAACCTTCTCTCCCAGGCCACATCGTTTTGCCAGTGCTACCGTATTTTCTTGAGCATTGTCGTTTTTTGTCTGCGGCCCTTCGTTATCCAAAAAAAGCCAAATACCATTCTCCTGTTTAAGACCCATCCTTATCATCTCTCCTTTCTGGTTCTTTCTTTGCTACCACCTGAATGCAAACCCAGTTCACAACCGCTTTCGCCACAATAAAAAATAAGGAGTTAACCCTCCTCTCGTATATTATAAAATGTCGCAATAAAAAAATCAACTCTCTCTTTTATTTTCTTCTTTTCGCTGTCCAGATGTTTCGCCACCAAAAACTCGGGGCTTGTTTTTTTGCCTCGCGGGCAAGCTTCTTGGCAAGCTTTGTTGACATCATCTTTTCCTGCTCATTTTCTATCTTCGATCCTTTAAGCCAGGTTTGGGCTTCCTTATTCCCCTGCCAGGCATATTCTCTCAAAAGAAAAATTTCATCCAGGAGATCAGCGTCTTTGGCAATCTTGGCCTCCAGGGTCTTTCTTGCTTCATATTCCCTGCCAAGCTTAGTTAGTTCATGAAAACCAGGAAGGCCTCGGAATTGATCACGCCTGATCTCTTCGTCAAAAACCTTCACATACTTCTTGTGAACCCAATTATGATCAGATGATCTTGCTTCCTCAAGATCATGTAAAAGGCACATCTTCAAAACCCGATCAACATCAGCCTTCATCTCTTTAGCTAAAAAATAGCCGATAAAGGTAACCCGAAATGAATGGGAAGCGATTGTATCCGAAAGATCAAAAGAAAGCAGGGTCTGCTGGTGGGCTCTGATTATCTTGCGCAGATTCCCGATCTCAAAAAAGAAAGAAACTAATTTTTGAACCTGTTTTTGCTGCATTAACTCATTCTACTCGAATTAGATCTAATTGTAAACCGAATAAATCAAAAATGAGTTGTCTTGGAAGACAACTCTTAAAAACTTGCTGTTGTTTTCTGGTTAGTCCGCATCCATTCTGTTATAATACCCTAAAAGAAGATAAATTGAAAAATAAATAAAAATCACAACATTTAAAATGAAAAAAATAGCTTTGACTATCTTGGCCGCTGTTTTTGTGTTATTGCTACCGTCTTTTGCTTTAGCAGAAGCAAAGCCATTATGGGATGACGCTCCCGGCCGAACAATTCCGAAAATTACTCCGACTCCCGACGATCCAATTCTGTACGAGGGTCATGTTTATCCCTTCTGGGGCCCGGTTTGTCAACGTTACACCTACTCTGTTATTTACCAAGACAAGGAAGGCCAGCCGCCTGAATATGTGCGGATCTATTTTAATGGCGATTGGATCGATATCGAAAAAGAAAACCCCGAGGACAACAACTACAAGAAAGGGGTAAAATATATCTACAAATTTGTTCCTCAAAAATTAGGCTCCAATTTTTATTTTTTCGAGGCTTCAAACGGCCAAGGCAAAGCCCGAGACAGCATCATTGACTCGCCTGATAACGGACCTGTCCTTTTTGAATCTGCTTTTGATCAAAACGAAATTGTCTTGATTGACCCTGCTTCGGGGAATGTCATCTGGCGATACTCCGTAGAAAAAGAATGGGTCGGGGGCGTGGCTTTATCTCAAGACGGTCAGCATCTTGCAGTACAGACCTCTGGCGGGATCTATTTATTTGAGACAAAAAGCAGAGAGCCCAAATGGATCTATCAGTCTGGAATCAGAATGGCCCAAGGCGATGTGAAGGGCGGCATAGACATTTCGCAAGATGGGGGCTTAATCTTTGCCGCTTTTGGTGATCAAAAAATTCTGTTTAATAAAAATTCCAATAAACCAATCTGGCAGTACGATGGCGGCGAGAATGCCTATAATGTTGCCATTGCCCCGGGTGGAGAATATGTGGCTGCGGCCACGGCCGGCGAAGCAGACAATCTCAACTCTAACCTCCTGATCCTCTGGAGCGTGGAAAGCAAGGAGCCCTTGTGGCAATATCATGCTTCAGGAAATTTTCATGATGTTTCTTTGTCTTCTGACGGCAGCTTTATCACGGGCGCTACTGGCTGTCCGGATCGCAGGGCCTATATCTTTGCTAAAAACTCCAATAACCCTCTAATGCGCAGTGAAATGCTGACCCGAGATTCTCCCGTGCACCAGGCGAAGATCTCTGCCGATGGCAGTTTAGCTTCCTTTGGCGCGGAGTCTGACGGCGGCGCAGTGTTTCTCTTTAGTCGAGAATCCAATCAACCCCTCTGGAAATTTAGCGCGCCTCAAGAACAATCTTTCCGCGCCTTGGGCCTTACTCCTGACGGCAGATTTATCGGCGCTGCTACCTTTGGGGGTCATGCCTACATCTTTTCCAAAGATTCGAATCAGCCAATTTCCTCTTGGCAAGTCAGCGCGTCCCTGGGGACAATGGACATTGCGGACGACGGCTCTTTTATTGCGGTTGGCGGAACAGATAAAAAAGTCCATATCTTTGAAAAAAATTCTTTAGCCCCCAGAGCAGAAATTGAGTTGAATGAATACGTCGGAGAATTAGATATTTCCGGAAACAGCCAATACCTTGCCGCTGGAACCAGTGGTTCAGTCTATTTCTTTGAAACTCTTGTTGGAAAGGACGAGAACTATGTTTTCTCCTGTGATCAAATTATTGAACCGCCGCCCCAGGAAGAGATGATGAACCGAGCAGAAAGAAAAGACGAGATTGGTTCTCAAAACATTCTATTCTTATTCTTCCAAAGAAAAGGAATCTGGCTTTCAATTGGGTTTGGAGCGATTTTGATCTTAACTCTAATCTTATTTTGGAAATTTAAGAAACGATGGATTTGGCTGATTGGGGGAATAATATTAATTGGCATTATCGCGAGCGGAGTAATGATTTTTGTGAATTTTCAAAAAAACCTCATACCTGCTGTTGATCAGGGTCAAATCCCAGAAGACTCTTCTGACTTAGATAATTCTGATCGCGAACTCCCGCCCTCGGGAGAAGTTGTCTGTGGAAATAATCTCTGCGAGCCGGATTTGGGAGAGAATAAAAGTAATTGCCCAAAAGATTGCAGTGCCGGAGATTAAAAGTTCAGAAGTTCGATTCCAATCCAAGGTATTAAAAAATAATCGCTAAATTTAGCGATTATTTTATTGGCCAGGTCCCGAGGGCTTCGAAGCCGGTCTTGATCTTTTATTTTTATTTAAAACTGTCAAAACAAACAATTTCTCCTAAGGCTTTGCGGTTTTTGGGCCTGGGAGAATCCGCGGGATAACCCAAAGGCAAAAGCGAAACTACCTTCGCTTGAACAGGAATCCTTAAAATCTCCTTCACTCTTTCCTGCTCGAAAGCGCCGATCCAGCAAGTGCCCAAACCCAAAGCCGCTGCCTGCAGGCTCATATGGTCAACCGCGATCGCGAGATCAACCGCGTAAGCGGGAACTCCGCAGCTCATTATCCTTTCCGGATCGAGGGCAACAGCCGCGATTACCACCGGTGCTTCGCAGACAAAATCTTGGCCGGCTGCGGCCTCGGCTAGGGCCTGACGGGTAGCTTTATCTTGGACCACCACGAATTTCCAGGCCTGCTGGTTTTTAGCCGAAGGCGCTAAACGCCCTGCCTCCAAAACCTTCTCAAGCTTTTCTTTCTCTAGATCCCGATCTTGATAGCTGCGCACACTGCGCCTTTCCTTAATCACTTTTTCTATATCCATAAATTTACTGACTCTTTGAAAAATATTTTAAAACTAATTTATGCAACTTTTTATTTGTTGCTAAAAACCAACAAGTTTGAAACTGAAATTACGGAGCAGTGGATAAATACGAGCAGTTGCCATAAATAATGCCCGACGCTCCTTTCATCTGATCACAGCTCGCTTCGTATCCTGCCAAGGGTTCGCAAGGCACTGAATTTTCATAAAACAAATTTATTACATAATCCTCGGCATGAGCTCTGTCTGCCGGGATTGATTCCACCTTATCGCACCAGGCTACCTTGTAATTCTGACTGTCAGCGCAGGTAAATTCAGGAAATCTGTAGGTATTACCAGCTACCTTCACGGTCAAATAGTTCATCGCGAATCCCTCTACTGTTTCAGCGGTTGCGCCGCAGGTAAAGGAAAGGCCTTGCCCGTCTGGTCCGGGTTCTGTTTCTGGGGTGACCTTTGGTTCCTTCTCGGGGAGTTTGCAAACATTTTCACCCTTGCTCCCATCTTGGCCAGAAGGATTGCCGTTTCCGCCTTCGCCTCCAAATCCCTCGTAACAGCCATTGCCGCCGTTTGTTTTAACGTTGCCGCCATCGCCGCCAAGGTCCATGGCAGTACCTGTCCGGCCGACATTGCCTGCTAAAGCAATTAAAACATCTCCCCCTCTCCCGCCATAACCGAGCCTTAAGATAAAATTATTGACAGTGATGTTCGACGCCCGCGCAAAGAAACGAAACGCGTCTCCGCCATCGGCTCCTTTGGCATCACAACTTTCTTCCGCGTCACTCTCACCCGCGCGGCCGTCTGGACCAATCAATTCAAAGTTTTGAATATTAAACGCGCTGGCTTTTGGAAAATGAAACAGAACAAGAACCTTTACGCCCGGCGGAGGGGTTTCAACCTCTATCTTGCCTCCGATATTAACGATCGGGCCCGGACCTTGGGCTTGGGCTTTGGGAACCAATGGAAACAAGGCAATCCTGTTCCGTACTGCTTCCAGAGAAGCGACAATCTGTTTTGCAATCCAAAGAGAGGGCGAAAAAATGCGCGATTGAATTTCTCCTTCTGATAACAAGGGACCAATCCTTAAGCCCTCGCCCGTGTCCTGCCCTGCTTCTTGATAAAGCTCGTCGATTTCTTCTTTGGTTTTAGCGAGATATTCTTGGCTATCAACAATCTGAATAGGGCTATTGGAAACAAGGCTGCCGTCTTGATTCAAATCCAGCGAACCCTCAACTACCAGGGAAATTCCCGTCTCCCCTGTTTCTAAACGATCACAGGCTAATCTACTAGCAATTTCTGCCGTCTCCTTCAATAACTATGTTTAATCCTCCATTCTCGCAGGAGACTTCTCCTTGGGTCGCCAGATTCCCCTTAATCGTCAACTTGGAATCATTGCGGATCACGATCTTTTGCTTCTTTTCAATTGTATAATCTTCATCAATAACCGTATCCGAATTAATAAAAGTGACCTTAACTCTCTGGGTTGTTAAATACCAAACAAGACCACAGCCAACAACAATAATGGCTGTGATAATAATGTAAAGGGTTCTTCTGTTCATATGGTTTGTTTTTAGATCTTTACTTTATTATACCACTCACCCCTCTTGAGAACAAAAATAATTGTTGCTCTCAAATTTTCTAAAACTTCCTCAATTCACTCTTATAAACCCCGGCCCTTCCGCCTTTGCCCTGTTTTAATAAATCATAAGAAGGAATTTCAAAAACCTCTAAGTTGGCATCTAAAAAATTGGAAAAAACAAGAAATTTACCGTCTCGCGAGACATCTAAGGCAGTCGGCTGGTTTCCAGCGATAATTGCGTCAAGCATTGCGCCGGTTTCAGCATCAAAAAGCAAAATCGAACCCCATTCCGGCCCTGGATGATAATAATCAGTTGCCGAAGCGTTCTGACCCCGGCAGGAAACAAAAAGAATTTTCTTATCCGGGCTCAAAACGATTGTATTCGGATTGTTATCGGTAGCAACAAATTTTTTAACTTGATCATTTTTTAAGGAAACCTGCCAAATAATATTCTTCGCCATATCGGAAATATAAAGTACTCCCTGATCTTCGTTGACCGCAATATGCCGCATTGCGCCGCCGCTTTTGTAAATCACTTTGCCTTGCCCAGTTTTTAAATCTATTTTCTGAATCTCACCTTGATCAAAACCAGCGACATAAAGAGTATTGCCGTCTTTAGTTGCATAAAGTCCCCGGGGAGTATTAACAGTTGGTATCCTCCGATAGAGCTTTCCAGTTTCAAAATCAATCTCGGAAACATCATTCCCAGACCAATTGGAGGCGAACAAGCTTTTGCCGTCAAAAAAAAACTCTAAAACCTTAGTCCAAGCGCTTCCCGTTTCAAAAACCCGCAGAATCTTTTTTGAATCCGTATCAATTTCAAAAATCTTGGCTGTTTCCATCTGGCTGACATAGGCCCTACTCCCGTCAGAAGAGAAGATGATCTCTACCCCGCCGCCAGAAGCCAAATCAATATCTTTGATTTTTCTACCATCTGAAGCATTGAAAACACTGACTCCCCTCTTTTTGTTTAAAAGCAAGGTCGTCCAGATCTCCTGGCCATCAGGGGTAAAAACGACACCTTTCGGCGAAGGGACAGAATCAATCTCTAAAAGATGATGCGCAAGCTGGCCCGCAGAATCAAGATAATAAACTGTGGTGTAATCGCTTTCTAAAAAAAATTCCCGCTCTAAAGTATTATAACCCGGAGAGGAAAGTTGGATCTCCAAATTGCCAGCAGGAATCTTCTCGCCAAAAGGTGTTTTTCCTGTTCTCTTTGTTCCATCAAACAAAGTCAAAAGATAATCAGCATTTTTTGGTTCTGAATCAAATCCAAATTTAAAAGCCAAGGGCTCAAAAAAAATATTTTTTGTCAAAGTTTCACCTTCTTTGAGTTCAATCTCTTCATGGTAAATTAAAAATCCTTGCCTTGAAGCTTCTAATCGATAAACCCCGGGCTTCAGACCATCTAATAACAATCTTTCAATCGCCTGATAATAATCCCCCAACCTCACCTCCGTATCACTGGGAATTGCTGTAATTTTGACTACACTGCCCTGGATAAAACGGAAATCAAAACTCCCTGTATCTAAAAATAATCCAACAAGAACCACTATTCCTAAAATACAAATCAAAATGATCTGAATTTGTTCATCCCTCATATCAAAATAATCAAGGTGACTAGTTGCTCTGATTCAATTTTAACAAAAAATCGCCCATTTGGCGATTTCTTGAGTCATGCTAGAACCTGTTTTGGGGAAGTTTAAAAATAAAAAAGAAATCAAGATTTAAAACCCTAGCGCCGCTATTTAAAATCTGCCCCTGATTTCCGATTTCAAAATTTAAGTCTTTTGGGCAATCAAAATCATCTAAATGAACCCACAATCTGCCCAAAAGCGCTGTAGGTTGCTTGATCTTTGAATTGACTCACGAATCTATAAGTCGTTGCATTACCATCGATATCTTTACCCGGCACTTCCGCTGTCAAACAACCGCCGATCTCCGAATTGTCTGTCGCGTTAAGATAAGTATATACCATCATTGTCTGACTGCCTGCCGGTTCATTTTTAGTCGTATAAGGATCGACTTGCATACAGTGCGTTTGAGGTACATTGATTGATATAACTTTTTGCGGATCATTGCTTTTCACGATAACAATCATTGGCCGTTTTGCCTTGCTTCCGCCAGAAGTTTCATAAAAATCCTCGCTTTGAATCACCCAGCCTTCGGGCAGAGTAAAAGAAAATCCGCACTCGACGCTGACATATTTGTCTTCCTCGGGCTGTACCGGATCCGCGGGCAGTTCTGGCTCTTCCTCGTCTTCAGTTTCTTCCTCTGCGTTGCCGCGCGTAGTCGTCTCTGACGCATCACTATCCGGAACCAAGGGATCACGCCCTAAAGCCACTTCATCGCCATCTGACATGCCGTCATCATCAGTATCTGGATCATCAGGGTCAGTACTATATTGCTGGGTTTCTTCCCAATACGTCAAACCATCATTGTCTGTATCACTGCTCATTAATCTCTCTCGTTCCTCAATCTCCTTCTCTTCAGAATCCTGCATAAAAGGAAAGAAAAACTCAATCACATCCCCACACCCCGCTGCCATAAAAACAATAATAAGCAGCGCAACCAGAAAGAACAATTTTGTTTTCATTTTTTTGATTAATTCAAAGGGAAAATGGGATCGACTCTATTTTACGATGCTTTGATCACCCTTTGATAGGCCTTCTCATATCCCTCGACCATGTGGGGAGCTGTAAATTTCTCTTCTACCCGGCCGCGACAGTCCTCTCTTTTTATCTGATCAATCTTTTTTATAGATTCAACTATTCCAGGGATAGGATTTTTAGGATCCACTAGAAAGCCTGTTTTATTATGTACAATAATCTCAGGCGCAGAAGCGCGACGCGTAGCAATAACCGGTGTGCCGCAAGCCATGGCTTCAGTCATTACTAAACCAAAAGGTTCTTGCCAATTAATAGGGTTGATGAGGCCCCGAGCATTTTTTAATAATGCAACCTTTTGTTTATGAGTCAATTCACCCAGATATTCAATTTGCTTGCCGTCAATTAAAGGTTTAATTTTATTCTGGTAAAATTTTCGGTCAACCAGATCAATCTTTGCTCCGATTAAAAGCCTTACTTTTGCTTTTTTTGCTGCGCAAATTGCAAAATAAAGCCCTTTTTCCGGAGAAATGCGCCCCAAGAAAGCAAAATAATCCCGAGGTTTATCATCAAAAGAGAATTTATCTATCTCAATACCGTTATAAACCGTAGCTACATAATGAAGGTCTGGGGCTGGCTCACGTTGGCTTCTTGAGATGGAGATTAAATTAGCCTTTTTAAATTGACTGTAGACGGTTTTTTGATAATGATCAGTAAGCGGACCATGCAGGGTAGTAACTATAGGTCTTTTCATCAAAAATGAGAAAGGAAGAATTCGCCAGCCAATATGATTATGGACAATATCAAAGTCTTTAGAAGAAGCTAATTTCAAAGCACGGGCAACGGCAATGTATTTAAAAGCTTCTCTTAGCTTTAAATCACTGTTTTGATCATTGAATCTTACTCTTAAAGCCTTTTCAGCTAAAGGATAAAGTTTAGCCGACGTAATTGAATCACCCGAAGCGGCTAAAGTCACTTGATGCCCTCTTTTTACCAAACCTTCAACTAAATTGTAAATAACCAGTTCCGTTCCTCCATATTTTCGCGGCGGTACTCGTTCTTCAGCAGGAGAAAGCATTAAAATTTTCATAAGATGGAAACGAAGATTATCATTCCGAATGAAACCCTATTGCAGAGCTAAGCTCTGCCACGGGGCACAGAAGAATATCCCTTATTTAGGTTTTTGGGAGGTTTCTTTATTAACACTCAAAATAATCACTTCGCAATCAATTTTTTAAAAAGACTATTTATTTCGCGTCCCAGCAGGTTATTGTTAAATTTGTGTTTGACTCTTTCAACCGCTTGTTTACTCATTCTTCTTCTTAAAGCAGAATCCGAGATTAAGGTCAAGATTCTATTGGTCAAGCTGCGGTATCTTCTAGGGGGAGTGAGAAAGCCAGTCTTTTTATTTTGGACAGTAAATTGAATACCGCCTACGCGAGATCCAATAACTGGGGTACCGCAGGCCATAGCTTCTATTGGAACTAAACCGAAGGGTTCATAGTAAGAAGGCGCGCATACCACACTTGCTGCTGAATAATAATAGGGCAATTTTTCTCTTTTGATTGAGCCTAGAAAATTCACATAGGGTTCGAGTTTTAATTCGTCAATAATTTTTCTTAATCTCTGAAGTTCATAATATTCGGCATTGTGGGTGCGGCTGCGAGGATGGCCACCAATTATTTTCAAACTAAGTTTTTTGGGAACAAACTGCCCTTTTTTGATTAGATTCTTGAAAGCATAAAGCAGGGTACCTAAGCCCTTGCGCCATTCAATGCGGCCTACATAAAGAACAATGGTCTGTTTTTGAGGCCAGCCAGTATATTTATGAGCTTTATCATGATTGATGGGCTTGAAGATCTTAGGGTCAATTCCCAGGGGAATAATTCTAATATTTGTCCCGTTTGCTCGGTAGTGTTTTAGCATATCTTGCTTTTCAAGGGGGCTAGAAGCTAGGATAATATCGGCTTTTTGAAGTATTGCTTTTTCTGTTCTTAGTCTGTTTTTAATAAAATCGGAATTAAAATAGCCACTGCTTACTTTTTGCTCATCAATGTTTTTTAAGGCTTGATATTTAATGCGACCGAGGGAATGAAAAATTTGAATTAAGGGAAGATTATAAATTTCTCGAAGCCGTAAACCTATCCAACCAGACATCCAATAATTAGCATGGATTAAGGAATAATCAAGATTTTCCCGAGACTTAAATTCAATGATGTTTTCGGCAAATTCTGTTAAATGATCAGCAATTTCATCACGAGGTATTTTTTTCAAGGGGCCAGCTTTAATTCTGATAACCCTGGCTCTCCGGTTGATGCGGCTCACCTGCTTTTTACGTGGATTATTCCAACGGGTGAAGACATCAATACCCCAATTGTATTTACTAAGATTTTTAGCTAATTCCAAAACATAAATGTTTTGCCCTCCACTTTCTAAACCACCCACAGGAGCGAGAGGATCAGCATGATCAGAAATGACCATAATACGTTGATTTTGCATAATTCTTTGAGAAAATGGGAAAAAATGAGAGAAAATGAGGTCAACTCCCTTTTTCTAATTTACTTAAAAAAACAGAGCTGACCCCAATTCCCCCTTGACCTCTAGATTGAGCATACAACAAAAAAGGTCAAGATACAAGACTTGACCCTAATTACTAAATCTTTTACCAATTAGCTAAATTCATTGCAAGTTCTAAATATCTATCTTGCCTTTCTTTAATATCTTCAATCGTGTCACAAATATTAACATCAAGCTCTGTGTGAGTGCAATAACTTCCAACACAATCATCTCTTTCTGGTTGAGGAAGTAATTCACAAATTGAAACATCTCTGCTTGTTTTGGCTCTGTCTTTTATACAGCAAGGCAATTCAGGATGCTGATCACAAAAAGCAATATCTTGCTCAAAAAAAGTTAAACAATTTACAATATTATTGCAAAGAGAAACGTCCCTTGCTTTCAACGCAAAACAAGCATCGCTATCCTCCCAATCAACAGGAAACTCGTTGCAGTATTCTGTTTTTATTTCATCAGATTTATCCCAGGCATACAAATTAGTGATATAATTCATATAACATTTTAATTTTTCATCTTCATTTTTTTCTGCTGTTTCTAGATAATCAATATCATCACAAAATTTAATATTTTTACTTGATACTGAAAGTTGCAGATAACAAACATGTTTTGCTTCTTTAGTCAAAACTGATTTACAATAAGAAGAGTCTTTTTTTGTAAAAGCCAAACACATTAATTTCTCATTTTCTTCGTCCATGCCTTCACAGAATCTTTCATCATGATTTACAAGGGCAAGACAATGATATCTTTCACCATAAGGGGGTTGATTTGACAAAGGGATTTTTTTGCATAATTCATTTGAAGGATTGTCTGGTACTTCAATTGCTTCTAATTCTTGATTAAGTCCTTCATCATCTTCCTCAACCATATCTGTTGAATCACATTCATTCATATCTGAACTCCACTCACATTCTGAATGGGACAAACATTCTTCCTGATTACCATCATAAGCTGGACAAAAAATTTCTGATTCTTGGCCCACATTATTCTCCTCTCCTGAAGAAAGATTTAACAAGAAAAAAGCAATAGCTCCAATTACTAAAATACCTATAATCAATCCAATTATCGAAATCTTTTTCATCTTTCCAAGTTAATTACTTTATAAAGTTTTTGATGTCTTGCGGCCTTAATAATATGGAGAGGTCGGCATGTTTTTGCATGCCAAAGGATGGTGCATGGGAAAATCCAACATATTCTATATTTTTACCTTTGTGTTTTATATATTGAATCGCAGGAATTAAATCTGTGTCAGAACTGACAATAATAGCTGTGTCATATTTATTTTCTATGGCCCCAACAATTAAATCCACTGCTATTTTAACATCAGTTCCCTTTTCTCTAATGCGACCCTTGTCGTACATGACTTTACCCCTTTTTACGGCAAATCCATCATTCTGCAATATAGCAAGGAATTTTTGCTGACTACGCACCATCTTTTTGCTTTTTGAGCTGTCATTAAAATTTCTTACAATTCCTACATAATATCTCATAGATTCGCATTCCCTATGATTTATGAGGTAATTACAAAATTTTTTATAATCAAAAATTTTATTCTTAGGAAATGCGACCTGTTTATCCTTTAAATATTTAAAAAAGTTACTTCCATCGATGTAAATTGCTACTTTGTCCTTTTGCACTTTTGGAATTTTCATGTATTGATAACTACTTTTGATTAATTGTAGCATAAAAAAACTACCCTTGTCCAAGGACAGGGGTAGTGCTCATAGTACTTATAGCATATACCTTTTATAATATAAAGTCAATAGAAATCGAAAATAGCTTAAGCCTGCCTCGCCTTTAGGCAACGCAAGGCGGGTAAGCCATTTTTAAGATTAGCCTGCCCTGAATCCTGTGTGGTTCAGGGTGGTGCGCGGGTTAGAGCCTGTTTGGCAAAATCACTTAACCCGTTTTAGAATCTCTTTTATATATTTTTCTTTAGCAGTAGCGTATTGATTTCTATCTTTGTGATATCTTTTAAAAGATAGCTGTTTTATTTTTAAATATTCTTGAGCTTCTTTTTTATGAGTTCTCATATAATCTCTAAAAAACAGCATCTCTTTGTATCTTTTGCTATTCTTTTTCACAAGATGAATATGAGTATCCCCATATTTGGTAGGTCCAATTCTACTTAAAAATATTCTTTCTTTTTCTTCTGGATGAATATGAATAAATCCCAACTCTTTTAGTAAATTTACAGTGCTTTTCTTTTTTCTCCAATCTTTTATTGCAATCATGATGTCAATTATTCCCTTGCCGCCCAACCCAGGAACAGCCGTACTGCCGATATGATGAACTTCAACATCAAAAAGAGTTTTTAAAATATTCTCTTTTTCTTTTTGAAAAATCTCAGGAAACTTTTTATTGTAAGAAAATAGTTTGACTTTTTGCATATTAAATAATTCTAACAAAAAACCGCCTTCTTGGATGGCAAATCTGTCCCTGAAGACCGTCTACTGAAGGTTAATTTATTCAACCCTCTTGTATGTCAAAATCAACACAATCAACCCAAGCACATTCAAACCAGCGAAAGTCAGAGTAAGGTAACGGGAATCGAAAACAGGAAACAATTCAGAGGCCAAAAGGCCGATGGTTCCAACGATGAGCAGGATGAATGGAATGATTTTCATATACTCCCATTATAACAAAAGACTGCTATTGGGGCGAGTTTCCCTGGGTGCCTGCCCTGCTGAGCCTGCCGAAGGGTTAGAACCTGTTTTGGGGAAGTTTAGGAATAAAAAAAAGACCTAGCTTAAAAATCTAGGTCATTATTTCGACAAAGAAAGTCTATCCTGGTTTGTAATTCTTCTGCCATCCTGCTAGGAGGTCTATATATTCCTCCAGGAAAGTCTTCCTGCTCAAGAAGTCTTTCTTTGCGAAAAACTAAAAAGGCTTTCAACTCCTCTGCGAAGCCGAATAGACAAGCTAACAAATCAGCGCGACATTGTGATTCAAATTCCAAACCCTCTGTCCTACATTCTATAGTTGCTTTTTTATCGGCGGGTATCTTTTTCTCTGCATAATGCAGAAGATGTTCCGCACATTCGTGCGCGTAGAGCCCAATTAATACATCATCAGGAGCAGAAAAAAACTCCTCATCAAGAAAGCAGGTTCTTCTCAGATTCTCCATTAACCCTGGCGAGAAGTAAATAGACATAACATAGGCTGAACCTTGACAAAAAGTGGGGTGCACTGCTACTCGGTTTACTAATGTTCCGTCGGTATTCAGACTGAGCGAAAGAGATTCATTAAAAAGAACAGAACGATACCTGATGATTTCACCTCCTGCCCGACCAAACACTTTGAAAACTGCCCCTTGAAAATACTCGTGGACCTCTGGACAACTAACTAAGCCTAAGATATTACCAATCTGAAACCGTTCTCGGACATAATAGAATAGGTTAACCTTATTCTTTAAATATTCAAGGACTCTCTGCACATCCTCCTCTCGCCATTCCATAACCCTCCTCCTTAGACTGAAATGTCCCAAGATAATCTCACTAATCAAAGTCTATTTAACATACAGCAAGAAAAACATAACAAATCACTTTAGCACAGCCAGATCATAAATGAAAGATTGTAAGCCCCTATTCATTTTTTACTAGAAAAACTCGAATCCGATTCGGGGTAACCAAAAATAACCGCTTGTTTATGCGATTATTTTCT
>CAZKRD010000004.1:0-70568 GCA_964555185.1 uncultured Candidatus Saccharibacteria bacterium | reverse complement strand
GGTACTTGAAAATTGAAAATTGATTAGTACATTGGTACTTGAAAATTGAAAATTATATTCCCCTGACCTCCACCTCTTCCACATATTTCTCCGCGATTTTTTGGAAGGCGCGCAGTTTTTCTTCCGGATAAACAGTAGAATCAAAATCCTTTTGCAGGGTCTTCTCCGGCCGATACTGCTGGAGCGCATATCTTTTTGCTCCCTGCAGGGTTCGGCCGATCATCTCTATTACTTTAGCATCGATTAATCTCGGCACTACCGTGGTCCGGAATTCGGTAGCCAAATCCCGGTCTGAATCTTTTAAAAGGTAGGTGCTCTCTTTCACTTTGCCTAAATCAACTTTGGGTTTTAACTGCTGATAGTTCTTCCAGGTTGTCTTAATGTCCATCGCCACAAAATCAAGGAGTTTTTGCTCAATCAGTTTTCTTAAAAGCGCGGGATTTGATCCGTTTGTGTCCAGCTTCACGGCATAGCCCAAATTTTTCACTGCTCTGACAAAACGGGTTAAATCAGGCTGGAGAGTGGGTTCGCCGCCGGTAATGGTCAAGGCCTCTAATTTCCCTTTGCGTTTTTGCAAAAAAGCCAATACTTCCTTCTCTTTAAAATCAGGGAGTTTGGGGTCATTCCAAACCAGTTCGGGATTATAGCAAAAAGGACAACGCATCGTGCACCCTGGCGTGAAAATGATCGCTGAAATCTTATCCGGATAATCAATCAAGGAAAACTTTTGAAAACCACGAATTTTCATAGTCGTTCTAAACAAAATTCCAAAATACTACTCCTCCAGCACTTTATCATAAGTCTTGCGGTCAGCAAATTCAGCCCGCTTTCCTTCATTCCACTGGTTAATCGGCCGCAGATAACCAACCACCCGCGAATAAATCTCGCACTTTGTTCTCTTTTTTTGTAGATCTTGCTTTTTCATGTTTATTTTTCTTTAAAACTTAGTAAAAAACTTTTCACTTTTAACTCTTAGCTTTTCGCTTTTTCAACATACCCTATTTCAACATCACACTTAGGACAATATTTATGTTCACCCGCTAAATAACCGTGCTTGGGACAGATACTAAAGGTGGGCGTGATGCTGAAATAAGGGAGTTCGTAATTATAGGCAACAGTCTTAACAAGCTTTTTCGCGGCAGTGATATTCGGCAATTTTTCGCCGATAAAGCCGTGGATGACAGTGCCGCCTGAATATAATTTTTGTAAATCGTCCTGGTGGTCTAGGGCCTCAAACAAATCATCGGTAAAGCCGACCGGCAAATGGGTGGAATTAGTATAATAGGGTTTGGCTCTTTTGCGGTAAGCCCGCTCATTGGCAACAATGATTTTGGGGTACCTTTCCTTGTCATGTTTGGCAAAATTATACGCTGTACCCTCGCCCGGGGTTGCCTCTAGGTTATAGAGCTGGTCTTCTTCGTTCTGATAGTCCATTAACTTTTCGCGCATAAACCGCAAAGTCTGCAGAGCAAACCTATGCCCTCGCTGACTCGCGATCGTGGTCCCCAGAAGATTCAAACAAGCCTCGTTCATCCCTAAAAGACCGATCGTGTTAAAGTGGTTGCGCCAATACTCGCCAAATCCCTCTTTCACTTTTCTTAAATAATGGCGGGAGTAGGGGTAAAGCCCCTCTTCCGTGAATCTCTCCAAGATCTCTCTCTTGATCTGCAGACTCTTGCGGGCGATTGCCATTATCTTCTCCAGTCTTCGGAAAAATTCTTTCTTATCGCGCGACAGGTATCCTAATCGCGGCATATTAACCGTGGTTACGCCGCAACTCCCAGTTAGCGGATTAGCGCCAAAGAGGCCTCCTCCGCGCTTGCGCAATTCGCGATTGTCGATCTTAAGACGGCAGCACATACTCCTCGCGTCATCAGGACTCATATCGGAATTTACAAAATTGGCAAAATAGGGCGTGCCGTATTTAACGGTCATCTCCCATAAAGGCCGCCACTCTTTTTTGCGCCAATTAAAATCACGGGTAATGTTAATCGTTGGAATCGGAAAGGAGAAAACTCGGCCTTTGGAGTCGCCAGCCAGCATCACCTCGCCAAAAGCCTGATTAAACATATCCATTTCTTTTTGAAACTCGCCATAAGTCTTGTCCTGCAACTTGCCGCCAATAATCACTGGATCGTCCTTGACATTGCGAGGTACGGTTAAATCTAGGGTGATATTGCTAAATGGCGTTTGAAATCCTACTCGCGTCGGGACGTTCATATTAAAAAGGAACTCCTGCATACACTGCTTCACTTCGGGATAAGTCAGACCGCCGTAGCGGATAAAGGGAGCGAGATAAGTATCAAAATTGGAAAAGGCAACCGCGCCGGCAACCTCGCCCTGCAGGGTGTAAAGGAAATTCACGGCTTGACCCAAGGCGGAGCGCAAGTGTTTGGGCGGAGCGCTCTCAATCTTGCCCGAAACCCCGCCAAAGCCAAGCAGGAGAAGGTCGCGCAAATCCCAACCCGTGCAGTAAGCAGAGAGAAGCTGAAGGTCGTGGATGTGAAAATCTTTACTTAAGTGAGCGTTCCGAACCTCGGGCGGATAAATCTTGTGCAGCCAGTAATGGGAAGAAACCGCCGAGGCGACATGATTATTCAAACCCTGCAAAGAAAAGGTCATATTGCTGTTCTCTTTGACCCGCCAGTCAAGCTTGGAAAGATAGCCCTCAATCAATTGATCCGAATCAATAAATCTCCGCAACTCCCTAATCCGGGCGTGCTGGTCGCGATAAAGGATATAAGCTTTCGATGTTTTCGCGTGCCCCTCCTCAACCAAAACCTTCTCGACTAAATCCTGAACCTGCTCCACATTGGGGATCGTTCGGCCATCAAACCGCTGGTTTAGAAGCTTGGTTACTTTAGAGCCAAGCTCTCCTGCTAGTTTTCTGTTTCTCCCTCCTACTGACTGCGCCGCTTTAAAAATAGCGTCCGCAATTTTCCTCTCTTCAAAAGGCACGACTCTGCCATCGCGCTTTTTGATTTTAGTTACTTCTTTGACCCTAGACATGTTTGTTTATAATTTTTAATTTGGATTTTGTTATTTGGGATTTCCCCTACTTACAGATCTTCTTCCTTAAATTAGTAAAGGTTCCCAGCTCTTTGGCAAATTCGCCCACATCGCGAAAAGATTTGTAAACCGAAGCAAACCGGATATAAGCGACATCATCTAATTTTTTTAACTCTTTCATGACCAGCTCGCCGATCAAGCGACTCGCGATCTCGTGCTTGCGCGAAGACCGGATCTTCTGTTCAATCCGCGAGATTGACTTTAGAATCCTTTCCTCGGGAATCGGCCTTTTCTCACAAGCCCGCCGCAATCCCCGCTCCAGCTTCCCGCGACCATAAAGCTCGCGCTTACCGTCCTTTTTAACAACATAAAAATTCAAAAGTTCTACTTCTTCATAGGTAGAAAAGCGAGAACGACAGCGATTGCATTCACGCCGCCGCCTGACCGCGAGACCTTGATTTACGCTCCGCGAATCTATAACCTTTGTCTCTTGAGCATAACAATTGGGACATTTCATAATAGTGAACAACAAAATATAGTACTAGATAAAAACAGTATACCACAACTTGTAGGGTACGTAACTGTGGATAACTGAAGTCTAATTCTTAATTTTTAGTTTTTAATCAATTTTTAATAATTCAATTTTTAAATGAGGTAGATTTGAAATGATAGAGTGTTTAAAAATTAAAAATTAATTGATTAGGAATTGAATAGAAATTTAAAATTAAGAATTAAAAATTACCTTCATTCTTAAATCAAAAAACAGGCAATCATGCCCGGTCTTTTGAGAATGTTTTAAATCCTTATTTTAAAACCTATTTCGTCATCTTCTTCCGGATAAAAGCGGGGATATCAAGTTCGTTATCTTCCTCCTCTTTCTTCTCTTCACGAACAGGTACCTTTACTTCAATCGCTTCACTGCGAGGCAAAGGCGCAAAGATATCACTCTCTTTCTGCTCTTCTCCTTCCTCTTTTCTCTTACCCTCAAATCCAGTGGCGATCACCGTAATCTTAAGCTCGCCCTCTAATTCTGGATCAATCACCGCTCCAAAAATGATGTTAGCGTCAGGATCAACCGACTCGGTAATCACTTTAGCCGCCTCGTCAATTTCGTACATCCCGAGATCCGAACCGCCCGTGATATTAAACAATACGCCCTTTGCTCCGTCAATCGAAAGCTCAAGCAATGGGCTTGAGATTGCGTTCTTAGCAGCTTCCCGGGCTCTGTTTTCTCCCGAGGCCCGACCAATGCCCATCAAAGCAGAACCGGCATCCCGCATAACCGCTTTCACGTCGGCAAAATCAACATTAACGATTCCCGGCACCACGATTAGATCAGAAATGCCCTGGACGCCTTGACGCAGTACGTCATCCACAATTTCAAAAGCCTCTAAAAGAGAAGTTGATTTATCAATGATTTGGAGCAGACGGTCGTTAGGGACCGTGATCAGGGTATCAACTTCTTTTGCTAATTCAATCAAGCCCTGTTCAGCAATATTCTTCCGGGCAATACCCTCAAAACCAAAGGGCTTGGTGATCACGCCAATGGTTAAGACCCCTGCTTCCCGTGCTAAATTAGCGATAATCGGACTGGCTCCCGTGCCCGTGCCCCCTCCCAGACCGCAGGTAATAAAAACCATATCCGAATCTTTTAGCGCCTTAGCGATTTCATCACGTGATTCTTCTCCTGCCTGCTGTCCAATCTCTGGATCCATCCCCGCTCCTAAACCCTTGGTGATCCCTTTGCCGATATGAATCCTCTGGCCGGCGTTGCTCTTTTGGAGAGCTTGGGCATCGGTATTAATCGCGATAAAATCTACGCCCTTGATGTCCGAGGCGATCATTCTGTTGATCGCGTTGCCGCCAGAGCCCCCCACGCCAACCACTTTCAGACGAGCAAAGGTTTCTAAATCCGGCTTAATCTCCATAAAAATTAAATAAAAGCTTTATTTTAAAAAAAGTGAATTTTATCACTATGATCATTTGAATATTATATTATAAACCATTACTTCTTAGCTGACAAGAGTCTAACATATTTTACGGTAAAAAACCCTTAAACCAACGTTTCATTTTTCCCATCCCGCCCTGGACTCGAGAAAAGCTCTCTCTCTCTGATTCAAAAGAAAATTTCTTGTAATCACCTAAAGCCCAATGAACCAAACCGGTCACGGTCGCAAAAGCAGGATCATCCACCTTGTCCACGGCGGCTTCAAAGCCAGTGGGGAAGCCGATCTGGACGGGCAGACGCAAGCTCTCTTTAGCCAAATCCACAATCCCCGGCAATTTAGATCCGCCTCCGACCAATACTGATCCCGCCGGCAATTTGGCGCTACGGCCAATCTTGTGCAGCTCTTTATCGAGCAAATTAAAAATCTCTTCGCACCTGGCCTCAATAATTTCAGCTGAATCTTGCCTCGAAACGTGGGCCTTTTCCGTTTCGGAAACCTTGGCAAGATCAATCTCTTCCTTTTTATCAATCTCCCGGGGGAGGCAGGAGCCGTACTCTAATTTTATCTTCTCTGCTACATCCACGGAAGTGCGAAGGCCGATCGCTAGATCAGAAGTGATGTGTTCACCGCCAACCGGCAAAGCGCCTGCTGCCAGTAATCCGCCTTCCTCGTAAACAGCGAAGGTTGTGCTCCCTCCGCCTAGATCAATCAAAACCACGCCCAGGTCTCTTTGTCTCTTTTCCAGTACCGACTGGGAAGAAGCAAGTCCGGAAAAAACTACGCCCTCAACATCCACCCCTGTCCGATGAACGCATTTAGTCAAATTATTTAAAAGAGAAGAAGAAACCACGATAATAGTGGTAACCACTTCCAAACGAACCCCGCTCATCCCGGTCGGATCTTTAACGCCGCTCTCGTCATCAACCGTGAAATCGCGCGGCAGGATATGCATAATTTCATGATTAGAGGGGACCGTGATCGCGGAAGCGGCTTCCATTGCCCGATTGACGTCTGCTCGCGAGATCTCGCCGTCTGCTCTTGAAATAGCGATCACTCCTCTTGATTCTAAATAGGAAATATGGGGACCGCCCACGGAAATAAAGGCTCGTTCAATCGGCAGGCCGGCCACTCGCTCTGCTTTCTCTAGGGCCTCCGAGATGCTGCTAATCACCTCCTCTGAATCAACCACCGCTCCCTTCCTGATCCCGGCAGCGGAAACCTCGCCCAAGCCTAAAATCTGAAGCTTTTCTTCCGCGCCCCATTTCTCTACCACTACTACTCTAACCTTAGAACAACCAATATCAATCCCGCAAATTATTTCTTGTTTTGACATAAAGATTAAATCAAAATGAAAATACAATAATAAAGAATAAAGAGCCAAAAAATTCTCTTTTGACTTTATTTAAAAACATAAGACCAAAAAATTAATATCGCGATCACCACCCCGCCAGTGAAAACAAGAAGCACTGATCCCGCCATCATATCTTTAATCACCTCTGCATAAGGGTGGCTGCGCGGTTTCAAAACGTTGACTACTTTCTCCAAGACCGTGTTAAATAGCTCCAAAATCAAACCGACAACAATCGCTAAAATCAAAAGCACCTTCTCCCAAACCACTACCTCATAGTATACCATAAGGAAAATGACGATCAAACTGAAAAAAATACCAATCCTGAAATTCTGTTCACGAAGAAAAGCCCGGTAAATGCCGCGAGAGGCATAATGAAAGCTGCGGAATAATTTTCCTACGCTCAAAAAAGACATCAATGGAATTTCAATCCTTAATTCTTAAACTATCTACGACTTCGTCTTGAAGTTTAAACATCTCCTGGCGCTCTTTGAGACCTTGATCATTATAGTCTAACAGGTGAAGCAGTCCGTGAACAAACAGGGTAGCTAATTCTCTCTTGAAACTCCAGCCGCAGGCCCGCGCCTGGGACTTGGCTCTCTCTCCCGAAATAAAAATCTCACCAATCCCACTGCCCAGATTAAAAGATAAAACATCGGTGATCGCATCGCTCCCGCGATGTTTTTTATTCAAGCCGCGCATTTTCTGATCATCCACCAAAACCAGACTGATCTCAAAATGATTCAATTCCGACTCAAACTCCGCTGTCTTCTTTAAAACTCTTTGAAAAAAAATCTGATCCAATTTTTCAGAGGTTAAATTTCGGAAGTAGAAAACCATTATACTTGTAATTTGTAACCTGTAACTTGTAACTCAAGTTACGAGTTTTGAAATAATCCCCCAGAGCATTGCCCCAATCTTCTCCGTAAGCTCTAACAGTTCTTTAGATTCTTTCAATTTAAGATATCTTCTTTTATATGAAAAATAAATAAGGTACTTTGCTTCTTTTAAGGAACCGTAAGAAATCTCTAGAAAGTTTCTTAAAACAGCTTTCCTTTGCCTAGCGTAACCCTCAATATAATTCAAAATTACTGACAAGGCTGCTCTGCGTAATTGAGAAGTAACACCAAACCGTTCTTCTTTAGGAAAATTTTGAGTATAATCGTAAACCTTATTAACAAACCCGTCCATTAACAACTTTAAATCGCGATGAAACCTGTTTTTTCTCTCCATATTCTTTCTCTTGGGTTACAGGTTACAAGCTACAGGTTACAAGTTTTACTCCCTCACTCTCACTTGATATAAATGATCCTCTGACCCGTCTTTTAGATCATCAGGATCGCCCTCTGATTCAATAACCGCTTCTAAAGCGTAACTGACCGGAGAAATCATTTCGTATTGATAAGAATACTGGGGGTTTAAAGGATCATTAGGTATCCTGATCACATAATCAGGGGTTAGACTTGCTAAGGATTCTGGGAAAAAGCCGTTGTCATCGTAATATAATTCCAAAGCAAGCTCTAGTGCCTTGAGGTCGTTCTTGCGCGTCCTGTCTCTGTTTTGGGCGTCCGTAACAACACCCAGCTGCTCTTGTGATTTTGCTCCTAACTTCGCGTCAGCCTTGGTTGGGTCATACCCGTTATCTACCTCCATCCCGTCAGGGTAAGAATCTCCGTCTGTATCGCTGTTTTTAGGATCGCTGTTGTAATAATATTCATTGGAATTATCCAAGCCGTCCGCATCCGGATCCTGGGTATTGTCAGAAGGATCTAGGGGATCAAGCCCAGCTTCCACTTCCCAGCCATCTGGGATCCCGTCTCGATCAGAATCCGCGTCCTCTAAATTAGTCCCCAACTCCTCTTCTTCTTGATCGCTCAAACCGTCGCCATCAGTATCTAAATCAGAAGGAGGAATTCCTTCCTTGGTCGTAGGCTCGGGCTCTGATGGAATTTCCCCTGGCTCTTCGGGCAGAGCGGGGGGTGCTTCCGGGAGCTCTTCCGGCAGTTCAGTAGATTTTTCCCAAGGCAATGTTTCAAGACCCGCGAACCAATTAAAGTAAGCAAAGACGCCGCCTCCAATAATAATCAAAATAATGAGAACGACAACCATTTTGCCGGATATAATTTTTTTCTTGGGTTGTTGTTCTAAAGACGGGTTTGCCCGGCCGCCTGCCTTTGACGGCGGTTCCGGCAGAGGCGGAAGCGAAGAATCTGCCTTCCAGTCCCTTGCTCCCTTCGTTCCTCGATACTGCTCGGGCATTACTCGCTGGGATTGTTCTCGCAAACTGTTACTTTCTACTGTCTCGCCAGCGGGTCTTTCTAAAAAAGGCCTGTCTGCTCCCTGGGACGGAGGAACAGACGCCATGCCCCCTCTCTCTTCCCGAAGAGAGCTTTGAAAATTTTGGTTTGGAGCTTCTGCCCCTCTAACATCCTTAACCGAAAGTTTCCGCTCCAAGCCCCCTGCCAGGGCATTTTGTCCCGGCAGAGTAGGAGATGGACCCTTCGCCCGCAGGTCTCCAGAAGAAGGAGAGGAATCAGGGTTATTACGAAGGTTAGGGTTATTAATGGGTAAATTGTTTGGAGGTGGCGCCGGCATAAATTTATATTTTTATTTTGTAAATTATTTTATTGTATTATATTCAAGAATCTAATCTGATAATAGTTCCTGCACGATCTTGCTCACCATTCCGCCGTCTGCTTTCCCCTTCAATTTGGGCATCAAACCTCCCATCACCTTGCCTAAATCTTGGGGAGATGCCGCCTTTACTTCACTAATCGTCTCTTTTACCATCTTCTCTATCTCTGCCCGAGAAAGCATTGCGGGCAAATAATGCTCTAAAATCTTAATTGCCTCCTTCTCAGTTGCAGCCTCCTCTTTGCGCCCCGCTTTTTCCCACTCTGAAAGAGCCTCCTTTCGCATCTTTACCTCTCTTTTAATAATACCAATCACGTCTTCTTCCGACAAACCTTCTCGCTTGCGAGCGATCTCCTCGTTCTGGAGAGTGCTCTTCAGCATAGCCAAAACAGCCGCCTTCTCCTTATCTTTTTTAAGGTAGGCCTGCTTAAAATCCTCCTCGATTTGTTCTTTAATATTCATTAACGTCGCCTTCTTTTGTGAACAAACTCCATCTCTTTGCCTATCTTTCTCAAATATTCTTTCTCTTTGGCAATCTTGGCGCACCGAATCGCGCTTTCTTTGACCTTCTTTTTGCTTTTGGGCCGCGCGTAAAATCTGATTTTTCGCGCTTGAACTAAAATACCGCTCTGCTGCACCTTGCGGTTAAATCTACGAAGAAGGCTGGACAGAGATTCAGATCCTTTCTTTTTAACTTCGATCAAGTGTATTCACCTCCCTTTTGAAATTATGAATTATGTATGATGAATGATGCCACCCTTCGCTCCTGAACTGAATAATTTAGGAGCTTTGAATGGTCACCCTGGTTATATAGGGTGGAATTTGGAAGAAGGAAGAAGCTGGTTAGTATAAATCATAATAACACTGATTAGCTGCTTTGGTCAAACTATTTCCATCCTCCCAGCAAATGCAAATGGAGGTGTGAAACCACCTGGCCGCCGCCCGGACCGCAGTTAAAGATTAATTTATAACCAGCACTAATGCCCTTTTCCTTTGCAATCTTCTGGGCCGTGAAAATAAGTTCTGAAACCAAAGGAGCATCTTCTGCCTTTAATTTCTGGATTGACTCAATGTGTTTTTTGGGCACAATTAAAATATGGACCGGCGCCTTGGGATTAATATCAGAAAAAGCGATCAAATTTTTACCGCGATGCACTAGGTCGGCCTTGTGTTTTTCCTGCACAATGTCACAAAAAATACACATCTTACGAATTGTGCTAATTAATCTCTTGTTTTGTTTTTGGTCAAAAACTGCCTCTAACACCGCCTTCTACCCTGCTCTTGGCAGGGGTTAACCGCTGGCAAGCCAGCGTAGAATTTATTTCTTTCTGGCTCTCTTCAATCTTCTTTTAATCTCTCCTGCCACCTTCTTAATATCAACAAGCTCCTGGACACCCGTCTCCATATCCCGCACCAAAATCGCCCCCTCTAAAGCCTCTTTCTGTCCCAAAATCAAAGCCAGTTTGACTTTAAGACGATTGGCTACTCTTAATTGAGACCCAAGACTATCTCGCGAGAAAGAGGCGGCGATTGGAATCCCTTTTCGGCGCAGCTCCTCAAAAAGGCCCAATGCTTTCCTTTTGGCTAGCTCTCCCAGTTGAGCCAAAAAAATCTGCGGCCCAGGTGAAGAGGGAATGCTTATCCCCTCTTCCAATAATTTTGAAATGATTCTTTCCACGCCGCAGGAAACCCCTACTGCCGGCGTTGGCTCTCCTCCTAATTCTTCAATTAAATCATCATACCTCCCCCCGCCAGCCAAAGCAGCCTGCCGCGAACCCGCGCCCTTTTTAATATTGGAAGGCCAAATTTCAAAAACGGTTTTAGTATAATAATCCAAACCCCTCACTAACTTGGGATTAAAATTATAGGGGATTTCCAACTGATCAAGGTGCTCCAGCACTTCCTTGAAGTGGTTATGGCATTCTTTGCACAGAGAATCAATCAAAACCGGCGCCTGATTAGAAAGGCGCTGACATTTCTCTTCCTTGCAATCCAAAAGGCGCAGCGGATTTGCCCTCAAACGCCGCTTACAGTCAGCACAAAGTTTACTAGTCTGACCCTGATAATAGCTCACTAGATTCTGTTTGTAATCCGCACAGCAATTAGCGCACCCTACGCTATTAATCTGCACGGTCACATCCGAAAGCCCCAAGTCCTTCAAAAGAACAATAGTGATCAAAACCATCTGCGCGTCAGAGGCAGGAGAGGCAGATCCTAAAACCTCAAAACCGAATTGATAAAACTGCCTCTGCCGGCCGGCTTGCGGCTGATCATATCGGAACATCGGACCGAAATAATACAGCTTCACAGGCTGCGGATTCCTGGCAAGGCCGTGTTCAACGTAGGCCCTTGCCACTCCGGCTGTGTTTTCTGGCCGGAGCGCAATCGCTCCTCCGCCTCTGCCTCTCAAACTGAACATCTCTTTATCAACAATATCCGTTCCCAAACCCACTCCCCGCACAAAAAGATTGGCGTCTTCAATAATCGGAGTATCGATCCGGCTGAAATTGTAGCTTCGGGCTAAATCGCGAACCGCGCCCCGGACCAGATCCCAGCAAGGCTGCTCATCAGGCAAAATATCCTTGGTCCCTTTAACCGTCTTAAATGATGACCGTCTTCTGCGGACAGGCTCTTGAATTTTTGCTTTTGTTTGTTTTTTGCGAGGCATGAGTTTAGTGCAAAGTTAAAAGTTCAAAGTTCAAAGTTATAATTAAAATTTCTACTTTAAATCCTGCAAGAAGCTGGGGTAATCAAACTTAGTGATTCTATTGGCGGGCCAAGCCCGAATCCAAGCCCGGCCAATTATATCATCTTTATTTACCGGGCCGAAAACCCGCGAATCTGAACTTGCCCCTCTGTTGTCTCCTAAAACAAAATATTCGCCCGCTCCCAGCATAAGATCAATACTGCCTGGTGTACGGGACAAGTTGTACAAATAATCAGATTCATTCAAGACAAAGCCGTCTGGGTGAAGAGAATTGAAAATTGTTATCTGACCGCCGGAAATCTTAATTCGTTCGCCCGGCAAACCGATAATCCTCTTGATATAATACTGGGAGGGCTCCTTGGGGTAACGAAACACGACTACCTCTCCCCGTTCCGGGCTCCCCAGATTATAACTTAATTCGTCAACAATCAGGTATTCACCATCTTCAAAATTGGGCTCCATTGAAGCGCCCTTCACAAAAAATGGCTGAATCAAAAAATAACGGACCGGCAGAACAATCGCCAAAGATATTGCCACAACTTTGGTAATTTCCCAAATAAAACGCCCTAGTCTCCAAACTAAACCCCTTTTTTCCAGTCCTTGTTCTTCTGCTTGAGACATTTAGTATGCTTTGTGATTTAGATAATTTTGCATTTGAATTATAACATAAACAATATGGAAAAGCAAAAAAGCATTCTGCTTGCCCGCCGAAGCTCGTGAGCGAAGGCAGGCCTGTCCGCCTTGACTCGCCTTATCCTCATCTTATATAATACATCTGTAAGATATTAAGATATCATTAGATATCGAAAGATATTGAACAATATTTTCAAGTACCAATGTACTAATCAATTTTCAATTTTCAAGTACCAATGTACTAATCAATTTTCAATTTACAAGTACCAATTTTCAATAACCAATGAATAAATTTTCAAACAAAACAATTTTCGCAGGTTTGAAAATTAAATCATTGAAAATTGGGATTTGATTGAAAATTGGTACTTGTAAATTGGTAATTATGTAAATTGGTAATTCAAATCTTTGGTGTATGAAAAATTTTTACCAGACTTATCACAACAACAATTTGGAACTGACCCCTCCCGACCTAGAAGATCCAATAGAGCAAAGGCCGGAAAAGCCTAAAACACATTGGTTTAGAAAGGTGCTCTTAATCTTAGGAATTATTATTGTCGTTGGGGGCATCCTCTTCTCTTATCGAATTTTTTCCGCCAGCAAAAAAATATTCTTAGGCAAAGACGAAAATTCTATTCTGAACCAGATCAAAAGATTGATCTTGTCGGAAGAAGAAATCTTAAACCAAGAAGAAAGGATCGATATCCTCCTAATCGGCATCCGCGGCGTTGGCCATAATAAAGATCAGGGCGGCGGGCCTTTCCTGGCAGACACGATTATGATCTTGAGTCTCAAGCCCCAAACCAAGGAAGTGGCTATGCTCTCAATTCCACGTGATCTTTGGATTGAGACCGCGAACTACGGCCAAATGAAAATAAACGCCACCTATGCTTATGGTTTAAGAGAAAATTCGCGAGAGGGCGGATCCCGCCTTTTAAGTCAAACCGTCGAGAAGATAGCCGGTATCCCGATTGACTACTATCTGCTTGTGGACTTTACCGGCTTTGAGCAAGCGATTGACACCATCGGCGGGATTGATCTAGTCGTAGATCAGCCCTTCACTGATTATCTCTATCCCACCTGGGACTATGAATATCAAACCATTTCCTTTCAAGCTGGACCGCAGCATATGGACGGCGACAAAGCTTTAAAGTTCGTCCGCTCCAGGCACGGAACCAATGGCGAGGGCTCTGATTTCGCTCGCAGCAGACGACAGCAGAAAGTCTTAGCCGCAACTAAAGACAAAATCTTTTCTATTGGCACGATCCTAAATCCTTTGAAGCTTGCTAAACTGATTGATTCAATGGGGAACCATTTAATCACAAATTTGGATTTGGGCAAAGCCAAAGAACTGATCCAGCTCTCTAAGCAGATCGAACTGGATAAAATCAAGAACAGGGTTTTAGACGATAGTCCGGACGGCCTCTTGGTTGCCTCTCGCAGTAATGCAGGAGCTTCTATTCTCGTGCCGCGGGCCGGTAATTTTGAGGAAATCCAAAGTCTGGCCCAAAATATTTTTAATTCGGAAAACCAGAACCAAGCTACTAAAGCAGTTGGGAAAGAACCAGACGACGACAAAGTCAAAATTCAAGTAAGGAATGGAACTGACATCGTCGGTTTAGCCGACAAGGTGGCTTTAGAGCTAGAAGCGGAGGGCTATCAAATAGTAGGGGTTCTGAATGCTGATTCCCATGACTATGAAAAAACCGTAATCTTTGATCACACCGAAGGAAGCAAAGAGGAGGCCTTGAAGGACCTCAAGACAGAACTAGACGCTAACGTATCGGCAGGAAAAAACTTCTTTCTTGATCAATCAGAAGCCGGACCGGGAGATGAAGCCGACTTTGTGATTGTTTTGGGTTATGACCAGGAACTCTAAAAAACAAAAACCTATGGACTTAATCGTAGGACTTGGCAACCCTGGGGGAAAATACAAAGCGAGTCGACATAATGTCGGTTTTTTTGTAGTCCAGGCGCTCAAAAAAAAATTAGACTTCCCTGCTTTTACGGTCCGAAAAAAATTTAAAGCCAAAATCTCTAAAAAAGATAACCTGATTCTAGCAAAACCCCAAACCTATATGAACAACTCCGGCCAAAGTGTCGCTGCCCTGGTCAACTTCTATAAACTGAAACCGGAAAACCTCTGGGTAATCCACGACGACATTGACATCAGTTCAGGTAAATTCAAAATTCAAAAAAACATAAGCTCTGCCGGGCATAAGGGCGTCCAATCGATTATAGACTCGCTGGGCACCCACGCCTTTCACCGCCTGCGGATAGGAATCAAGCCCGAAACCCCAAGCAGGATACCAACCGAGAAATTTGTTCTCCAAAAACTGCCCTTCAACGAAAAAATTAAAATAAAAAAAACAACCCAGGAAGCCCTGGGGGAGTTAATTTTCAATTTCCAAATCCCAATTTCCAATCAATAACCAAGCTTCTTGTTATTTGAAAATTGGAAATTGGTCATTGGAAATTAAAAAAAATATCCTCCACTATCCCACTTGTAAGTCTAAAATTCAGAAAGTCACGAGGACCCGAACTTTATGTTGACAGTTACTCGTAAAAAGTCTAAGGAGGGATTGGCTTTCTACTTTCACCACTTGCAAGCGGGATAGTAAAGAATATATAATTCCCGATATAGCGGCAAATCGAATAAGCTTAGCATAAGGAGAAAGCCCTGTCAATCAAGTACCCCAAAAAATCTTCGATTTTCCGGGGACCCCAAGCAATAAATTTGGCTAAAACTAGATACTTGGCCTTGGTCCCGGAAGAAGCAAAACCCTGGCTCTTGATCCACTCCCCCCTCTTTTGGCAAGGGGCTTCTCTTCTATTAGTCAAAAATCCAAGAATTTGGTTTAAGCGAATTAAATTCTGGCTTGAAAATACGGCTCAAAAAAGACAAAAGCAAATTCTGAAACTGATTCCAGAGCTAACAACAGGCAGAGAGGGATTATCCCTATTATCGCTCCTAAAAGAAAATCAAAACTGCCTGATCGTGGCGCCGATTAAAATTCTGGAGGTAAAACTGCCCGCGCCTCAAGAATTGGAAAAAGCAGGATTGGTCCTTGAAAAAGGAGAAAAAATTAATCTGCCAAAATTGATTGGCTTCCTTTTGAGTGCTGGCTACCAAAAAGAAAAAAGGGCGCTTATCCCAGGCAACTTTGCCCGCCGGGGAAATATCTTGGAGATCTTCCCTTTCTTCCAAAAACACTGTATTTGGATTGAACTGTTTGGCAACAAAGTCGAAACAATCAGGTCCCCAAAAAACAACAATGAAGCCCTAAAAGGTTCGCTTCACAAGCCCGCGGGGAAAAAATGGAACAATAGAATAACCATTCTCCCGGCAAGGATCAAAAAGCCGCAAGGCAGTATTTTGGACTGGCTCGCTCCTCAAGCAAGAGTAATCCTTAACGAACCAGAAAACCTTTTAAAAAATAAATTGAAGCAGAATTTAATTATTTTCCAGGCCTTTCCGCCTTCGCTCAATAGGCTTCGGCGGACAAGCCCGCCAAAAACGAAAAACAGCCGCGAATTTCAGTTTAAAAATCCTCCTCTCTTTTTTGGCAATCAAGACAAATTCTGGACAGCGATCCGCCGCTTTAAAAAAAATAAATACAGGATCTTTGTCTCCACAAAAAAACTTAAAAAAGAAAATCTCAAAACCGACTGCTCCTTGATACCGATTAAACTCCAAAGAGGTTTCCAAAATGACCAAGCAAAAGTCCTGGTCCTCACCGACACGGAAATCTTTGGGCATTGGCGCCGGTCATCCCGCCAGCCGCGCTACCAGATTGATTACGAATTTATCGCCGGCCTTGTCTCGGGGATGCACGTAGTCCACCTCAATCACGGCATCGGCCTGTTCCGCGGCATGGTCCAAAAGGAAATTAACGGAATCACGCGGGAATATTACTTGCTTGAATACGCCCAAGGCGACAAACTCTTTCTGCCGATTGATCAAGCTGACCGGATCGCCCGCTATCTGGGGCGGGCTAATCCCCCGATCCACCGCCTGCACGGAGCCCTCTGGCACCAAATCAAAAGACAGGTCGAAGAAGACGCGAAAAAAATGGCCGAGGAATTGCTTAAAATCCAGGCCAAGCGCCAAACCCAAAAAGGCTTCGTCTTTGGAGTAGATACCCCTGCCCAGAGAAAATTTGAAAATTCCTTTCCCTACCCGGAAACCCCTGACCAAGAAAAGGCGATCCAAAAGGTTAAAAAAGATATGGAAAGCGATAAACCGATGGACCGCTTGATTTGCGGCGATGTCGGCTTTGGTAAAACCGAAATCGCGATGCGCGCGGCCTTCAAAGCGCTGAATAACGGGAAACAGGTTTGTCTCCTCGCGCCGACCACCATTCTCGCCCAGCAACACCTAGGCACCTTCCGAGAAAGATTCAAAAAATTCTCCTCTAAAATTGAACTTTTGAGCCGCTTCCAGTCAAAATCAGAACAAAAAAGAATTGTCAAAAAACTTTCCCAAGGCAAAATAGAGATCATAATCGGCACTCACCGTCTCCTCTCGCGCGATGTTAACTTCGAAAACCTAGGCCTCCTGATTATTGACGAAGAACAGAGATTCGGCGTCCGCCATAAAGAAAAACTAAAACAGCTGCGCGCCAATCTGGACATCCTAACCCTTTCCGCCACCCCGATCCCCCGCACCCTCCATTTGGCCCTCTCTGGTTTGCGGGAAGTCAGCCCAATTAAAACTCCCCCCGCGGGCCGGAAGTCGGTCAAAACATATGTTAAATTGCGCAAAGATGATATTATAAAAAAAGCAATCGATTTTGAACTGAAACGAAAAGGCCAAGTCTACTACCTTTACAACAAAGTAGAAACTATTCTCGCCCAGGCTAAAAAAATCCAGAAATTAGCGCCGCGGGCGCGAATTGACATTGCCCACGGCAGACTGTCTGATCATGACCTCTCTTCGGTGATGCACGAATTCGATCAAGGCCGGATTGACATTCTGGTCGCCACCACGATCATTGAAAACGGGCTGGACCTGCCCAATGTTAATACCTTGATTGTCCACAACAGCCCCAATTTTGGCCTCTCCCAGCTCTATCAGATCCGGGGCCGAATTGGCCGAGGAACACGCCAGGCCTACGCTTATCTCCTCTATCAAAGAGAAAAACTTCCTGCTAACGCCCGGGAGCGGCTCTCTGCCCTGCTCGCCCTGCAAGGCCTTGGCTCCGGCTTCAATATCGCTCTGCGCGATCTTGAAATACGCGGCGCCGGCAATATCCTGGGCCGCAAACAGTCTGGCAGTGTCAATTCCGTGGGTCTCCACCTCTATACCGAACTGCTCAAACAGACAATTTCCGAACTTACTACCGGCAAAAAGGCAAAACCCGTCTTGGAAGTAAGCATTGATCTGCCGCTTCCCGCTCGGATTCCTCCTTCTTTTATTTCAAGCGAGAAAAAAAGACTCACTGCCTACCATTGCTTGAGCCGAGCAAAAAATTTCCCGGAAATCCGCCGCCTCAAAAATAAAATTGAAGGCAAGTACGGTCTTCTGCCCCTGGAATTTAAAAATCTTTTTGAGATTTTAAAAATAAAAATCCTTGCCCGGAGAGCAAGAATTAAAACAATTGACACGATTAACGTCTTTGGCTTGGATCATCAATCCAGAAAAAGGATCGTCCTGGATTTTGTAGAAACACCGGAAAGCAATACTTTGGATCAACTCTTTAAGACAAACCCCGCCTGGATCATCAGCGAAACCGAAGGCCCTTGCCGGCTCAAAATTGATTTTTCTTCCTTAGGTAAGAATTGGCTTAAAAAATTAAAACAAAATCTTAAAATACTGGCCAACTAAAAAAACGTCACCGAGCCGCTATCTTGCCACCCCCCTCCCTTAATTGTCAAAAAGCCATGGAATCTGTCAGCCAATATTACCACGGTTTTAACCTCATCCCCGGTGTGGGCCCTCTTTGTTTCAAAAAATTGCTCTCTTATTTCCCCGATTTAGAACAAGCCTGGTTTGCTCCTCTCTTGGAACTCAAGCGGGCAGGGCTAGAAGAAAAAGAAGCAAGACAAATCATATCCGCACGTTCTGGAATTAATCCCGCAGAAGCACTCCAGAAGGTTCGACAACAAGGAATCAAGATCATTACGATTCAAAACAAAAAGTATCCAAAAAGTTTGAAAGAAATTTACGACCCGCCCGCCCTCTTGTATTTAAAAGGAGAAATCAAGAAACCCGGCAATATCTATCTAAGCGTGGTCGGCACGCGGAAGCCGACCAGCTACGGACGGCAGGTAACCTTCCAAATCGTCGGACTCCTCTCCCAAATCAAAATCAGCATTGTCTCCGGTCTCGCCCTGGGCATTGACGCCCTCGCCCATCAGGCCTGTCTTTCCTTTGCCGGCCACACGATCGCTGTTTTAGGAAGCGGCATTGATGATCAGTCAATCTATCCGCGCACTAACTTTAAGTTGGCCCAAAGAATTTTAGGACACGGCGGCGCCTTAATCTCGGAATATCCTCCCGGCGCCCCGGCCCGAAAACAAAACTTTCCCCAGCGCAACCGGATCATCGCCGGCTTGTCCCGCGGCCTCCTGGTCATTGAGGCGGCGGAAAGAAGCGGGACTTCGATCACTGCCCGCGCCGCCTTGGATCAGAATCGCGACATTTTCGCGATCCCGGGCTCAATCTATAATCCCTATTCCCGCGGCACCAACAACCTGATTAAAATGGGCGCAAAATTGGTATCAGACACCCAAGACATCCTAGACGAGCTCAATCTAAACCTCTCTTTAAAAACTTCCAAAACAATCCAAAAGCCGAGCGCCACCCAAGAAGAGGCCATAATTTTAAAATATCTCTCCCAAGAACCAACCCATATCAACGAAGTAATCAGGAAGGGTAAATTTAGTTCCGGGCAAGTATCCACAATCTTGACACTCCTAGAAATGAAAGGTATGGTCCGCAATGTTGGGTCAGGAAACTATATCATTAATCAGTTAACGAATTTATGAAAAAACTCGTGATTGTCGAATCCCCGACCAAAGCAAATACAATTTCTCGCTTTTTGGATTCTAGTTTCCGCGTCGAATCATCCTATGGCCATATCCGGGACTTGCCAAAAAAGGGGTTAGGGGTCAATACCCGGAAAAACTTTGAGCCTGAATACGTAATCCCAGAAGAAGCAAAAAAACAAGTCAAAAAACTAAAAGATCTAGCCGCCAAGTCAAAAGAAATATATCTAGCCACTGACGAAGACCGCGAGGGCGAAGCGATCTCCTGGCACTTAACCTATGCTTTGAAGCTTGACCCAAAAAAAATCCAAAGAATCGCTTTTCACGAAATAACCCGGAGGGCTGTTTTAGCTTCCTTCAAAAAACCGCGCCAGATTAATATGAACCTGGTTGACGCCCAGCAGGCCAGAAGAATTTTGGATCGGCTGGTCGGGTACAAACTCTCCCCTTTTCTTTGGCGCAAAGTGGCAAGAGGCCTCTCTGCCGGCCGAGTCCAATCAGCCGCCCTGCGCTTGATTGTTGACCGTGAAAAGAAAATCAAAAAATTCAAATCTGAAGAATACTGGACCCTGGAAGCAAATCTGCAAAAAAGAAGAAAAGCTAAACCAAAAACGGAAGATGTCTTCCGCGCCCTCCTTACCAAACAGAATGGGAAGCTTTTAGGAAAACTGGGGCTTAAAAACAAAAGGAGGGTCCAGGAAATTGTGAGGTCCCTCAAGAAAGCCCGCTTTACGGTCTGCAAGGTTGAGCGGAAAGAAATCAAAAAATCTCCCTTGCCGCCGTTTACCACCTCCACCCTGCAGCAAACAGCCGCGGGGACATTAGGGTTTTCAACCAAACAGACAATGTATTTAGCGCAAAAGCTTTATGAAGGAATCAAGCTTAATAAAGGAGAAGCAGAGGGCTTAATCACCTATATGCGCACCGATTCAACAAACCTCGCTAAAAAGGCAGTGTCAGAGATCCGCAATCAAATCAAAAAACAATTTGGTCCCAAATACCTGCCCAGGGACCCTCGCATTTATAAAACCAAATCAAAGCTCGCGCAAGAAGCCCACGAAGCGATCCGCCCCACTGAACCAAAAAGCTTGCCCCCCGAAAAAGTAAAACCCTTTCTTGACGCTAGACAGTATAAGCTCTACGAACTAATCTGGAAACGGACGATCGCCTGCCAGATGCAAGAAGCGATTATCGACTCCACGAAAGTGGACATACAGGCTCGCGACCATACCTTCCGCGCCGAGGGAGCGATCGTCAAATTTGACGGTTTTACCAAAGTCTATCCGTCCTCAACCAAAGAGAACATCCTCCCCGTTTTAAAAAAGGGCGAGATCGTCGACCTTAAAAAACTTCTCCCAAACCAGCACTTCACTGAACCGCCGGCGCGCTACGGCGAGGCAACCCTGGTCCGCGCTCTTGAAGCAAACGGGATTGGCCGCCCCTCCACCTACGCGGCGATCATTTCCACGATCCAGGCGCGCGGTTATGTAGAAAAAAAGGAAAAAAAACTTCACCCTAAAGAAATCGGAATCGTAGTCAACGATGTCTTGGTCCGGCATTTCCCCCAGATCGTTGATCTCAAATTTACCGCCAAGATCGAAAATGACCTAGACGCGATTGCTCAAAATAAAAAGGAATGGGTGCCGGTCGTGCGCGAATTCTATGACCCCTTTCTTAAAAACCTAAAGAAAAAAGAAAAACAAGTGCAAAAAAAAGATATTGCCGAAACCAAAACCCGCAAAAAATGCCCCAAGTGCGGCAAGAAGCTTGTGATCAAACTCGGCCGCTTTGGCAAATTCTTAGCCTGTACTGGTTTTCCAGAATGTAAACA
Organism: uncultured Candidatus Saccharibacteria bacterium; assembly: GCA_964555185.1. Lineage (GTDB taxonomy): Bacteria > Patescibacteriota > JAQUNI01 > JAQUNI01 > JAQUNI01 > CAZKRD01. The sequence continues at coordinate 49,470 of CAZKRD010000004.1, read as the reverse complement.
CACAAAGCCCTTAGGCGAAGAAAAGACCCTCGCTAAAGCAATCGGTGCCAAGAAATGCGAGAAATGCGGCAAGGCAATGGTGCTCCGACACGGCCGGTTTGGCCCTTTCCTCGGTTGTTCTGGATATCCTGATTGTAAAAACATCAAGTCGATTGAAAAGAAGACTGGCGTCACCTGCCCCAAATGTGAAAAGGGAGATATTATCGAAAAGCGCAGCAAGAAAGGCCGAACCTTCTATGCCTGCAATCAGTATCCTAAATGCGAGTTCGCGCTCTGGAGCAAACCCACCGGCAAGAAATGTCCCGAATGCGGCAGTCTAATGGTCTATGGCAAAGAAAAAACAGAAGTCTGCAGCAATAAAGAATGTGGATCTGTGAGTTGACGGGTTGACGGATTTAAAGATTAAAAAAAGCGTCTTCGTCTTAAAAGGAGATTAACCTATCTGTTGTTTCCTTTAATTAGACGCTGTTTTTTAACTATTTTGCGCGACACGATATCGTTACCCAAAATCACTTCTTGATTACCTTTTCCAAAAGCCCTTCAAGTTCTTCCGGAGAATAAAATTCAATGTAGATCTTTCCAATCCGGCCGTCGCGGGTAACCTTAACCCGCGTGTCCAAAAATCCTTCAAGCTTCTCCTCCGCCTCTACTAAAATCGGTTCTCTCGGCTTCCTTTTGCGCGGCCGCCGCTTCCGATATTTCCGCAAAAGTATTCTTGCATCTGCACCGTTTAAACCCTCCTTGATAATTCTTCTGTAAAAAACCATCTGTTTTTCCTGATTCCTAACCTCTAAAAGCGCCTTGGCCTGATCCTCGGAAAGCATGCCTTCTCTTAATCCTTTTTGAATCGTAAGCGGCAGTTTTAGGAGACGGAGATAATTGCTGATTGTCGGTCTCTTCTTTCCGACTCTTTCTGCCACCTCCACATGACTTAAGCCGAATTTGTCAACCAGTGCCTTATAGCCCAAGGCCTGTTCAACCGGATTCAAATTCTCCCGCTGTACATTCTCAATCAAACTCATCTCCAAGCTCTGCTTCATATCACTCTCTCTAATAACCGCCGGCACCCTTTCCAGCCCGGCTAGCTTTGCCGCCTCCAAGCGCCGCTGACCAGCGATCAAGGTGTTGTTCTGATCAATCACCAATGGCTGAAGCAGGCCGTAAAGCTTAATCGAATCAGCCAATTCCAGCAATTTATCTTCTTCAATCCTCTGACGGGGCTGATTAGGATTAGGCTTAATCGCTGAAATCGCAATCTCTCGCATTATCTGCTTGCCCGACTGCGAGACGGGTGCCTTGTCTTCAGTCTCCTCGACTTTATTAGGAATTAAGGCGGACAATCCCTTGCCCAAACCAAGTTTTTGCATAAATTTGAATTTATAATTTTAAATTTTAAATTCTTAATCAATGTTTAATTTTTAATGATTTAATTTTTAAACAAGATAAATTTGGAATAATAGGATGTTTAAAAATTAAAAATTAGGTCATTAAAAATTCAATAAAAATTAAGAATTAAGAATTAAGAATTATTCTCCCCCCATCTCCATAACCTCCTCTGTCAGGTGCTTGTAAGCACGCGCGCCCTTGCACATCGGCTCGTAGTTTAAAATCGCCTGGCCAAAGCTCGGGGCTTCCGCCAATCTCACATTACGGGGAATGATTGTCTCAAAAACCTTGTCCGGAAAGTTCCTTTGGACCTCGCAGACCACATCAGCGGCAATCCGCGTTTTCCGATCCCGCATCGTTAAAACAATGCCCAAGATATTCAAATCAGGATTTAGGTTCTTTTGGACAAGATCAATGGTGTAAAGAAGTTCAGAAAGTCCTTCCAGGGCATAATACTCACACTGGACTGGAATCATAACACTCTGGCAAGCGGTCAGGGCATTGATCGTTAAAATTCCCAAAGAAGGAGGGGAATCAATAATGATATAGTCGTAGTCTTGCTTTGCCGGCTCTAAAAATTTCTTTAACAAAAACTCGCGCTCGGGCACAGAGACCAATTCGATCGAAGCGCCAGCCAGATCAGAAGAGGCGGGCGCAATATGCATATCGGGAGAGGAGCTTTGATATAGAATATCGGACAAAGCCGCCCGCCCGCACAAAACATCATAAATGTTTTGTTTTAGCCCTTTCTTATTAATCCCTAAGCCCGAAGTGGCATTGCCTTGCGGGTCTAAATCGCAAAATAAAATCTTCTTGCCAAAATCAGCTAAATAAGAAGCAAGATTAACCGCGGTTGTGGTCTTGCCCACGCCTCCTTTTTGATTAACCAAAGCAATGATTTGCGCCATTTTATCCTTTTTGTTTTAATCTATTCGCTTTGTTTCTATCTTATCATAAAATCTCCAATTGACAAAGTCAAGTGAAAAAAGATATATTTTAAAGGAACGGGGATGTGCTGGAACTGGTAGACAGGATGGTTTCAAAAACCATTGGGCTTTCAAAGTCCGTGAGGGTTCAAATCCCTCCATCCCCACCAATTGATAAATATGCTATATCGTATGAGCCTCAAGCCCGTGTGGGTTCAACTCCCACCCGCGGCACCACCGAGAAAAAGTCAATGATTTGGAGGTCGCCTCGCTTCGCTCGGCGACCAAATTATACGGGATTTTCCAGTCAAAATTTAATTTTTGGTTTTGTGTCCCGCAGAGCGGAACTGTAAAAGAAAATTTTTATAAAAGTCGAAATAATCATTTAATTAAAAAGTGAAATTTATGGATAATCAACCCAAATTTTCAAATAAAAGAATTTCTACACCTGTAGGAATTTTTATTATTGTTCTAGTTACACTTTTGGCCGGAGGGATTTTAGCCTGGCAATATTTGGAAGCGCCAGAAGGGAAAGCTCCTTCGGTTCCTGCAGATGAAAAACCATCAACAATTACAAAAACGGGACGAGTTTATGTTTTTGGAAATGAACCTTTTACAAAATTAGGTTTAGAGATCGAGGGAGAAAAAACTTATTGTCTAATTGGTCCACTTGAAGATGAGTTGTGGAATCTTCAAAATACGACATTAACTATCGAAGGAAACATTGTTGAGGAGTATTTCTGTCGATCCGAAGGGAAAACAATTAATGTTATATCTTACTCACCGATTAAAGAAGAGCCGAAGGCAGAGATAAAAACATATTGCGAGGATCTCCTTGATGAAATTAACAAAAAAATCACAGAGTTAAATAAAAGTTGCTCAGCTGATAAGGATTGTATTGTGGCGGAGCTGTTGTCGGAAAATAAATTAGGAGGAACTGATTTAACCTGCATAAACAAAGGGGAAAGTGCGGAAGAAATTAGAAATCTCCAGGAATTGCGACACCAGAAATGTGAAGAATTTATGCCGGAACTACTGATTTCCATTAAGCCTTTTTATGGTTGCGAATGCAAAAATAATTTTTGTTCTGATTCAGCAGATTGAAGGTGGTATCTTGACGCCGATTTTAAGCAAGAAATTCATTGGCATCCCTCCGGTTTTGGTTCTGGTTGCTTTGTTTGTTGGCGGAAAACTCTGGGGCTTTTTAGGAGCGCTCCTGGCTATCCCTTTGGCCGGCATATTGTTTGAATTTCTTAGGGATTTCCTGAAAAAGCGAAAAGACGCAAAAGCAGTAGTTTTGTAAGATATATTAAGATATATTAAGATATATCTATTCTATATATCGTTGCGACTCCGATTGGAAATCTCAAAGAAATCAGCCCCCGAGCTTTAGAAGTGTTGCAGGGGGTTGATTTAATTTTGTGCGAAGATACCAGGGTAACTAAAAAATTGTTAGGCCGCTATAAAATAGTCACTCCCACGCTTTCTTATCACCAGCACAGCAAATTAAAAAAAGTTGACTATATTTTGAAACTTTTAGAGAGAGGGAAGAATTTAGCCCTGGTTTCTGACGCCGGCACGCCCGGCATCTCCGACCCGGGCAACAAACTAATTAAACAATGTTTACAACCCGACCTTAAACATAGTGTGAAGATTATGCCGGTGTCTGGGCCGTCGACAGTAACAGCTGCAGCTAGTATTTCCGGTTTTCCAATGGACAAGTTTCTGTTTTTAGGGTTTCCGCCAGCCAAGCGCAAGCGCAAGAAGTTTTTTGAACAGGTCGTAGCTTCAAAATACCCGGTCATTTTGTATGAATCACCGCACAGAATTTTAAAAACCCTTAATGAATTGGCTGTCATTCTGAGCGTTAGCGAAGAATCCCGACAAATAATGGTTTGCCGCGAACTAACCAAAAAATTTGAAACAACCTACCGCGGCACCCCAGCAGAGGTTGCAAATAAAATAAAAAGTGGTAAGGTAAGAGGAGAATTTGTGGTTATAGTCCATAAAGAATAATTCTAGGAGGTGAAAGCAATGTTTCTGTTCACTTGGCCAAAGTTATTTGCCTCTTTGTTCGTAGCTGCTTTGATTCTATGGCGCACAACGAAGCAACCATGGGACATTATGCAAAGAGTTGGATCGGCTCTTATCATATTATCGCTTGTCTGCCTAGTCGATAAAGTATTCATCTGGGGAGCTATTGCTGGTGCTGCCATAATTGTCGGAGGATGGGTAGTACAGTACATTAAAAATCCAGAAGAATTGTAGCACCTTCACAAATACAATGTTTAACTTGCGACGTCAAACATATCAAAAATAAGCGCTGACAAGATTGTCAGCGCTTCTTTATTTCAACTGGAAATTATCAAAAAATATGATAGAATGGATTTAATGAAAAAGTTCTATATTCCCACCAGTATTGTTTATACAAATCGGATTCCCCATGTTGGATTTGCTTTGGAGATTATCCAGGCAGATGTTTTGGCTCGGTATCACCAAGTTTTGGGGGAGGAGGTATTATTTTCCACAGGCACAGATGAGCATGGCACGAAAAATGCCCAGGCAGCTAAACAAGCTGGCAAGAGCCCAAAAAAAAGGCTGTTTTTTAATTAAAATAAAAGCAGGGGTTTAATATATTCAACCCCTGCTCTAAATAATCTAAATAAAAGGTTGGATTATTGATCAATCCCTGGTACGGGAAAATCTTGGCAGAAATCCTTAATTTCGCGAGCGATCTTCTTTAAGCTTGCCTTGCGGCCCTTTGCTTTAATCGCGCGGTCAATCCAGGCCGCGATCTTCTTCATCTCGGGTTCTGCCATCCCGCGGCTGGTGACAGCCGGCGTCCCGATCCTGACTCCTGACGGATCGAACGGCGAACGGGGATCAAAGGGAACCATGTTTTTGTTTAAAGTGATCCCGGCCTGCTCTAAAGTGTGCTCCGCCCGCTTGCCCGTAATCTTTTTATTGGTTAAATCGAGAAGCATCAAATGAGTATCCGTGCCTCCGGACACCAGATCAAATTTCAAAGCAATCAAAGCGCGAGCTAAGATTTTGGCATTCTTAATAATCTGGCGGCAATAGGTTTTAAATTCCGGCTCTTGCGCCTCGCCAAAAGCAACTGCTTTAGCAAGATTAATATGATTATGCGGCCCGCCCTGCATCCCCGGAAAAACCGCGCGGTCAATCGCTTTTGCCCACTTGCGCTTACACATAATCATCGCCCCCCGCGGTCCGCGCAGGGTCTTGTGGGTCGTGGTTGTAACCACGTCAAAATAGGGAACGGGATTGGGATGCAAGCCGGCCGCGATCAAACCCGCGATATGCGAGATATCAGCCATTGAGATCGCGCCGACCTCGTCCCCGATTTCTTTGAACTTTTTAAAATCAATCTTGCGCGGATAAGCGGTATAGCCGGAAATAATCAAATCCGGTTTTTCTTCTCTAGCCAAAGCTCGGACCTTGGCATAAGAAATCCGGCCGCTCCGCTCCACGCCGTAAGAGGCCACTTCGTAAGCTTTGCCGGAGAAATTAACTTTGTGACCGTGGGTTAAGTGGCCGCCGTGGGCTAGACTTAAACCCATGATCTTGCCCCCCAAAGGCACCAAGGCCCAATAAACCTCAAGATTTGCCGGCGAACCAGAATAAGGCTGAACATTAACATGTTCGGCGCCAAATAACTGCTTGGCGCGCCGGATTGCGAGCTTTTCTGCCTGATCAATATACTGATTGCCGCCATAATAGCGCTTCCCGGGATAACCTTCGGAATATTTGTTGGTCAAAACCGAACCCATTGCCGCCAAAACCGCTTTTGACACGTAATTCTCTGAAGCAATCAATTCAATGCCATTCTTTTGTCTTTGGATCTCACCCTGCAGGGCACGGAAAGCCGGCGGATCCTGCATTTTAAGAATATTCTCCATTTATTTTACTACTATCCTCCTTAAAGTAGCACTTTAATATTTGACCTTGCGGTCATTTTAATAAAAGATATAATAAACTCAAAACCCCTCCCAAAATAAAGGCGATCCCGACATTCTGGGTGTACAAAAAAATGAAAAACAAAACCCAGGCAATCAGCATCTTGCCGACAACCAAAGCCATCTCAAAAAAGACGCTGAAATTCAAATTCCCTCTTTCCGTCCCTTTGTCATAAACCAAAGTCTGCATCGGGATCCCCACGCCCTGACCCGAAAGCCGGGACAGGCCGTCAACAACAAAGACCCCGACTGTGCTCTGCACCGCCAAACGGACAAACCAAACAATGGAATATCCGATGGTTGAAAACCGCAGAATCTGCCTGCCGCCTTTCTTGTCCACAATCCGGCCAATCAACAAACCAAAAGCAGCGGTCAAAAAAATCGTCATTGAAGAAAGTATGCCTAAGCTCAAATAACTCTTCAAAATCACAAAGATAAAAATCGGCCAGACCGTCACTTTAATCAGCTCCTCTGCATAACCCATAAAACCCAAAGTATAACGTCGGTAATAAGACTTAAAAAGACGGGCAAAGGCATGGAAGTAGCCAAAAGAACTCGGCTTGAAAACCTCCTGAGTGGTAAAAAGAGGGATCACGGAAACCAAAATCAGAACAGCAACAATAATAAACAAAACATTAAACCCGAAAAGGGTAATCAGCATCCCTCCTAGGAGCGGGCCGGCAACGATAACCAAAGCATTCAAAGCGCCCAAGCGGCTGATCCGTTTTCCCCGCTTGCCTAAGCTGGTATAGCGAGCAAAATTAGCATGATAAGCAGGCCAGAACAGGGCCTTGTAAACCGCCAAAAAAACCGGAGCAAAGTAGATCAAGGCCCTTGTTTCGCCAGCAAAATAAAGCGTGCTGAAATAGAGAACACTGATCGGCGCGCTATAAAGAATAGAATGTTCAAAGCCAAAGCGGGCGCAGATCTTGCCCCCAATCGGCAGTAAGAACAAATACAAGGTATAAACAGCCGCGAAATAAAGCATAATCTCGGCCAGAGAGAGGCCTAATTTATCATAAAGATAAATCGGCTCAAAAAGCGCAATCATTGAAACCGCAAAATTTTTGATCGCGACTGAAATATATAATTCAGTAATCTCGCGCTTTAGCGCGTGCTTAACCGAGTAATCTTCAAAAAAAATGGACATGATAGACAATGCAAAAATCAAATGTCAAAATGCAAAATGAAAATTCAAAATGTAAAAAGAAGGATTTAATAGAGGCTTTTTCTATTTTGGATTACATTTTGAGATTTGATTTTTGCGTTTTGCGTTTATTTCTACTTCTCCCTGTCTTAACACTTTTATTTCACCTTCTTCTGACAAATCAACCACTGTTGAAGGCTTTATTTTAACCAAAGTCCCGCCGTCTAAAATCAAATCGGGTTGCCACTTTCTATTCTCAAATTGCCTAACCACTTCCAAAACAGAATAGGGAATTTCTCCTCCGCTTATGTTAGCGCTAGTTATAGTATACGGAACTTGCGCCCTGTCGGCAAGAGTCAAACAAACCCTGGAATCAGGAATCCGCAAACCAATCGTCTCTTCATAGCCAGTAACTTCTTTCGGCACGACTTCTTTCTTTCGTAAGACCAAGGTCAAAGCGCTCGGCCAAAATTCTTTTGCCAAACTCAAAGCCCGGCTATCAAAAAAAGCTAATTTTTGCGCCTGCTTTATCTCTAAAACCGCAACCGGCAGAGGCTTATTTTTCGCCCTGGTTTTGATTCTAAAAAGCTTTTTCACTGCTTTCCGATCCAAAGCATTGACTGCCAAACCATAAGCTGTGTCTGTGGGTAAAACAACAGAACCGCCCTTGAGGATAACTCGGGCGGCTTTTTCTATTACTTTGGGATCAGGATTGGCTGGGTTAATTTTGATAATATTCATGTTTCTTTAATTTCCAATGACCAATTTCCAAATACTCGCCTCGCGAAGTGGGATTTCCAATAACTAATTTTTAAAAAAATTACCTAAGTCTTAGTTTGAAAATTGAAAATTAATTCTTAGATGATCTTCAAAAGTCCCGGCAACTTCCTAAAATCCTTAAGAGCCCTGTGCGCTCGCGAGTCCTTCTTGCCCCAGATTATTGTCCGCAAGCCCAAATCAAAAGCCAAAGCCAAGTCCTTTTCCCAATCATCTCCGATCATCACTGCCTGGCCTGGGTAGAGCTTTAATTTAGCCAAGGTGGATTGAAAATATGTTGATGAGGGCTTCATTGTGCCAATATCGGAAGCGGCAATCACCAAATCAAAATACTTCCAAAGTCCCAAGGCCTTAAGTTTAAAATCAATTAAATCTCGGTTGTCCTCGGAAACTATTGCCTTTTGATAGTCTCCCAGCCTCCCAAGCACGCCTTTAAGATGGGCCGCTGGCTCCAAATGCTTAACCAATTCACTGCGAAAAGCCAAAAAAGTTCTTTGGCTGCTCTTTCCAAGCTTAAATTCCTTGATCAACCTCTGATAGGAATAATGTCTGTGGCGCAGTTTTGGGTTCTGGCTCTGTTTTAATTTGGCAACGATCTTGTCGTGCCAATAATCATATAAATCTTCCGGCCGATACGGAGTACCAGAAGCCAAATAAGCCATTGCCCGTTTGTCCGCGAGCTTCGCTACTTTTCGAGTATTGTAAATTGTGTTGTCCGCGTCAAAAAACACAGCGCGAATCGGCAAAATATCGTGAACAATATTTTTGTTCACCTCTCTCCCTGAATAAACCACTCTGCCAGAATCTGAAAAAAGTTTTGGTCCGACCTTGACCCTGTGGCCCAAGAAACAACCCAAAGCAGAAAAGGGCGCTTCCCTGTATTCCCCTTTAACAAAAACTTTGTTTTTCCCTCTGGTCTGGTCTTTAGTAACAAAACCCGGACCAATTTCTGTTTTGCGGCCAACAACGGTTCTCTTAATTTTCGCTCCTGATCCAATTCTAGCGCCCGGCATTAAATAGGAATCCTCAATCACCGCGTCCTTGCCGACCCAGGCTCTCTCCAAAGAAACATAATCTCCGATCCGGACTCCAGGCCCAATCACTGCTCTCGGACCGATGAAACTCTTGGGAGAAATAGATGCTCCTGCTCCGATTCTTCTGCCTAAATTTTGACCGCCGAATCTATCCAAGACCGCTCTGTTTAATAACAGAATATCCCAAGGATAGCCTAAATCCAGTTTAGAGTATTTCACAATCCTGTAGTTTAACCGACCCTTGGCCCTTAAAACGTATTCTGGCGGGGGAACCTCTTTTTTGCCCGGCCCAACTTTATCTTTTGAAAAACCGGCTAAAAACTTCTGAACACTCAAAACACTGATTCCCCGCCAAGCCAAATCAGAAGGAGGATTTTTAGCTGGCTTCTCCACAATCTTAACAAGAGTCTCTCCCTCAAAGCGAGCAATGCCAAATCGTTTAAAGTCAGAAACCTTGGTTAAAAAAACTATCCCATCCCGCGGATCCTTGGGAAACTGGGACAGAATCATCTTCAACCTCGAGGCCTTGGTCCAACTATCGCCATATTTCAAAATAAAAAAATCAGTGCCCCGAAGCTGATCTTTTGCCGCGTAAGCAGAATGGGCAGGCCCTAACTGCTTATCCTGGACAACCAAAGCAATCTTTAAATTAGGGTGTTCCTTCTTAACAATTCCACTCACTGCCACTTTATTCTCTGGATTGCAAACCACGATAAAATCGCGAACACCGGCCTCCAAAAACTCCTCAATGTGATAACAAAGCAAGGGCTTGCCCCGAAAAGGAAACAAAACCTTAGGGTATTCTTTTGTTGAAAAAGGGTGCAGGCGAGTCCCCTCGCCTGCCGCCAAAATCACTGCTTTTAATTTCATAAATAAAAACGGATAAATCTATTGCCTCTGTTACTTCACCAATCCAATCAAAATCTTCGCTAACTTATCCGAATCATGCCGCAGAAGATGGGTCCATTCCCGCCAGACGCGAAAATGCCGCATCCGTACGTTCTCCCTGTGCACTGCCTCGCCTACCTGGTTTAGGGCCAAAGCTCTCGCGATCGTCTTCACCCCTCGCACCTTATCCACCTTAACTGGGGCCGAGTTAAAATTTTTGTAGTGCTCTAAAATCTCCTGGCTGATCTTGCCGCTGTTCACGACAACCCAGTCAGGATTCTGGCCCAAATATTTCTTCACCTGCTTGATATGATCTGAAACCTTAAAGTTCATGGTCTGACCGGGCTGGGTCATCATATTGCAGATATAGACCCTCTTAGCGGGCGAGGCCTTAATTGCTTCTGGCAGTCCTTTGACCAAAAAATGGGGTAAAACGCCCGTAAACAAAGATCCTGGACCAATAATAATCAGGTTGGCTTTTGAAAGAGCGGTGAGCACAGGTGGAAAGGCCTCGGATTTTTTGGTTAAAAAAATTCTCTTGATCGAACTTGGGTCTTTACGGAGAATAATCTCCCATTCTCCGCGGATTTTTTTACCATTCTTTAATTCACAAGCAATGTGGGTGCTAGTCGCGCTGACTGGATAAATCCTAACCCTGGTCTTCAAAAGCGAATTGGCTGCCATTACCGCTTCGCCGAAATCCCCGGTGATCCGAGTCAAGGCCGCTAAAATCAGATTCCCCAAGCTCACCCCTTTAAATGATCCTTCGGTAAACCGATAAGCAAAAATCTTAGTCAAGATATGATTTGGATCCGAAACATTCTCAAGGCAATTCCTGGTGTCTCCTGGCTGGGGAATCCCCATCTCCTGGCGAAGGACGCCTGAAGAACCGCCATTGTCCGTCCCGCCGACAATGCCGGTCAAATTACAGTCATATTTTCTCAAGCCGCGCAAGACCGTAGCTTGCCCTGTGCCTGCCCCAAGGCAGACAATATTTGGTTTTTTTCTTTTAGCCATAACAATTATATTTTAATAAATATAATAATAGTCACAAACTAAACTCCTTTCTCTCCACCCTCCCCTCACGCTCCGCTTTACTTTTTAAAAAAGCCTGCCGCAAAATAAGGCGATCTCGAGCTCTGGCCTTGCGGCCGCGCCGCAAAAACATCCTCTTCTGCACCTTGTATGCTTCCTCTAAATAAAACTCCACCATCCTGCCTTGAAAATAATTGACAAAAGGCGGGACATCCTCGCTAACCAGGCCGTACAAAAAGCTATTCGGACCAATCAATCTCCCAGAGCTTACAGAAGTATTGATTGCCGTCTTAACATAATCACCCACGACCGCGCCAAAGAACTGGGTCCCAATCCCCCGTCTCTTGCCCAAAAAATTCACCTTAATCTCGCCATAAGTATTCTTTAAATCGGAAAAAGTAGTGCCTGCCCCTAAATTGACCCAAGAGCCAATATAACTATGGCCGACAAAACCATAGTGCTGTTTGTTAGTGTAGCCGGAAATCACACTCTCTTCAATCTCGCCAGCCAGCTTGCAGACCTTGCCGATGCTGGAATGAGCAAGCGAAGTAAAGTCACGAATCTTGGTTTCTGGGCCCACGTAGAGAGGACCGCGCAAGACCACAAAGGGAGAAACCTTGACACCACGATCCAAAATGATCGGTCCTTTTGTCAAATCGCAAATCGCGCTCTTGTGCAACTCAACATTATCGCCCAAATAAACCCCGTTTGCGTGCCTCGTAAACTCGCACATCCTGTAAGTAAGATTATCGCCCAAAATGCGGTTGCTCTCTAAAACTATTTGCCAAGGATAAGAAAGCAGGAACAAATCGCCTTCTTTTCCTCCGTACTCCAGGGCCTTTTTTAATTTTAAAAGAGAGCGGACCCAAGGGAGGGTGCGGCTATTTAAGTATAAAGCATTATTAACAAATTTCCAGCCGGAATCCATCTTAGCTTTACGATAAGAGAAAGAGCTGGGTTTAAAAATTTCAGTAACAAGCCGCTCCAGCGTGTAGCTTCCACAACTGATTTGACTTGCTCTCCGGGTTAAGGTTACCGGGGACAACTGTTTTACTTTATCGTCGTCAAAGTAAATAACGCGCATAAAAATCACTAAAGATTAATTCCTATTTCACGGTTACGGCCTTGGCTAAATTCCGCGGCATATCCGGATCAATCCCTCGAGCGACAGCTAAATAATAGGCCAAAAGCTGGACCGGAAACAGATTCAGCATTCCCTGCAAAAGCCCGAGGTTAGCGGTCGGGAGCCAAAAATCAAAACCTTCCTCTTTCCCCGGCCCGATCCCTAAAAGCAAGCCGCCCCGGGCCTTCACTTCCTGGGCATTACTCAAAATCTCCTCTCGCGTCTCGCTGTCCACCAAAACAACAACCGGTGTCCCCTTCTCGATTAAGGCGAGCGGGCCGTGTTTTAACTCGCCGCCGGGAAATCCCTCGGCGTGAATATAAGTCACCTCCTGCAGTTTGATTGCCGCCTCGCGGGCAATCGGATAATTTAATCCTCGTCCAATAATATAAATATCTTTCTTGGTTGTCAGGAGCGCCGCCAGCTTTCTCACTTTTAACCGATAAGAGTAACTTAAAATCCGTTCGCTTTCTGTTGCTAATTTCTCCAAAATCCTCTTGCCTTCAGAGAGTCTTCCCCAAAGGGTAAAGGCCAAGAGCGCCAAAACCGCGATTTGCCCGGTCGCGGCCTTGGTCGAGGCAACCGCTTTTTCGACGCCTGCCCGAATTAATAAACTGTAATCAGCAAGGCGATCAATAGTGGAATGTTGAACATTAATCACAGAAACTATTTTGAGACCCTTCTCTTTGGCAAGTTCAATCGCCCCAATCGTGTCCGCGGTTTCCCCGCTTTGAGAAACAGCAATCAATAAGTCTCCTTGTTTGAGTAGAGAAGTAAAGTGAACAAGTTCCGAGCCCAAGATAAAGTCGAATTCGCGGGCTAGGAAATTAGCGAAAAAATACCGGACAAAATTACAGACCTGCCCTGCTGTCCCGACCCCGGTCAAAAACACTCTTCTCGCCTTCCTGACTGCTCTGCTCACCCTCTTCAAATCTTCTTCGGATTGAGCAAGCGCTCGCATAATGCTCCGCGGCTGTTCACAGATCTCTTTAAGCATAAAATGAGCATAGCCTCGTTTACTCACTCTTTCCTTTTCGCCTGTTAATCGCCTAAAACGCGGCGCTAATTTCTGATTGGTCCCCATCTTGTAAAAAACAAACTCTTCGGGCCGGGCCAAAACCATCTCGCCGTCTTGAAGATGTCTGACCTGGGGCTTATCTTGCAAAAGAGCGGTTTGGTCCGAAGCAAAGAAAATCTCTTTTTTATCCTTCAAACCGAAAATAAGGGGTGAGCCGGATTTGAAACCAACCAGGGTCTCTGTCTTGCGATGATAACAGACTACCGCGTTCCTGCCCTTGAGTCTCCCGAAAACCTTCCGCGCCGCCCGCTCCAAAGAATTTTTGTTAAGATAATAATCAAAAAGATTGGCAATAATCTCTGTATCTGTTTCGCTTTGAAACTGATAACCCTTGCTCTTCAATTCTGTTTTTAAAGAACTAAAATTCTCCACGATCCCGTTATGAACCACGACCACTTGCCCGGATTGCGATAAATGGGGATGGGTATTGGCCTTGGTCACCCTGCCGTGCGTGGCCCAACGGGTGTGCCCCAAGCCGACCCTTGCTTGCTTCAAAGCAAACCGGGGCAGCCGCGCTCTGCTGATCTTGCCTATCCTCTTGCAAAGCCCAATCCTTTTGTTTTTAAAAATCGCAATCCCCCAAGAGTCATAACCGCGGTACTCAAGACTGCGCAAGCCCTCCCAAATCACTTTGGCCGCCTCTTGTCTTCCCCAATAGGCAATAATTCCGCACATAGAAAAAATTGACGAGAGAGCCGCTTTATTATACGATCAAGGAAGACTAACCTATCGGACCGACCAAATCGCGATGGGTTAGTCTTTTTAGATACCCCATAAAATCTTCGATTTTTCGGGGACCCCAGGTTTTATCCCAAAAAATCTGTTTTTAAAAAAGCCGCTCTTATTTTAAAATTAATCTTCTTTGCACCTCCCGCACCCGCGACCCTTCACTCTCTTTGCTAGCTCCAAAGACTTCCACATTTTCTCAAACAAAAGAATTTGGGTGTAATAAATTCCCTCGTCTTCAATAATCACTCCGTGAGAGATTTTGTTTTTATCAACTGAAATCAAAGCTGTTTTGTTTTGATAAACCAAAATATAAGTAGGCGAGCTCTTGGCCCGAGACAGCCACTTGCGTTCGTCCAGACCGCAGAGCCGCCCGCCCGAACCAATCGCGATCACCTTGACCCGAATCTTTGCCCGGATCCTCTCTCCAGTAAACTCGGGGTAAGCTCGGTATAAATAATCCCGGATGTCAGCAGCCGAATAAACAAAATATCCTTTCTTTTTCGCTCCCTCAAAAGAATGCAGCAAATCCTTCAAGACTGTTTTGATCCCGGGAAGACCCTCATAATATTTCACTACCGGCTTGTCTTCGGCATTATCATAAATTGATTTTAATTCTGGAATAATTTTAGCAACCCTCTGCCCTGCTTCTTTGAGCTCCCGCTCCCGGGATCTAATCAGCTCTTTTAGTTTCCCCGGATCCTCGGCCACAAAATATTTATGTTTATCTTGATGATAGTAACTGACCAAACCCTTCTCCATTAATCCCTTCAGGGTGTCATAACACGTGCCCCGATTCAAATTGGTCTCTTCCGCGATCCTGCGGACAGGCGCCGGGCCTAATCTAAGACAAGCCAGATAAGTCTTGGCCTGCTTTTCCGAAAGCCCTAATTGTTCTAAAGTCGTAATCAGCATAATTTGAAAATACTTCTACATTATAAACCTTCTAGAAATCTTGTCAAGTTTTTTTCTGCAAAAATTTCAATTGTTTGATTTTTCGGCTTAAAATAAATGAAAAATCATATATCTCTTGTCAGAAAAAAACCTACACAGCCTAAAAACCTGCGGAACTTATCCACAGGTTTTCATTCTGAATGAAATCTAAAAAAATCTCATCTAATCCTGAAAAACTACCGGAATCGTGATCTTGCTGATTTCGCTTCCGTCTTTGGCTGACTCTGCAAAAACCTCGACAATACCTTTTTTAGCTGATGGATTTCCATAAGAAACCTCCTTGGAAAAAGGATAGAGCTGATCCATCCACCCCTCTGCCGTGGTAAAAGTGTCGGCGAGGATCTGACCGTTATCATCGGTAATCCGAATCCGGGTGTGGGCCTCAAAAAAATTGGACTTGCCCGAAACCAAAACCGGACTTCTGATCTTCTGGCCAGGAACAGGAGAACTCACCTCTAAAAGATCATTGCTGGTTACGACATCTCCCGCTGACTGATTCTTTTGGAAATAATAAAAGACCCCGCCCCCTGCCGCCAGAACCAATACGACAATGATAACCGCAAGGACCGCTGCAAAACCTTTCGTCACCCTGTTGTTTGCTTGTTTCATTTTTTTGTTTTTTGTTTAATTGTTGAAAAATTCAAACCACGATATTGACTAACCTGCCTTGGATAAAAACAAGACGTTTAATCTTTTTATCCCCTACCCATTTCTTGACATTGTCTTGCGCAAGGGCAAGCTTCTTAGCTTTATCTCGAGAAATATCAGCCGGCGCTTCAACCCGCGCCCGCACCTTGCCATTGACTTGGATCACAAGTTCGATTTCTTGTTCCCAGACCCGATCTGGATCGTACTTGGGCCAGTTTTGCCTAAATATACTTTCTTTATTTCCTAAACCTTGCCACAGCTCTTCCGAAAGATGCGGGGCAAAAGGAGAAAGTAGAAGCAAAAGTGCCTCAAAGTGTTCTTTTTGAACCTCTTTTTTCATTGCCTTGACCAAGATCATCAAAGCCGAAACCGCGGTGTTGAATTTAAAATTCTCAATATCCTCACTGACCTTCTTGATAGTCTGATGCACCAACTTCTCTAATTTTTGACTTTGAGGTTTAATCTTTGACCTTATCTTCCAAACCTTTTCTAAAAACCGACGCATGCCGATCACTCCCTTTGTGCTCCAAGGAATACTATCCGCAAAGGGCCCCATAAACATCTCATAAAGCCGCATTGTATCCGCGCCGTATTTTGAAATCACGTCATCAGGATTGACGACATTGCCCAAAGACTTGCTCATCTTGCGGCCGTCAGGAGCTAAAACCATGCCCTGATGCCGTAATTTCAAAAAAGGTTCATCAAAATCAATCAAGCCCTTCCTATATAAAGCTCTGGTGAAAAAACGGGAGTACATCAAGTGCAAAACCGTATGTTCTGCTCCGCCCACATAAAGATCAACCGGCAGCCAGTATTTTAATAATTTCTTGGAGGCAAATTCCTTGCTGTTTCTCGGATCGCAGTAGCGGAAAAAGTACCAAGAAGAGCAGACAAAAGTATCCATCGTGTCTGATTCTCTGCGCGCTCGTCTCCCGCACTTTGGGCACTCTACCTTGTGAAATTCGCGGGACCCGTGAAGCGGTGATTCGCCGGTTGGCATAAAGTCAACATCCTTTGGCAATTTTATTGGTAAATCGCGCTCTGCTGCCGGCACCTCGCCGCACTGCTCGCAATAAACAATCGGAATCGGCGCGCCCCAATACCTCTGCCGCGAGATCAGCCAATCGCGGAGCTTGTAGTTTGTCATCTTTCCCCCTAGTTCCTTCTGCTCAAGCCAAGAACTAATTTTAGTAATCGCCGCCTGCACATTAAGTCCATCAATAATCTTTGAGTTTATTAATTTGCCATCACCAATATAAGCCTTCTTTTTAATATCTCCTCCCTGGATCACTTGCCTGATCGGAAGATTAAATTTTTTCGCAAATTCCCAATCGCGCTGATCATGCGCTGGCACAGCCATAATCGCGCCCAAGCCATAAGAAATTAAAACATAATCAGCAATATAGATTGGAATTTTTTCCTTATTTACCGGATTAATTGCCCAAATTCCCTCGAGTTTCACCCCAGTTTTCTCTTTAGTCAAATCAATTCGATCCAGATCACTTTTTTCTTTCGCTTGCTTCACATATTTTAAAACCTCGCTATAATTTTTTATCTTAACTTTTAATCCTTCAATTATCTTATGTTCCGGCGCTACGACCATATAAGTTGTCCCATAAATAGTATCGGGACGAGTAGTAAAAGCCTCTAAAAAGTAATTTTTTGGAATGTTGGATTTGGAATTTGTTTGTAATTTGTCATTTGTAATTTGAAATTTTATAATCGCGCCCTTGCTTTTGCCAATCCAATTCTTCTGCATCAGCTTGGTTGACTCGGGCCAATCGATTTTATCTAAACCGGCAATTAAATCATCCGCAAAATCAGTTACCTTAAAAAACCACTGCTTCAAATTTTTCTGGCTGATCGCGCCCTCACAGCGGTCGCACTTGCCGTTTACCACTTGTTCATTGGCTAAAACCGTCTGGCAGCTTTGACACCAATTCACCGGCGCCCGGGCCCGGTAAGCCCAGCCGTTTTTGTATAAGAAAAGAAAAAACCACTGGGTCCAGCGATAATACTCTGGATCCGAGGTGTCTATTTCCCGCTCCCAATCATAGGAAAAGCCCAAGGATTTGATCTGGGACTTAAAACGCTTGATGTTATCGTGCGTGCTCTTGTCTGGATGAACTTTTTGGGAAATCGCGTAGTTTTCAGCAGGCAGACCAAAAGCGTCCCAGCCGATCGGATGGAGGACATTATCGCCTTTCATCCTATGATACCTCGAAACAACATCCGTGGCCGTATACCCTTCGGGGTGGCCAACGTGCAGACCGGCTCCGGAAGGATAGGGGAACATATCCAAACAATAAAACTTCTTTTTTTTGCTAAAATCCCGGGCCCGGTTCAAGCCCTCCTTCTCCCACTGTTTTTGCCACTTGGGTTCGATTTTTTGAGGATTGTATTTTTCCATAAATGTTAAGTGGATTGTTGCAATCAAATTCCCAGCTGATTAGATTTTTAACTATGTATTCGCGGGTTTGGTTTAGGGACTCTTCGGTTTTGATGATGTGTTCGTAATAGTTGCGCTGCCAAATAATTTTGTTAGCATCGCCCATAGCCCGTCTGATCTGTTTTGTGCATTCGGATTTAAATAGACCGACAACAATACCCAGCGTAGGGGCGGGTCGTGACCCGCCCGAACGATTGCCCAATAGTTGAATGATAAAATGTATATGGTTAGGCATCATTTGAAACGCGTCTAAAGCAACGGGGTGGTGATCCGGAATTGTATGCCAAATATTACGAACAATTTCACCGTATTTATTCAAAGCCATCACGGGCGACCCACGGGTCGCCCCTACAGCAATCTCCCCGAATATTTCCTGCCATTGATAAGAACAAATCGTCACAAAATAATGTCCCGGTAGCGAATAATCATACGTCGGCAACCTAATCGATCTTCGGTGATGTTGCGACTTCTGCATAAATGACTATCTTAATTCAAACAACCTCCTCGCGTTCTGATCTGTCGCCTGCTCCACCTGTTGGAGGGTCAAACCCAAAACCTCCGCGATCTTTAAAATCACATACCGCACAAACAGCGGCTCGTTGCGCTCGCCCCGCTTTGCCTGCGGCGCGAGATAAGGACAATCGGTTTCCGCCAAAATTTTCTCTAAAGGTACTGCTTTTACTGCCTCCTCTAAAAACTGATTGCCCGGATAAGTGATCATGCCCGTAAAGCCGATGTAAAAACCAAGGTTTAAAAACTTTTGGGCGATCTCCTTGCTCCCGCAAAAACAATGGATTACTCCCTTCGTTCCCTTTGGAAGAATCTCCAATAAATCCTCGTAAGCATTCCGGCAATGCAAAATAATTGGCAGTTTTTTCTTTTCTGCTGCTTCCAGATGAATTCTAAATAATTCTTTTTGCTCTTGCCGCGCCTCTGCTGGAGAATCCGGGGGTAGGTGATAATAGTCCAGGCCTGTCTCCCCAATCGCGACAACTTTTTTATTTTCCGCTAATTTAGAAAGTTTAGTAAAAATTTCCTTTTTCCCTAGATCCTGAACCCCTGAAGAATGGATCGGGTGCACGCCAATGCTGGCAAAACAGATTTTGCTCTCTTCCGCGATCCGTAGAGCCTTAGCGCTTGTCTCAAACTGGGAGCCGACATTGACAATCGCCTTGATCCCTCCTTGCTCTGACCTGGCAATCACCTCCCTATAATCCTCCACAAAGGCTTCAAAATTCAAATGACCATGGGTATCAATCATAGTTTAAAGTGCAAAGTGCAAAGTTAAAAGTTATTTTACCCTCGGAAACAATATCTCTTTCTTTCCTGTTTTCAGTATCCTCTGAATCTTATTATACGTATCCGGCATAAAAGGCCGAATCATTTCAGCGACAGTAATAATTTTCAAAAGAATCGGATCAATAATTTTCTCTAATTTATTCCTTTCTTTTATTTCCCAGGGTTTCTCTTTTTCAATAAGATTATTGCACTCTTTAATCTTCTCTCTAATAAACTTTACTACCTCAAACAACTTTAATTCTTTCATTAAATCATTATATTTACGAAGTTTGGAGTTTGGAAATTGGAAATTGGGATTTATTTGGAAATTGGAAATTGGAAATTGGAAATTTATTACTCTGGCCACCAAGTTCCCTAAACCGTTCGCTAAATCCGCATTATAGGTTGTGGTTAATTTCGCAAGGGATATATCTCCATCGCTCCCAAAAGGAAATTGGCTCAAGAGCAAATAGCGGGTTGCGTCCGCGCCGTATTTCTTTACCAGGTCATTGGGGTCAATCACATTACCCAGGGTCTTGGACATCTTCTGGCCATTGATCGTGAAGTAACCATGGACAAAAATCTGGCGAGGCAGCAAATCTTCGCCTGCCGCGAGCAGCATTGCCGGCCAGAAGACAGCGTGAAATTTCAAAATATCCTTGCCAATCAAATGCAAATCCGGCGGCCAATATTTCCCGCGCCCCGCTTCTTTTACCGCGGTCCAATAATTCAACAGCGCGTCTATCCAAACGTAGATACTCTGTTTCTGATCCCAGGGGAGTTTAATCCCCCAATCTACTCTCTGGCGCGAAACAGAAAAGTCATCTAAGTCTTGCTTCAAGAGTCCCATCGTCTCCCCGAGAGCGCTCTCTGGCTCAATCTTGAGTTCACCTTTTGATATCTTTTTTTTCACCCGAGGCAAAAATTCCTTGAGTTTAAAAAACCAGTTCTTTTCCGTGACTTGTTCCGGCACCTGGCCGTGGTCTGGACATTTCCCGCCTACTAATTCCTTTTCCGTAATAAACTTCTCACAACCAACGCAGTATAATCCGGAGTAATCCTTTTCATACAGATAACCTTCCTTTTTTAGCCGAGTCAAAAAATCAATAACTCCCTTTTGGTGTTTGGGATCAGTAGTGCGAATAAAATAGTCATAATCAATATTCAGGTTTTGCCAGGCCTGCTTAAACTTGCCTGCGATTTGATCACAAAATTCTTTTGGTTTTCTACCAGCCACGCTTGCTGCTTCTGCTACTTTCGCTCCATGCTCATCCGTCCCAGTCAAAAAGAAAACATCCTTTCCTTGGATTCTATGCCAGCGCGCTAAAACATCCGCTGCAATCGTGGTGTAAGCGTGGCCGGCATGCGGTTTATCATTGACATAATAAATCGGGGTGGTGATATAAAATTTCTTCTCTGTTGACACAGATTTCAATTGTGCTAAAATTAAATATCTTAGAAAATTAACTATCTAAAATGGATCAAAAGAAAGCATTTTGGGACTTGTTCTTTGAAGTCCTGAACACGGGCAAAAACTCCCTGGCGGAAAAAGCTTTGGAGATTGTTTCCCAGCTTGATGACCAAAGAACAGCGATCGCCCAAATTACCCATGCGGCAACCCAGTTCTCAAACAATCCCGGAAAATCCCAAATAACAAAAAAGATTATAAAAATCTTGGAGGAAAAAGCGTTAAAAGCCGTCTCTGGCGGAAGAACAAACGAACAGACAAAAATAGAAGCTTAAGAGTTAAACAGCTTCAAGATTTGTTCTCTCGGGTCAAAAAGGACGGTCCAATAATGACCACAATCTCTCCCCGCACTTTATCCGGCAGATTCGCCAAAACCTCTTTGGCCTGACCGCGGTAAATTGTTTCAAATTTTTTAGTTAATTCCCGAAAAACTTCAATTGGCCGATTTTGCAAAATTCCCTGCAATTCTTTGAGGGTTTTTTTAATCCGATAAGGGGACTCGTAAAAAATGATGGTCCCCTTGGTTTGCGGCAGTGACTCTAATAATTTTTTTCTTCCTTTTTTGCGCGGCAAGAATCCTAAAAATAAAAATCGATTGGTCGGAAAAGCAGAAAGAGAAGCAGCAGCAGTCAAAGCAGAAGGCCCGGGAACACAAAAAATCTCCGCCTCGGGATCTTCGGAGACCAACTGGCCGATCAATCTTGCGCCGGGGTCAGAGATCCCAGGTGTGCCCGAATCAGTAACCAGGGCTAAATCCTTGCCCTCTTTCAATAAATTCAAAATGCGGCTCGTCCGTTTCTCGCCTGAATGAGTATGATAGCTTAAAAGACGTGTCTTGATTTGATAGTGCTTTACTAGCTTCCCTGTAGTCCGCGTGTCTTCACACAAAATCAAATCCACCCCGCGCAACACCCGCAGAGCCCGCAAGCTTAAATCCTCCAAATTACCAATGGGAGTAGCGATGATATACAACACAATTTGACGGATTACCGAATTAACGGATTACGAATTTAAAAATTAATCCTTTAATCCGTTAATTCGCTAATTAACTTTTGCCTTTTTCGTTTTGCCCTTCGTGTTTCCTTGAACATAATCCTTGACAAAAACCGAAATCCCCGTGGCCACGGGCACGGCCAAAATCATCCCCAAAATACCAGCAAGCTTGCCTCCAATCAACAAAGCGCAGATCACAACCACGGGATTAAGCCCAATCGCTTTCTGCATTATCTTAGGAACAAAAACATGGTTTTCAAGCTGTTGGACTATAAAATAGAGGATAACCACAAACAGGGCCAAGAGAGGCGATTGGATAAAAGCAAGGAAAATCGCGGGAATTGCGCCAATGATCGGACCGATATAAGGGACGATCTCAGTCAGTCCGGCAAAAATCGCCAAAACCAAAGCGTACCGCACTCCCAAAAGCCATAAACCCAAGAAAGTAAAAAGTCCGACCACAATACAAAGAATAATCTGGCCCGAAAGCCATCTCCCAATCTTTCCGTTAATCCGGTCAATTAAATCAATGATGTAAGGCGAGCGGCGCTTTGGCACGCACAGGCGGATAAAATTTTTCAAAGCATTCTCTTGAACAATCAAATAAAAAGATAAAGCCAGAACCGCGATCGCGGAAATAATGCCCCCAAAAATAGTCCCCAAAGTACTAAAAACAGTCCGGCCGGCAGAGGTGATGTTATCGCCTAAAGAAGAAAGAAGCCCTTGGGTGCCGGCAACAAACTCCTCTCTCAAGGAAAAACCCTCTATCCCCAAAATCCGAGGGATGAATCTATCGTAAAGATCAGGGAACTGACTGGACAACTCCTTGATTTGAGTAGTAATCGGCGGGATCAGAAGATAAATAGACAGGGTGATCACGCTAATCAGAATCAGATAAATCAAAATCACGCTCAAAGAGCGCGGCACCTTCTTCTTTTGCAGCCGATTCACTGTTCTGTTTAAGGCCGCGGCGATCACAACACTAGTGAATAAAATAGCAATGATGTCCCGGACTAAATACAAAACCGTTAAACCCAAAAGGACGAAGACAATCTTAACAATCGTCATTGACGAAATGTCGAAAGTAATTTGTTTTTTGATCATAAATTCTTGTTTAAAATTTTAAGATTTTCTTCAGGTCCTCCTCGTCCTTCCCAGGACCAATCACCGCTAGATTCAAGTTCTGGTTTTGAAAAATATCTTGCCCGATCCGCTTAAGATCAGATTCAGAAACCGCGTCAATTCTTTTCAATACCTGCGGCACTTCCAGCATCTTGCCCCTTAGAACCTCCTGGCCAGCCAGCCAAAAAGCAAGCTCGTCTGATGTTTCTAAATCTAAAAGGAGTTTGCCTTTAAGATATTCTTTTGATTTTTTAAGTTCTTTCTTGTCTATCTCTTTATCTTTAATCTTATTAAATTCCTCTAAAATAACTTTTACTGCCTGGTCCAATTTATCATTAGGAACTCCGGCCTGAACGGCAAGGTAGCCTGAATCAGTATAGGCGGACAATTCACTTTGAATATAGTAAGCAAGACCTCTTCTTTCCCGCACTGAAATGAAAAGCCGCGAACTCATCCCTTCGCCTAAAACCGCGGACAACACCTTCAAACTAAAATAATCAGGGTGTTTTGCCGAATAGGCCCGCAAACCTAAAGAAAGATGGGTCTGATCCGTCTCTTTTTTACGAACCAAAATCTGGGACTCTTTTTGTCTCTCCCGAACCGGCCGCTTCTTTGGAGGGTCGCCGCTTCTCACTTTGCCAAAATATTTTTGCGCCTTCCTTTGAACTTCCGCCCCTGTTAAATCACCGGCCGCGAAAATAATGGTATTAGAAGCTAAATAATGTTTCGCCAAGTACTCTTCCAAATCCTCTCTCATAAATGAGCCAATATTCTCCTTTGTCCCAATCGTCAGCCTGCCTGCCGGCTGATCAGGATAAAGCAATTTTTCAAAAAGATCAGAAACCAAAACCATTGGCAGATCTTGGCGCATATTGATCTCCTCGCAAATCACGCCCCGCTCCCGCTCAATCTCTGCTTGCTCTAGCTTAGAATGCAGATACATATCCGAAATAAGATCCAAGAGCAGATCTTGATGCTTCCTGGCTGCTTTTCCGTAATAGCCTGTGAATTCCTTCGCCGTAAAAGCATTGTGCTCGCCCCCAATCCGGTCAATCTCCAAGGCCAAACTCAAGGTATCCGGCCTCCTCTTGGTCCCCTTAAAAAACATATGCTCTAAAAAATGGGAAATTCCGTTTGTCTTTTTAGTCTCATACTTTGAACCGGTCTCCACCATCACCAAAACCGTAACCGTCTTGGTATTCTTAAGCGGCACCGTAACCACGCGCAAGCCATTTTTGAAAACGTGTTTAGAAAACATTTAATTTCAAATTTCAAAATCCCTGCCTCCCGACAGGCGAGACGAATGCCAAATCAATTCCAAAATCCAAGAATTTGATATTTGTCATTTAGTTTTGATTTGACATTTGGGTTTTAGACTTTGGATTTCTGAATTTATTTCCGAATCAGCCCCGAACAAGTTATAACCTCAACGCCTTTTTTTACTAGCTCGTTGAGAAATACATTCATCCCCACTGAATCCGAAGCGATGTGGCCGGCAATGATCACATTCAGGTGATGTTTTTCTGCTTCTTTGCGATTGGGCTCAGACATATGCATCCCAATCACCGTGCCGATCCCTGCCTGGGCCATATATTTAAAGATTTCCTTGTTCCCTTCCGTGCCGCCCGTGATTTCCGAGAGGCAAATCTTGCCCACTCTGCGCTCTTTTTTGCCCGCAAAGACCATTGGGCCAGCGCCACACCTGGCGGCTTCTTTGTATTCAGGGAAAGTATAGAGCAAATCAATGACATCCCCGACCGTGTTGATATTTTTAGCTTGAACAATTTTTTTGTTCACTGCTTGATACACCAAATTATCACAGGGCGTATGCGTACAGATCAATGGAATCTCTAAAATCCGCGCGGTGTCTAAAGCTCTCGCGTGATTTACCGGCGCTAATCCGCGGGCAACCTCGCTCATCCTCTTTTCAATCAAACACTCGGCAATATTGATCGGAATGCCATAGGAAGCCAAAACATCCGCCTGCAGTTCCATCACCCCATCCAAGCCGGCTAGGGCCAGGCCTATCGGATGGTGCGAAATAATCAGATCAATATCCCCTAACTTATCTGCTAACATTACCTCGCCTGAACCAATATCAATCCCTGTCAGTACCCTCTTAACCGATTTATTGGGGTCTCCGAACAGAATCCGCGTATCCGCGTAAGGATTAGCCAGTCTCTCCAGATCAAAAATCTCGCGCAAAACTTTGCGCAATGCTTTGTATTTCTTCTTTTCCCGGTCCAAAATCTTCTTGATCTGCTCTTTCGGCCTCGGATCCGCCTTAATACCTAACTTGATCGCTAATTTATAAATTTGCTCAATAGTCATAATTTTAGTACAAAGTCCAAAGTACAAAGTCCAAAGTTAAATTCAAAGTTAAAAATTGTGAATTTAAAAACTTTAAACTTGAAACTGTAACTTTGAATTTTGAATTTTGAATTTTTAATTCCTTTTTAGTCTATCGCCTAAAAACACCACTAACTCTTTGATCCCTATCCTCTCCTGCCCCATACTATCCCGATCCCGAACAGTCACTGCCTGATCTTCCAGGCTTTCAAAATCAATTGTAACGCAATAAGGGGTTCCTATCTCATCCTGCCTGCGATAGCGGCGGCCGATCGAACCGGCCTCGTCATAGATAATCAAAAACTGATCAGAAAGCATCTGATAGACCTCTCGCGCTTTTTTGGTCAATTCTTTTTTGTTTCTAAGAAGCGGCAGAACCGCAACCTTGACTGGCGCAAGTTCCTTGTCAAAACGCATCACCACTCGCTTTTGGCCCTTTACTTCTTCTTCGTGATAACTATCTAGTAAAAGCACAAGCGCGAGGCGATCAACACCGGCTGACGGCTCAATCACGAAAGGAATATACTTCTTATTCTTTTTTTCGTCAAAATAGGAAAGGTCTTTGCCGGAAATCTGGCTGTGCTGCTTTAAATCATAATCGCGGCGCGAGGCGATTCCCTCCAATTCCCCCCAGCCCCAGGGAAATTTGTATTCTATGTCCTCACACATATCCGCGTAATGGGCCAACTCATTCTTCTTGTGTTTGTAAAAACGAAGGCTCTCTCGAGCAATACCTAAAGAGAGATACCAATCCATCCGTTCACGCTTCCAATGGTCAAACCATTTCTTTTGGCTGCCCGGCTCAATGAAATACTCCAATTCCATTTGTTCAAACTCCCGCAAGCGGAAAATAAAATTGCCGGGCGTGATTTCATTGCGAAACGCCTTGCCAATCTGGGCAATCCCAAATGGGATCTTCTGGCGCATCGAATCCCTGACATTCTCAAAATTAACAAAAATTCCCTGCGCTGTCTCTCCGCGCAGATAAGCAAGATTCGCAGTGTCTTTTACTGGCCCCAGATGGGTTTCCACAAGAATATTAAATGTCCGCTCACGCCCCAAAAGCCCGCCGCATTCTGGACACTTCTTCTTGCTCTTCAAGTCATCAGACCTAAAGCGCTTGCGGCATTTCTTGCATTCACGAAGCGGATCAACAAAATGCTCCAAGTGTCCCGACGCAACCCAGACCTTGGGAGGCATCACGATTGCCGCGTCTAAGCCCACCACATTCTCTCGGGTTCCCACAATATTCTTCCACCACAATCTTTTAATATTATTCTTAAGCTCCACACCCAGCGACCCATAATCATAAACGCCAGAAATGCCGCCATAAATCTCCGAGGACTGAAAAATAAAGCCCCGTCGCTTAGCAAGCGAGGTGATTTTTTCAATTTTATTCATGATTTATAGTCTGACCTGTTTTAGCCAAATTTCTCTTTTTATTTTAGCACACTATTTCAAATTTTACCATTTTCAACGGCTTCTCGAATCATCCGCATCAAATCCAAATAAAATTTCAAATTGTGCAAGCTAGCCAAGCGCAAACCTAAAAGCTCATTTGTTCTAAACAAATGATGCAGATACGCGCGCGTAAAATGTTGGCAAGTATAACACCCACAGCTTAAATCAAGTGGATCAAAATCCTCTCGGTATCGCTGGTTACTAATCCGAATAACCTGATAGTCTGCAATCTTTGACTTTTGCCTGTCCGCCGAAGCCTTGGCGAAGGCGGGATCTTTGACATATATTTTCCCGTGTCGCGCTTCACGCGTTGGAATCACGCAATCAAACATATCAATTCCGCGCCGAACCGCCTCCACAATATTCTCCGGCTTGCCTATGCCCATCAAATACCGAGGCTTGTCTTCCGGCAGTAAAGGCGCGGTATAATCCAAAACCCGATCCATCTCCTTGCTTGGTTCACCAACCGCAAGTCCGCCAATCGCATAGCCGTCAAAAGCGGGCGACCCGCGAGTCGCCCCTACGAGACCGCGCGCACTCTGTAAACGCAAATCTTGATCCACTGATCCCTGCACAATCGCGAAAACTAAAGTCTTTTTTCGAAACTCTGGATTCTGATCAAGCCAGGCTAAAGATTTTTCTGCCCATTTAGCGGTCAACCTCACCGCTTCTTCTGCTTCTTTTTTGGAACAAGGATAAGCCGCGCACAGATCTAAAACCATTGCAATATCTACATCCAAATCTCTCTGGATCTCCAAAACCCGCTCCGGCGTCAAAAAATGCCGCCTGCCGCCATCCGCCTCCGTATAAAACTCCACGCCATTGCCTTTAATCTTGCGCTTACTAGCTAAACTGTAAACCTGAAAACCGCCCGAATCAGTCAGGATCGGGCCATCCCAGCCCATAAACTTATGCAGTCCTCCGGCTTTTTTGATCACTTGCGCCCCGGGTTTCAACATCAAATGATAAGTGTTGGAAAGTAAAATCTGGGCTCCCACTTCTTTCATTTCCTGCGGCGTCAAATTGCGAACCGCTCCCTTGGTCGCAATCGGCATAAAAAAAGGAGTCTTAATGTCTCCATGGGAGGTTTTGAGCAAGCCTAAACGAGCCTTGCCGGACTTCTTGATTATTTTGAACATAACCTTATAAATTTTCAAGTACCAATGTACTAATCAATTTTCAATTTTCAAGTACCAATTTTCAATCAATTTTCAATAACCAATGACTAAATGTTCAAACTGTTTGAAAATTAAATCTATTTGAAAATTGGGATTTGATTGAACATTGGTCCTTGTAAATTGGTAATGACGCATAAATTGGTAATTACACACACGATCTTCTAATCTTGGAAAAGATTAATAATAATTCGTGGGCTTCCTGCCATAACAATCTAATTCTATCTTTTTTCTCTGGGTTGCTTCTGGCTAATAAGCGGAGCCAATGTTTAACTTCTTTTGTTTCTTTTTTGCAAATACCTATTTTATGAACAAAATCTTTTCTGCTTTCTGCCTCATTGGCCTCGCAGTAATTAGCGCCCAATGAACCTCCAGAGCTAACTACTTGGCTAATAATACGGCGATTAACATCATCTTTTTTAATACTTCTTACTAAATCAATAATATTTTCAGCAAACTTAGCTGTTCTTTCCTCAAGGTCAAATTTATTGTTTGAAAATTTTGTCATTGAGTATTGAAAATTGATTGAAAATTCGAAAATTGAAAATTGAAAATTACTTCACCACCTCCCCTTTCCCCAATGCTCCCAAATCATTAGTCAATTCTGTATTTAAACTCGGATGTTCATTCTCAATTCTGGCTTCGGTAAACAAATCCTGTCCCGAAACAAAAATCTCTTCCGTTAATGGCGGAGTTTGGCCTACCTGGTCCGCGGTCGGGATCACACCAACCTCAAAC
The DNA here is from genome assembly GCA_964555185.1 of uncultured Candidatus Saccharibacteria bacterium. GTDB lineage: Bacteria > Patescibacteriota > JAQUNI01 > JAQUNI01 > JAQUNI01 > CAZKRD01. The sequence continues at coordinate 20,738 of CAZKRD010000004.1, read as the reverse complement.
CAAGCCCGCGCGCCTGCCAAAACACTGCCGGCATAGGCCTGCACCCTGCCCAAATCCCAAATCACGGCTCTTGTCTCCGGATCATACTCTAATTCATTGCCAAAAGAAGAGAAAAAATCCTCCCCGAAAGCCACCCCTTCCGGCAGGATAGTTTTAATTTGAACATTCTCCGCGTCATTAGTCGTGTTAGAAAGCGTCCAATAAATACGATAAATGGTTTTTTGCCCCACTTTAGGCGGCAGAGGGCCTGAACCTGCCTGTTCATAATCAAGGTCAAAATATCGCGCTTCCGAAACCAAATCAAGCTCGGTGTTGATTTTCGCTCTCAATTCATTGCTCTCGGTCTCAAAATCAAACCCTCGGAGTCCGTCAACACTATTGCTTTCAAAACGCGCTTTGCCCGAGAGTTCCAAGTTCCGCTTATCCAAAGAGGAATAGGGGAAAACAGGTAAAAGTTGAGCTCCAAATTCTACCCTGCCCTTTTCCCCCGGTTCCACCCTCGCCAAGCCCAAGGAAGAGCCGGCATCCCAAGTGAATTCGTTAGCATCATAATGACCTTCTAAAATCGAGATTGAACTGGTATCCAAAAGCCCTGTTTCCATAGAGAAGTTGATTGTTCCATCCTCAATCCTGACATCCCCAAGATTAGCATAAGTAAAGATAAATCTAAGCTCATCGCCGGGATTGATCTTCGTCTCCTCCTCGCCGTTAATCGTAGCGGTTATTTCCAATAAGGGGTTTAAAACAATCATCTTCTTCTCCTGCTTGACTTGGCTGAAAAACTGCTTATACTGATCCACAACCCCAAGCTCTGCGCTAAAGGCAGCTAAAGACTCTCCCGAATCTATCTTCCCCTTAAGATCAATCCGCCCCCGCTCGCCGCGCCGCAAAACTCGAAAATCCCAAACCCGATCCTCGCGATCTGCTCTTGGTTCTGATGAGATAAAAGAAAATCCTTCTGGATAATTCAGGATAATCCGCACATTCTCTAAATCTTCCGAGGTGATATTACGGTATAAAACCGCGATCTCAACCTCTCTCCCCTTTCCTGTCTTCTCGGGCAGTTCTAAATCAAAATCAACCAGCGATTTTTTAACCAACACGCTAGTCCCGCCTTCTGCTGAAAAACTGGAGCTGAAATTCTCCGGCTGGTAGCTCAAATGCGCACTCAAAGCGTTGGTTGAACCCAAATCCCCCAAAATAATCCCTTTAAACTTAATTATTCCCCGCTCCCCCTGATCCAGTCTTCCCAAATCCCAGGTACGGGAAGAGGAATCGCCCTGAACCTTAAAAGCGACATTGGCCTCTTCGCTCTCTCCCTTTGAATCCGGCTCTGGTAAAGAATCAGTAAAATTAAAACCGGAGGGGAAATAAAGGACAAGCGAGGCATTCTCAAGCGCCACCTTTTCGTTATTAACGTATTCAATCGTGTATTGATAAGAAGAGCCGGAAATCACCTCCTCCGGCGCCTCGATTTTTACTTCCACCCCTTGGCCTGTAAAATTATCCGCTTGTTTTTGAAAAATAAAAAAATACCAACCAGAAGCTCCTCCAAAAAGAAAAACTAAAACTAAAACCGCTAAAATTATGCCGCGCTTCCTGCCCGAAGACTTTCTCTTTGGCCCTACTTTAGGGTAGGCAAGGTTGATCATAAAGGTAATTTTCAATTTACAAATCTCAATTTTCAATCAAATCCGAAGGTTCAATGATTTAATTTTCAAACCTGCGAAAATGGTTTTGTTTGAAAATTTATTCATTGGTTATTGAAAATTGATTAAAGCTTTTTAATAAACTCAAGCGCCCTTGGCCTCTCAAGACAGGCCGCGGCAAAGAATCCTGCCAGCGCCAAGCTGACTTTCTTCAGATCCTGCTCATTGCCTTTGACCTCTCGCGCCTGACTTCGCGTCTCTTGGGATAAAAACGAAAGTGTCCTCTGGTCAATCGAATCACTGTACTTTACCCCTGTCGAGCAATTTGGGCAATAGACCCCTCCTTCTCCCAATTTAAAACGGCCGCCCGAAAGAAGAGCGCCGCAGCCGAGACACCGATCCAAACAGGGAGTGAGGCCTAAATGTTTTAAAAGTCTAACCTCGCCACCAATAAAAGCTCTCAAATACTCTCGCCTCTTTGAAAAACGATCTAAATCCAAAAAAATATCCCGAAAAATATTGTAAAAACGGATATCCTTCCCTCCTTCTGGCGTAAACTTGTCAACAAATTCCGCGAAAAAATGAGCAAGGACCAATTTTTTAAGGTTTGCTTTAAGGTTAGAAAAATTATTAATGCTTTCCGCGCCAATAATCAAATCCCAAAACCTGCCGCGATGAAGTTCTATTTTTACTAGATTAAAAAGCTCCAACTGGCCAGCCATTTTACTTTTCGCCTTGCGCAATCCCCTGGCCCGCGCCTCAATCTTGCCTAAACTTTCAGAAAAAATCGTCAAAATCAAATCCGCCTCTTGGTGCTTCCTTCGCTTAATCACAATCCCTTTTATTTTTTTCGAAAAATACATTGGTTAATTTTCAATTTACAATTCTCAATTTTCAATCAAATCATAATTTTAAATGATTAAATTTTCAAACCGTTTGAACATTTAATCATTGGTTATTGAAAATTGATTGTAAATTGGTACTTGAAAATTGAAAATTAATCTGACTTAATCTTCTTTACTCCTACCCAAACCTCTTCTCCCTCTATTTTCACTATCTCACTATAATCAACATCACCCTTCTGATCGCTAATCTTAACTGCTAAAGTCTCTTTCTTAATATACTCTTCCCACTCTGAAATCGCTTTATTGAACTTCATACCTTTTCTTTCTACAAACAATTCAATCCGATCTGAAACCTGAAAGCCTGCTTTTTTGCGCGCCTCTTGAATCGCCCTGACTAAATCGCGCGCCATCCCTTCGCGCTTTAATTCTGGAGTAACTTTCGTATCCAAACCAACTTTAATTCCTCCCTCTTCTGCTGTCAAGAAGCCTTTCGCCTTCTTAAGCCCAGAAACAAACTTAACCTCCTTCACATTCAGCTCTTCTTTAATCAACTCTAACAAAGGAGGTGAGATCCTTGGCTGACGCTCAAGATGACCTGCGGTCACTTTGCCTGCCTGCCGAAGCCTTGGCGAAGGCAGGCACTTTGCACTTTGCACTTTGAATTTACTTAAAGGCTGGCGAACTTTAATCCCCGCCTTTGCCCTTAAGCTTAAGCCCGAAGCCACAACCTGACGGACAAATTCCATCTGCTGATTCAGCTTCTGATCAAATAATTTCTGATCTATTTCCGGAAAGGCGGCTAAATGCACTGAATCGTCTCCGGTCAAGTTGCGATAAATCTCTTCCGAAACAAAGGGCATAAAAGGAGCTAAGATTTTGCTTAAATTGACCAGCACAAAATACAAGGTTTGATATCCTTCTGTTTTATCCTGATCGTCTTCGCTCTTCCAAAACCTGCGGCGTGAACGCCTAATATACCAATTGGATAAATCGTCAACAAACTTCTCAATCTCTTTGGCTGATCGCAAGACATTGTAATCATCCAAGTATTGAACAATTTTTTTGTTCAACCCTGTTAATCTAGAAATAATCCACTTATCCAAAATATTCCCCGTAGGGGCGGCCCCGTGTGGCCGCCCTCTTCTGTAAAATCTCGTGCCGGGCGACCACTTAGGGTCGCCCCTACCAAATTTATCAATATTCGCATACGTCACAAAAAAAGAATACGAGTTCCACAGCGTCAAAATAAACCGCGAGACAATATCGCGCAAAATCTGCGGGTCAAAATTCTTTGATTCCTGCGGCTTATTCACGGTATAGAAAAACCAGCGCAAAGCATCTGCGCTATATTGCTCTAAAGCTTTAAAAGGATCAACCACATTCCCACGCGATTTGCTCATTTTTTGGCCTCGAACGTCCAAAACATGACCCAAAGAAATCACATTTTTATAAGAAGTGCCCTTATCTAAGAGCGTTGAAATCGCCAAAAGCGTATAAAACCAGCCTCGGGTCTGGTCGATTGCCTCGCAAATAAAATCAGCAGGGTACTGCTCTCCTCGGTCTATCTTTGCCTTATTTTCAAATGGATAATGATACTGGGCAAACGGCATTGAACCCGCATCAAACCAACAATCAATTACCTCCAATACTCTCCTCATCTCCCCGCCGCATTTTTCACATTTAAACTTAATCTTGTCAATATCCGGCCGATGCAAATCCCCAATTTTCCTATTACTCAATTTTTCTAACTCTTTTACAGAACCAATAACTCTAACATTACCACACTGTCTGGAATTTGAAATTTGTAATTTGTAATTTGTTTGGAAATTGGAAATTGGAAATTGGAAATTACCAGTTTGGCATTGCCAAACCGGCAGCGGCGTTCCCCAATACCTCTCCCTCGATACAGCCCAATCCTTGACCTCCTCCAGCCATTTACCAAAACGGCCGTGTTTGAGATAGTCTGGAACCCAATTAATTTCTTCATTATTCTCCTTTAGTTTTTTACGCAATTTACTCATCGCAATAAACCAACTCTTCTTCGCATAGTATAAAAGCGGCGTCTTGCACCGCCAGCAGAACGGATAATCATGTTCATACATCTCGGATTTATAAAACAATCCGCGCTTCTTTAAATCAGAAACTATATCACCCTCCGCATCCTTAACAAATTTGCCCTCTATCTTTCTCAAAAGCTGCAAAGCAGCTTCTATTTTTGACTTTCCCTCGACCTGAGGCTCAGGACTCGAAGGTTGATTTTTGACTTTGAATTTACCTTGTAAGTTTACTGTATGTCTTTTCGGCAGCCCCAACTTCTCTCCCAACCGATAGTCATCCTCCCCATACATCACAGCCGTATGGACAATCCCCGTGCCCTCATCTGTGGTTACAAAATCGGCCAAAACAGAATGGTAGATATGCTCGCTCTCTTCGCCGCTAAAAACCGGATACAACGGCTCATAGGGGGTCCCTGCCAAATCCTTACCTTTAAATTCCTTAATTATCTTATACTTCCCCTCTAAAATTTCCAACCGCTCTCGGGCCAAAATGAAACATTCTCTGTAGGGGCGACCCTTGTGGTCGCCCTGGGCAGGCTCTGCGTCATTCCGATGCAGGGCAGGCACAAGGCCTGCTCCTACTTCTACTAAAACATAATCAATATCCTCCCCCAAAGCCAATGCCAAATTCCCTGGCAGAGTCCAAGGCGTCGTGGTCCAGGCTAAAAAATAAACATCCTCTTTTCCATTCAAAAATCGCGAAGTGATTTTAATTTTTGACTTTTGATTTGTATTTTTGATTTTTGAGATTTGATCTTTGATTTTGAACTTAACGAACACGCTCTCCTCTTTCACTTTCTTATACCCCTGCGCCACCTCATGGCTCGAAAGCGCGGTTCCGCACCGCGGACAATAGGGGACGACCTTATGGCCCTGATAGAGCAATCCTTTATCCCAAACCTGCTTTATTATCCACCAAACCGATTCAATATAATCATTATCAAAAGTAACATAAGGATCTTCCATATCCAGCCAAAAACCAATCCGGCGGGTCATCTCTTCCCAATCCTCTTTGTATTTCCAGACTGAAACTTTACATTTCCTGTTAAACCTCTCGATCCCATACTCCTCAATGTCGCGCTTGCCCGAGAACCCTAAATTCTTCTCAACCTCCAATTCAACCGGCAATCCGTGCGTGTCCCAGCCCGCTTTCCTTACTACCCTGTGCCCTCGCATTGTTTTATAGCGCGGAAACAAATCCTTAAAAGCCCGCGCCTCTATATGATGCACGCCGGGTTTGCCATTTGCTGTTGGCGGACCCTCAAAAAACACGTAGTTGCCTTTGCTTGCTTTCTTGTCTACGCTTTTTTTAAATATTTTATTTTTCGCCCAATAATCTAAAATCTTTTTTTCGATTTTTGGAAAATTGGGCCTGGGATTAACTTTTGCAAACATATATTATTGTTTTGTTTAACTGAACTTTAACAAGAAAAATTAACCAAAACAAGGCATTTAAAAATTGTTTTATCAAGGCAATCCTTCTGTTGGGCCGAAGCGGACGACGGAGCCCTCGTTAAATACATTCTTAATTTGCCCCGTTTAGAGGTAAACCTCTAACGGGGTTTGGTTTGGGTTAGCCCCGTTGCAAATTCGCATATAATCGTTATTACGGCAATCCCTCGGTAGGTCCAAATCTCACCGCTGAATTCTCGTTGTAAAGTGTGCGAATTTGCAACGGGGTTAGGGCGTAGTTGTATATGCGGACGTCGTCTATGAGACCGTCGAATTCCCAAGTTGTCCCAGGGTCTGTTTTTAAAACCCCAATATAAAAATTCGAGGCGTAGTTTGGAATAGATGTGCTTGTTTCAGTTGCCGTTTTGTCCAAAACACCATCTACATAAACTTTAGCCCGCTGAGCAGATGCTAATGTTCCATCATACACAACCACAATATGATACCATTGGTTGGTGCTGAAAATTTTATTACTACTAAATCTATCATTATTACTATCAATATCAACATATAATTTACTTGAAGCAAAATAAAGGTCATATGAGTGATTATCCTGAAAAGCAACTCTTTTTGCCAAAATACCTCTATTGGAAATAGATTCTGGATAAACCCAAGTAGAAATTGTCAATTGGTTTGTGTTATCTAAAGAGTCACTATCTCCGATCTCCACATAATCATCAGTGCCGTCAAAGTCGAGGGCGCAGGAGTATTTGCCTTCGGACCATGCAGTTGTAGTGGCTGTGTTGCCAGCAGGTTGGAGTGAAAGGGTTCCGTTATTGCCGTTGCCAGAGTAGTCATACACAGTTGAGCCAGTGGCGTTGCAGGTTGTTTCTGAATCCTGACCCTCATCCATTTTCCACCAGCCAACAGGCGCTCCCCTATTATACTCCCAGGCGATTTGGGCTGGTGTTCGGGCGTAGTCGTATATACGGACGTCGTCTATGATACCATTAAAACGTTCAGTAGCCGTATCTTTTCTTTTGCCAATATAAACAGGTTCTGCAGAATCAATTAATGCTCCACCTGTTCCAGTATCTTTACTAATTCCATCAACAAAAATTTCACAATTTGAGCCATCGTATGTGCCTACAAGATGATGCCAAGTATTTGCTGTTATAGCTCCACCTGCAGTTCTACACGCATTCCATGCGCCACCTAGATTAAGAATTACTTGACCATCCTCATTAACTCTCATTTGATAATTTTCATTATCATCGTTGTCTACAATAGACCCTAAATCAGAGCCAGCAGATTCCTCAAATAGAAGAGGGCTATTTATCCAAGCTGAAATTGTAAGTTCACTGATATTAGTCAAAGAATCATCGTTCCCCGCATCCACATAATCATCCACCCCATCAAAATCAAGACAGCCCGCTTCGTGGCAGCGGTCTTCATGTCGCCACACAGGATCAGCAGAGTCAGCGCCAGCGCCGCTGCCCAAGGTGCCGTCATTCGATCCGGCTAAATCATAAGCCGTATCCCCTCCTTTTGTATCCATCCGCCAGTGCGCCACTGGCGGATCACAAAATGTTGTGTCTCCAGGGACGCAGTACTCCCTTGAAGCTGAATTGGATGGAGTGGTGCCGTCAGATTCTGTTGACTTTGAACCCAAAACAAGGCTTTTGCTTTGATTGTATTCTTGTTTGATCTCTTCTGGCGTCAAGGTAAAACGGTAGATCTTAAGTTCATCGATCTCACCATCCCAAGGATTGGAAGAGCCGTCATCATCTACTCCGATGTAGAGAGGGTCGGCATTTGCTAGGGTGCCAGAGGCTTCGATTGTGGTGTCTTCATCTATCTTGATACCGTCAACATAGAGTTTGATTGAAGTAGTATCGTTTGCGATTGCGGCAAAATGGTGCCAGGTATTATCATCATAGTTTTTTGATTGATCATCGCCGACTACATCATCAGGGTCAAAGCTGGCATCATCATCAATGCCAAAGGCAAGGTCGCCGTCAGAATCCATATAGATTTTGTAGCCCTTGCCATTATTCTTTACCACTAGATAATCTGGGTTATCAGCGATCGTATCGTGTTTAAACCAGCCCGTGATTGCGAAGTCATCAGTAGCCCCAAAATCAAAGTCAGGATCATCATTGCGATAAACATATTCTGTGCCATCTCCGTCCCAGCAACTATCAAACTTGCAATCTGTTTCCCAGGATTCGTTAGAAAGGGTTAAATCATTATCATTAACAGAATTATCATAAGCAGTAGTGCCATAGCCCTCATCAAACTTCCAATAGCCGACATACGAGCCAACAGGCGAGCCAACTGCTGGGTGGCCTGCGTTCATATCCTCCATAATCTGCTTCTGCGTCCGGGCATATTTATAAACTCTAAAATCATCAAAAGAACCATCCATATAATCAGTTCCATCAACAGGATATCTGGTATATCTTCCCATTACTAAAGTTCTGTCATTACTCAAAGAACAACCAAAATCAGCAAAAGAATCAGACCGCCAACTGGTTTTATCAACGCTATTGATATACCAATATCCTATCTGATCCTTTTTAACAAAAGCAAAATGACGCCACTCGCCGTCAGCATAATCGCCACTACTGCCAGCACCCACCATGACATCATTGGAGCCATCCCCGCAGTTAGCAGACTGCCACATAATCCCTTGGCCATAGCCAGCTGAGTGAATCGCCCACCTATTCTCGCCCGCTGGGCTTTCACCATAATAATAGTCTTTTCCCATACGAATATTGTCGATTATTTTTGCCCAAAAGGCAATCGTAAAATTCCCCCTTCCAAATTCAAAAGCGCTTCCATGGCTTACTATTATACGATCATCATAACCATCAAGCTTTAAGCCACTGCCATATTTACCAGGAGCCCAAGAAGGATCCCTTACATCAACACCAGAGCCAGTACCCAAAATCCCATCATTCTCTCCTGCTGTATCATAAACCGTATCGCCGGTGTTTTCATCCATTTTTAAGTGCAGGTCAGGTGGCGGGCCGGTTTCATAATCCTTGCGGATTTGACTGGCTGAACGAATAACGCTATACATCTTAACATCATCAATTTCCCCTTGATAATCATCTGTTCCTTCTAATCTGCCTATATCCAAATCACTGGCATTGATACTAGTATTTGTTGTAACAACAATGTGCTGCCACGCGCTAGCTACGATAGTATTAGACACTGCGCCATTTACATAAATTGTTGGATCAGTAAATCCTGTTGCCGATAAAGTCCCGGATGATACGCTAATATAGGCAGAGCCGTTCAAGTCTATAAAATAATCTGATGTGGTGCCTGGATTTGCCCAAAAAGCTACCACGTTTACCGCAGTGGGGCCGATTCCAATATCCACATAATCCCCTGTGCCATCAAAAGTCCCTGCTCTGCCGTATTTTGCGGTGCTTGTGGTGTTGGCATCGGCGACACGCACGCCGTGGTTGGCATTGCCAGAGGAGTCAACAACCTCATCTGTAGTGCCGTCCCACGCGGACTCGTCCATTGCCCAGTGAGCCACAAGCCCTTCGCTTGAGTCAATCCCTTCCCCAACTGTTACAGCTCTGCCAGAAGCTCCACGCAAAGACGAAGCAGCAACATAGTCAGCTTTAACTTGGTCAGCGGTTCTAGCATAGTCGTATATGCGGGGCTCGTCTAAAAATCCGAAAAATGCTTCGCCGAGCATTAAATTATTTGAGCTGGTTGCTAAGTCGTAGCTGGCGCCCACAGCCACTGTATTCTGCAACACCCCATTTTTATAAATTTTTAGATTAGCGTCGTCTTTTGAATAAACCCCTGTTAAATGCGCCCATTCGTTGGCAGAAACAGTCCGCAATTTTGTGTTGTTATAAATATCAGTAATTTCTGTTGATGAAAGCACTGAGTCATATGTTCTAATATCATCAAGATAAGCATCTCCTTGGTTTGCTCCAGCATAATCACTATTTACATACATATTAGTTGGCAGAGTCCAAGAAGCGCAGGTTTCTGAAGTATCTGAAGCCGCTACGGAGCCATCAATATATAAGTAGACTTCGTCAGAGCCACCTGCTTGTGAGCAGTCGTAGGTTACTGCTATGTGGTGCCAGGCATTAACGCTCCAATCAATTGCTGTTGAGGTGGCCGCCCAAACATTAACGCTGTCATTGCCGGCAAATACCACATCGTCTTCGGTTGAGTTCATATACACATAAAACCCTTGGTCTGGGGTTGAGTCGCGGGTGTCAATCCAGTATTTGTCCACTGGAGTTGATTCGTCGTAGCCATTTGGTTTCACCCAAAAAGCCACTGTGCCTGCCTCGTTGTCAAGATTGCCAGATTGTGTGTATGTTAAAGTATCTCCGCCGTCAACCAGAAATGCGCCGTTCGTGTCGCTCCACTTACCTGTGCCAAAAGAATTTGCCTCGGTTGACGGCGTAGCCGTACTTGGAGAAATATCATCAAGGACAACAAGAGAAATATCATCCCATGTTGAATAAATATAATAAGGCACATATAATCTTACTCTGATTTTGGTTGCGCTATCACTTATCAGCTTAGTGATTATTAACTTCTCCCAACCATCATCAACGCTCTTTGTTTCTGACGAGACAGTTGACACACCATCATCAATCATAATATAAGGAGGTGTGCAAGAGCCAGCGCCAATACTCCAGTTACCATTAACCCAAGCGCTTAAGGTCAGATATTTACCTTTAAAATCTTCATACCCAGCTATGTCTTGATACAAATAATGGGTACAGCTAGCGGCGCCCATTCTAAGTTGTTGAGCATAACTCCCAGTACGACCTTCAAGTCGACGAGGTTTGCTCGCAGAATTACAAATTGAAGTTGACCATCCGTCAGGTAGCGCATAATAAATACGTACGGTTTCGCCATTGCTTGGTGTTCCAGCATCCCAATTTTCTACATCTACATAATCAGAACCGTCGTCAACAACAGTAATCATTCCTTTTGAACCACCACTGGCTATGGCTATATATCCTGAAATGACGCTGGACAAAGTCCAGGCAGAGCCATCTGTTACTCTAGTTGATGTAAACGTAGTATTGACTGATGACAATGTAAGTGATGCGCCACAGCTAGTATAAGCCCCCTCCATGCCACCGTCATCAATAAGGTTGGGGAGGAGCTTTACAGAATCCCAATAGCCAATTTCAGTATCAATAACAGAACCACTGCCCAAATCAATGTCAGTAGAGGTGTCGCCAGCTTCAAAGCAAAAATCCACCTCTTTCCATGTTGAGGCAATAGCGCCTGCTTGTGTGGCTGTTACACCTAATGCCGCAGTAGCATCAACATCAACTAATTGACTTGCGCCGTTGACTGTAGAGGGACCATAAAACCAACCATTAAAATAATAATCCTCGCCTGCGACTGTGGTAATGCTTTGGCGAGCAAACGCCTGACTGGCGTCAGCGTTAGTGATTTTTAATGATTGGTTGTCGTATTTTATTGTTGTGGTATCTTTGGCCAGAGTTGTTGCTACATCGCCGACTTGCCACTCCCCTATTCCCCCGTTTTCCATTGACCCGTCTTGAATCAGGTTTTTGCTAACAAACGCTTCTTGTTCCCTAGGATTACCACCACCCGCAGTTAACAAAGCAATGGCATCTCCTGAAGCTGTCAAACCAGAAGACATATCAGAGTCTGTCATAGTGTAATATCCTCGAGAACCATTCAGTGTCCATGAACTTGCGGTATAATCCAAAGGATGCGTTGCTTGATACAAAATCTGCGCATCTGAGGGCTGTGTTCCACCTACCTGTATTCTAACGTCACGAATCTTACCATCAAAACTATATTGCGGATTACCTGCTCCATTATAACCTGTTCCAATCCTAGTAATAGCAGCATCAGATAAGTCACCATCATACCCTGATACATTTGCAGTTCCTGCGGCATAACCATTACAGAAAAAATAAGCTAAATCATCCCTATCTACTCTCACTGCTATGTGCTGCCACTTATCAGCTACAATACAAGCTTCTGAAGTAAACGCACCACCACCCGTATCAGTTTCATCATCAAGACGAATTCCAATTTTATCACCAGACATGTAAAAATAATAACCAGCACGATCTACCCAAGCATAAGGCAGACCTGATTGAAAAATAATATATGTACCAACCACTGCTGGATTTACCCACGCGGCAACATAGAAATCAACGCCATCGCCTGGCTTCATAGAGGCAGCGGCATTATAGAAATATTCAGGAGTAGAAGAATCTAGTTCAGCATGAACACCTATATTTTCAGTGGTTCCTGGGTCAGCGTCGGCGCAGTTGTCAACTGCAACGCTGGTGTCGCTTGGCGCGCCGTCCACACAACCCTCTACTTTGTAGCCCGTGCCGTCGTAAACTACGACGCGGTCGTTATCGCTGAAGGAGTTGTCTGCTCCGCTGGCGGTTGTCAGGGTGTCTTCGTTTGCTCCGTCTGCGATTGCGGACACGCTTTTGCCAGTATGCCAATATGTGGCTGTTGTGGAGTCGTCAGAGTAAGTCCCCATCCAAACCGTGTCTGGGGTGACGGTAAAGGTGTCGGTTGAGCCAGCCCCAGAATTATACAGAGCCGTGACTTCAGTGCTTGTCAGTGGCCGATTTAATATTCTGCCAGCAATTGTGCCGTTGAATTGATCAGCACCGTCTCTGCCAGAGCCAATATGAAAATCAGTATCTACTCCTTCTGCCTGTCCAGGGTCAGTGACATTACCAGCTATCCTTGAACCATCAACATATAAAGTTATATTATCGGTGCCATTGGTCACATTATTTTTATCCCACACTCCTATAATATGGTGCCAAACTCCTGCGTTCCAAGATGATATATCATAAGCCCCTACGTCAGCCCCAGAACTGTTGGCGTAATAAGAAAAATATAAATCATTAGTGCTAATATCTTTACGTATTTGAAAACGATTATTAGTGTCATGCCACCCTTGAGTTATATAATGCCTTAACCCATCATCCCCATCCCAATTAGGTCTGACCCAAAACTCCAAAGTGCCTTGGTTTGGATCAAAGTTTTCGTAGACAACATTAGTTCCATCGGGGGTGCTCTGGCTTCCACGGCTGTATTGTAAGTTGTCGCCACTTCCAGAGCCACTGCCGTCAGCGTCAGTAATTAGTACTCCTTTTTCTGCTGTGAGGTTTGCAGGGGTTAGGGCTCGGTAACCAAAAGCTTCTGTGAAGGTGGCTCCGCCATCGCCTGTAAGCTGGTTGTCAGCTGGCTCTCTGAAAAGCCAAGCCCTTTCACCGCCTATGGCAGAATACCATCTTGAGTTGGCGTAAGCTCTGAAGTTAGGCACTCCTTGAGCAATGTCTAATGAATATTGCTGGTCTTTTTTAATTAAGGAGGCAGAGGAGTCAAAGTTGTTGGGTCTTGCCCATGTTTCTATTGTTACTCCTTCTGTTGGATTGAGTGTTGAATCATTAATTATTGATAAATAATCATTGGTTCCGTCAAAGTAGAGGCATTTTCCTGTTTTGCAATAGGGTTCGTTTTTCCAAACAGCATTGATTATCGTGCCTGTGTTGGAGTTTGCGCTGGCATCATAAGCGCTTGTGCCATAGCCCTCGTCTAACCGCCACCAAGCAACCGGTTCGTTGCCGCGATTATTAACCGCTACGATCGTAAAAACTCCGGCACCGACAAAGAAGATGCCTAAGATAATTAAAAACAGAACTCGTTTGCTTAGTTTTTTAAACCAACAAATAGGTTTTTTTATTTTTAGCAACATAAGGGAAGAAAATTATACTAATTGTTCTAATTATACTAATTGTTCTAAATAATGACTAAGTCCCAAACCCCAAAAAATAAAATTAATTTTGGGTCATTGGTTATTGGGATTTGTTTAGAATAATTAGGTTAATTAGAATAATTCTATTAATTTGGTCATTGGGGCTTGGTCATTTCTTAGAATAATTAGAACAATTAGTATAATTAGAATAATTGTAAATCTTAGTTTGAATCCACAATCCACCAATTAAACTCAATATCCTCCCCCACCTCTTCTTCAACCGCTACGGTAAAGCCCTGGGCCAACCATTCCTTCCGATCTTGATCATAAACCTCTTCCTCGCGCTTTTCCGCAACAAACAGGACCTGGCCTTGAGTAGGCGACACGGGTGTAATATAGATTAAAGAGTCTGCGCTTATATTATCATTGTCGACCACAATCTCGGTGTCGCCCGCGGAGATTACAGCCACGCCTGTGATCGAATCCCTCTCTTCCTCCTCTCCTTCCACTTCCTCTACTGCCGGTTCTGTTGAAGTTCCTAAAACCAACAAGTCTCCTTCCACTTCCAAGTCTCCCCGGACCACAACCTTGCTTTCCCCTTCTTCATTCTCACCCGGATTTAGCTCTAAAACCCCGGACTCTGAATTAATCCTGCCGGAAAGCAGGTTAAGCTCACCAGCGATCGTCACATTGCCGTCTGGATCCAGAACAAAATTCTCACTGTTAATCTCAAGTCCGCTTGCCGCGTCCAAAACCAAATACTGATCGGGTGTGCCAATCACTACTTTCTCGTCCACAATCCTCGCAATCTGCTTTAATTCTCCTACTTCTGCTTCTAGTTCTTCAATCCTTGCTGTGTTCACTTGATTGGATTCCATCACAGTTAGGATAGAATCAGTTAAAATGCCAAGCTGACTGGTCAAACCAGAAAGAGCGTCCAGGCTGTCAACCAGAGTCTGCAAGGTCTCTTGCAAAGACTCTGGGTTCACCTCTTCAGATTCGGAGGTTGTGTCGCCATTATCTCCAAGGTCTGTTTCTGGAACAGTATCAGAACCTCCCTCTAAGTCGCCCACTCTCACCTCTAAATCATCAATCTGCGCTCCGTAATCCGCCAGTTCCTCGCCTAAACCATCAATCTCTAAATCTAATGCGGAAAAAGCCGGCATACTATCAGAAATAATCCCAGAAAGCTCCATAATCTGATCGTTAACCAATAACATTTCATCATCAAGTACAGAAAGCTGTCCCTGTTGTTCCTGGATCGCTCTGACGAGGACAGGAACCATGTTGTTGTACTGAATAGACCATAGGCCGGTCTCTTCATCCGGGGGTACTCTAACTACAGAGGGCAGGATCTGATACATCTCTTGGGCCAGTATCCCAGTGTTAATCGTGCTGGAATCAATGTCAAAGTCTGGCTTCCAGGTAAAGTCTACTACCTTCATCTCCAGGATGTCTTGGAGACCTCTCCCGGTTGTGCCAATCACATCCTTTTTTCTGGCATCAGAGGCCTCTGTGCTAATAATCTTATTGCCAATGTAGAGAGTGGTAGAATCTGATCCGTTAGTGGCGTCATCAATAAGATTAGGAGTAGTATCTACACCAATATGGACACCAGAAGTAGCAAGGATGTCTCCAGCTACAGTCAGTGTGTCTGCAATTGTAACAGAAGCATCAAACCAAGCAGAACCGTCTACTTCCAGGTCTCCTTCAATGTAGAGATCATCATCGGAAGCAAGGGAGTGGCCCATGTTTGTCGTGGTGTCTCCGATTACGTTGTAGGTTTGGGTGTCTGCTCCGCCAAAGGCGAAGGCAGAATCTCCCTGAACAGGGCCAGTAACATAAAAATTGTCACTAACAATAACTCTGCCCGATCCATTGGCTGATAGAGTCAAACCATAATTTTGGTTTGGATCACCAGCCTCAATATATAAAGAGCCGTTCGATTTAATATAGCTAGCATTGGCATTGGTCAAAATTAAATCATAGGATAAAGAAACATCGCCAGCGGCATTAAATGAAGTTGGTACATCGAATTGGGCAGTTACAGTATTAAAGTCATAAAGCGTAGTGGAACCTTCAATAAACTTGGCAAAGCTATGATCTCCCGTGCCTGTTGACGGCATTGTGATTTGCAATCCTGTAATATCATAGGATCCGGGGGTGAGATTGGTTAAAAGATCAATATCAGTGCCAATCACACTGCCAGCTAGAGTGGTGGCAGAAGGATAAGACAGTTTTGTGATCGTACCTGAAGTTCTACTTTCAGCTACATGGAGAAGGGCGCTGGGACTAGTGGTGCCGATGCCGACATTCTTACCAGAAGGTAGTATGCCAAGATATCCGTTACTTTCTACTTGAAAATCTGCGTAAGCATTGGAATCGACATAAGATAACCTTAATTGAGGGTTAGATGAGTCTATGATGTCTAGCTTTCTGTCTGGCCCAGTCGTCCCAATCCCCACATTCCCAGAATCATCAATCACCATCTCTGCTGTGGTGTCTCCATCTGGGTCAAAGGTGATGTAGTTTGAGGTAGTGTCATAGCCGATTATGGCTTCATTGCCAGAAACACCCATATGGACAGAACCAGGGCCCAGGTAGAGGTCTCTCCAGCGCAGACTATCTGAACCTAGATCATATTGATCATTAGCAGAAGGTAAGAGATGTCCCGTAAGAGTGATGTCTCCTGCTACAGTAATTGCAGAATCAAACCAGGCAGAACCGTCTACTTCCAAATCTCCTTCAATATAGAGGTCATCATCTGATGCTAGGGAGTGACCCATATTCGTAGTGGTGTCTCCAATTACGTTGTAGTTTTGGGTGTCTGCTCCGCCAAAGGCGAAGGAGCTGTCTCCTTTAACTTGTCCGGTGATGTAGAGGTCATCATCTATTTTGACTGTGCCAGAGCTTGAGTCTAAGAGGAGGATGTTTGAGTCTGTGTCTATTTCAAAAGAAGAAGTGATTCCGATGTTGATGGCGTCTGCGTTTAAGCCTGCGAATGTTGGGTTGGCTGCTGTATGGATATCTTGAGGAGCAGAGAGAGTGATTGTTCCGTCTGCATCATCCGCGACTGTGACTCGATTGGCTGTACCGGTTACCCAGGCGTAAAGGTCAGAAGAGACAATGTTTTTAGCTGCGTCTGTAGCAACCAGTCTTGAAGCAGTTAATCCGGAGATGGCAAGGCTTGGGGTGGTGATTCCTCCGTCAAACCATGCTGTGCCGTCTACTTCCAGATCTCCTTCTATATATAAATCATCATCTGATGCTAGGGAGTGGCCCATGTTCGTGGTCGTGTCTCCAATTACATTGTAGGCTTGTCCTAACGCTCCACCCACAGCAAAAGTATCACTATCTGCTAAAAGCAAGTTTCCACCAGAGGCATCTATAGTTAAATCTCCACCACTACCTACACTGAAATCAGCATAGTTAGCAGCACTACCATCAGAGTCATTGTAGGTAAGGCGGATCTCTCCTCCTGTGGATTTGTTGATTTCAAGAATTTTATCTGGAGCAGTGGTGCCGATGCCGACGTTGCCGTTGGTGTCTATAGTAACTTGTTGATTGCCATTAGTCCATAATGCTAAATTATTTCCTGCTGCTCCTCCTATTGTTACTCCTCCTAAGCCAAAATCCAAAAATCCACTTCTTGTTGCGTCTGCCCATTCAACTTTAAGATTGGGACTCGCAGTTCCAATGCCGACGTTGCCGTTTCCTGTTATTACAAAATCTGTATTCCCACTATAATCTTGCACTTGAAAAGTTAGACCAACTACATTATTTGCTCCACCACGAACAAGTAAAGCAGCTGCATCGGTTGCATTTACATCAAGATTAGTTATTTCCACTAATGGTTGGGCACTATTCCACGAATCTGCATCATCAGGTGAAAATATATGAAGTTTTGAAGTAGGTGTTGTTGTCCCAATTCCCACATTCCCCCCACTTCCTGAAATACTTAAATGTCCTGCCGAAGTTGCTTGCATATCCACATAAACACTCCCGTCTGTGTGGGTTAGGCGTAGTTGGGGGTTAGTGGCGTCTAAGATGTCTAGTTTACGGTCGGGGCCTACGGTGTTTATGCCGACGTTGCCGCCGCTGGCAGTCACCAGATTTATATTATTTCCAGATGTCACAAGAATATTCTTAGCACTTGCATTTTCAATACTAAAAGTTGCACCACGGAATAATGCAGTCCCTATTATGACAAAATTCTGAGTTGCACCCTCGCCGAAATTATTTATATAACCATTACTTTGAATGTAGAGTCCTTCATTATCACCATCTTTACTTAACCAATTACCATTCAAAGCTATATTTCCACTTGTCATTTTCAAATTCCCACCAGAAACTTCCAACTTCGCTGTTGGTCCCGTCGTCCCAATCCCCACCCGATTAGTATCAGAATTCACATGAAGAGTAGTTCCATCTACTGTCAGTTTGTCTGCGATTGTGACCGAAGCATCAAACCAAGCAGAACCGTCCACTTCCAGGTCTCCTTCTATATATAAATCATCATCAGAGGCTAGGGAGTGGCCCATGTTTGTGGTGGTGTCTCCGATTATGTTGTAGCTTTCCGTGTCTGCTCCTCCGAATGCGAAGCTTGAGTCTCCTTTAACTTGTCCGGTGATATAGAGGTTGTCGTCTACTTTAACTGTGCCTGAACTTGAGTCTAAGAGGAGGATATTTGAATCAGTGTCTATTTCAAAAGAAGAAGTGATTCCGATGTTGATCGCGTCTGCGTTTAAGCCTGCGAATGTTGGGTTGGCTGCTGTATGGATATCTTGAGGAGCAGAGAGAGTGATTGTTCCGTCTGCATCATCCGCGACTGTGACTCGATTGGCTGTACCGGTTACCCAGGCGTAAAGGTCAGAAGAGACAATGTTTTTAGCTGCGTCTGTAGCAACCAGTCTTGAAGCAGTTAATCCGGAGATGGCAAGGCTTGGGGTCGTGATTCCTCCGTCAAACCATGCTGTGCCGTCTACTTCCAAATCTCCTTCAAGGTATAAGTCATCATCTGAAGATAAAGAATGACCCATTCCCGTAGTAGTATCACCAATTACATTATAGGCTTGTCCTAATGTTCCACCCACAGCAAAAGTATCTGCATCAGCTAAGAGCAAATTACCTCCCGACATATCTATGGTTAAGTCTCCACCAGAGTCTGTTTGAAATTCGGAATACACACTCCCGTCTGTGTAAGTTAGACGGAGTTGGGGGTTAGAGGCATCTAAAACATCTAGTTTGCGGTCAGGAAGTGTGGTGTTTATGCCGAGAAATCCTGCTGATGTTAATCTCATCCACTCATTAGCTGGTTGATTATCGTTTACATTATCTCGTTTTGTTTCAAATGTTAAATATCCTCCTTTATTAATTGTAATATGTTCTTCAGAAGCATAAGCTCTAATCATTACTGAAGCATCTACAGAACTTAAACCATCATTTGCATCAAATAATATTTGACCAAGTAAATTGTTAATTTCAGTAGAAGAATCGTCTCGCACTAATAAAAGTTCTGCTCCAGTAGCATCATAAATATCTAAGTTTTTTGCAGGACTCACCGTCCCAATCCCCACTCGGTTAGTATCAGAATTAACATGAAGAGTAGTTCCATCTACTGTCAGTTTGTCTGCGATTGTCACTGAAGCATCAAACCAAGCAGAACCGTCTACCTCTAAATCGCCTTCTATATATAGGTCGTCATCGCTTGATAGCGAATGACCCATGTTTGTAGTGGTGTCTCCAATTACGTTGTAGCTTTCCGTGTCTGCTCCGCCGAATGCGAAGCTTGAGTCTCCTTTAACTTGTCCGGTGATGTAAAGGTCATCATCTATCTTGACTGTACCTGAGTTTGAATCTAGAAGAAGGATATTTGAATCAGTGTCTATTTCAAAAGAAGAAGTGATGCCAATGTTAATAGCATCAGCGTTTAGTCCTGCGAATGTCGGGTTGGCGTCTGTGGTTAGGTCTTGGTTGATATAGGAGTCATCTTCTACGGTTAGGGTCTTGGAGGAGGCGGAGTAAGTGAGGGTGCCGTCATTGCCGTCTCCAATCGTAAAGGACTCATTTAAGGTTAGGGTGTTGGCTTGGCCTAAGGCGGTGATCGTAACATTCTGGCCGTCTCCGATGGTGAGGTCTTCATTGAGGGTGAATGCTCTATTGCCGCCTCCAACAGCGAGGTTTAGGATGCGGTGAGCAGAGTCGTCTTCGTTCCATAGGACATGGAGGAGGTGAGATTGGTTAGTGTCATAGAGATAGAGGGTATAGGCAGTGAGATCCCCTGCTGCGGTAACACCGCCGTCAAACCAGGCAGAACCGTCTACTTCCAGGTCTCCTTCGATGTAGAGGTCGTCATCTGAAGCAAGGCTGTGACCCATATTCGTGGTGGTGTCTCCGATTACGTTGTAGGATTGGGCAGAAGCGCCTCCAATCGCAAAAGTTGTTGAATCAGAGAACAATATGTTATTGCCTGAAGGAGTAATAGTTAGGTCTCCGGTTTGACCAGTTTGAAAGTCAGTAACTGCGTTTGTGTCAACATAGGAGAGTCTAAGTTGGGGTCCTGTATCTAAGACTTCTAATTTTTGATCGGGTCCTGTGGTCCCGATGCCAACGTTGCCGTCGTTTTTAAGAATCAATACTATTTTGTAACCAATCTCTTCTCGAAATTCAAAGGCTTCCCCGTAAGCATAATTGTACCAATAATCAGTTCCCGCATGTTGATATTTAATCCCAGCACTAGAAGTTGTCCCGCCAGAATCAATATCGATACCAGCAGAGCCAGTATCATTTTCAGCCTTGATATACCCATCCAAAACATGTAATTTTCTAGTTGGCGCCACCGTCCCAATCCCCACTCGGTTAGTATCAGAATTAACATGAAGAGTAGTTCCATCTACTGTCAGTTTGTCTGCGATTGTGACCGAAGCATCAAACCAGGCACTGCCGTCTACTTCCAGATCTCCTTCAATATAGAGGTCGTCATCTGAAGCAAGGCTGTGGCCCATATTTGTCGTGGTGTCTCCGA
>CAZKRD010000003.1:17684-148654 GCA_964555185.1 uncultured Candidatus Saccharibacteria bacterium | reverse complement strand
AAAAATAACCGCTTGTTTATGCGATTATTTTCTTGGCTCCCCTGGGTAGACGATGTTAGAACCTGTTTTGGGAAGGTTTAGGAATAAAAAAAGGGCTCTGTATTGGAAACCCTTAAAACACCTACTTGGTTTCTGAAAGTGCTATACTAGAAATCTGACAAAAGTGGCATTACCAGTTCGCCAGCAGGAAGTTCTTTCCTTTCTCCTAGGCTATTTAGCACCGTAACTTTTTCTGGCTTCTCAGCGTCATCTCCTGGAACTTTTGTGTAAGCACCTGGGAAAAGTACATTGCCATGAGACAGAATCCGTAAAAATTCTATCTCCCCATCCAACTCTCCAATTGGCCTTACCCTTAAGTTCGCCTGGGTAGTAAATGCTTCTCCCTTGGGCAATGTTGACTCATCAATCTCACCGAATGACCATCCCGTAGATCCTCTCTTATCAGTCATGGCTAATTCTCCTTATGTTCTATGTTATATATTACTATTTTCCCTCACCCTCTCTATTTACATTATATCATAAACTTATCTTAATGTCTATCAATTGTAATGATTCAATACTGCTACACCAAAAAAACAGCTTAAACAAGCCATTTTTTAAGATGAGCTCCCAGTGTTGGACGCATTTAGAACAACAAACTGGAAGCAGATTTCACAGGATTTAAGAATATTCTTATCGTCCGTAAAAAAATTTGATTTTCAAATGGATCGTGTGCTATAATAAAAATAGTGGACATCCACCTTCGGGTGGGGTTCACAAGGTTTCCAATGATTCTGGATTATTGACCATCTTGACCTTATTGGATATCTTGTAAACTCTACGCGAAAAAAGGTAAGTTTTAAAAGTGCGGTTATTAGCCTCACTTATTTTTTTATTATCAATCTTACTCTTTATTGCTCTCCACAAGCTAGCAAAATTTCTTTCCTTGAAGTGCTTAGTCCTTAATTTATTTGTAATCGACTGATAAGCGACATAAGAAAATAGATCCACGATTTCTAATCCTGGCCGACATCCAATCTTTCCTTCAAATCTAATTGAGCTTACCACTCTTTGCATCTTTTCTGAACACTTTCTCATATTTTGAGAATTATATTGAGACGGTGTTTTACATCTTAAATATGACCTAAGTAATGCGTGGTCAGATTCCTTTCTTGATTCGGCTACTATTGAGCCACGAGACTTTTTATCTGAAGCGACATAATCGGCAAACCAAAAAAATATTTTTGATGCGAGAACCTCGTAAGGAATATCTTTCCATCTCTCTGCTTCTTCACTACCAGTGAAGTATCTATTTTCACCATCTTTCATTTTAAAAAAATCTCTAAGTCTTTTTTTGTCCAAGTAACGTATAGAGACCTTGATAGGAATAATTTTTATAAATTCAATCAAAGATGCCACAAGCTTTAATGCTTTCTTAGGTGTAAGATATAATTTTGATTTTGGATTTTCAAACAAATCATAAGAATGAAAGGTAGTGCCCTCAACGATTTTGTAGATTTTTTTTATGTAATTAAAATATGCTGATATTTCAGAATCCTCTTTTTCTTCAACAATAAGACCTGTCAACAACAGATTCTGACGGCTGTCAGCAAGGTTTCCAAAACCAGATTCATCTACATATAAAAGATGGCGTTGCATAGAATTTCTGAATTATTATCAATTATTGACGCACTATAACCATCATAGACTGATTATAGAAAAAGGTGCCAGGAACCTTTTCTGGGCCTAGTCTTAATTACAATAAAACCTGCTTTAATTATAGCAGATTATTTTGATTAAATAAATTAAAAGGTTCGAATCCGATTCAGGGTAACCAAAAATAACCGCTTGTTTATGCGATTATTTTATTGGCTCCGGGGGTCGGACTCGAACCGACAACAAATTGATTAACAGTCAATTGCTCTACCATTGAGCTACCCCGGATTGTTGAAACCTAAAATATAAAAAAATATTAAATACAGAATTCAAAATTCTAAATTCAAAATTCTAAATTCAAACATTAATAATCCTTCAATCTCTTCACCAAATGATGGTCTCGGATTTTTTCTAGGGCCTTGGCTTCAATCTGGCGGATCCGCTCACGGGTAACGCCGAATTCCCTCCCTACTTCTTCAAGGGTACGAGAAATACCATCAGCCAAACCAAAGCGCATACTCAAAATCTTTTGTTCCCGAGGGTTCAGATCGCCAATTACATCCTGGATATGATTCCTTAAAAGCTCACGGCTGGCTAAGCGGTCTGGCGTGGGTGTCTTTTGGTCTTCAATAAAATCACCCAAGGTGGAATCCTCATCATCTTCTCCTACTGTGGTCTCTAAAGAAACAGTCTCTTGGGAAACTTTCAAAATCTGGCGGACCTTTTCCAAGGGGATCCCCATCTCGGCGGCGATCTCTTCCGGCATCGGCTCGCGGCCCAAGTCCTGAACCAGCCGCCGCTCAGTCTGGGTGAATTTGTTGATCGTCTCCACCATATGAACCGGGATTCGGATTGTGCGTGACTGATCTGCTAACGCTCTCGTGATTGCCTGGCGGATCCACCAAGTCGCGTAAGTAGAAAATTTATAACCCCGGCGGTAATCAAACTTCTCTACAGCACGAAAAAGACCGATGTTTCCTTCTTGAATCAAATCCAGAAGAGAAAGAGAACGGCCGGCGTATTTCTTGGCCACGGAAACCACTAAACGAAGGTTGGCCTCAATCAGTTGTTTCTTTGCTTCCCGTTCGCCCTTCTCCTGCCGCTTTGCTAAATCAACCTCTTGCTCTCCGGTCAAAAGAGGGACCTTGCCAATCTCCCGCAAATACATCTGGACTGAATCCGAAGAAATATCCCCAAGATCCAAAGTTCTTGCAAAAATTTCCTCCTCTTTTGAACGCTTTTTCATTCCCTCGGCTTTAGTCTCGATCTTAATCAGGTCTCTGCTCGTCTCTTGGAGCCCAATCCCTTCTCTGTCTAATTCACTTAAAAACTGATCTAAAACCTCACCCTGTTCCTCTATTTCAGGGATGGCGGCAAGGAGTTCATTCTCGGTAATAAAACCCTGCTGCTTTCCTTTCTTGAAAAGATACTTAAGCTTGTATACTTTTGGCTTGGGTTTGGATTTTTTGCTTATTCGCGGACGCCTGCCTCGCTTTGCGGGCAAGGCGGACCTATATCTCCTTGCTGCTTTTTTGCGACGAGGAGTTCTTTTCTTGCTCTTACTGGCATAAGCGCGGGTTTTGCCTTTCTTGCGAACAGTCTTGCGAATAGCAGACTTTCTACGGCGTGTGGTTTTCCGAGTGGTCTTTGGTTTCCTTTTGACAGTTTCTTTTCTGCGGCGGGCTTTAACCGTTTTCCTTGGGACAGTCTTGCGCCGGGGTTTTTTACGCGGCCTGCCTCGCTTTGCGGGCAAGGCGGGCTTGCCTCTTTTTGTTTTGTTCTTTTTGCGTGTCACAGTGTAAGTCTAGTAAATTAAAAAATTACAGTCCTGCAAGCCCCTGGGTTAGAGAGGAAAATCTCTCTGTTAATTCTTTCAATGTCGCTCTATTCCCTTCATCTTCTGCTTTTTTGATTTCAATCTCAAGCTCTTTTAACTCTTTCTGCAAATATTCTTTTTGCAAACGTTTCAAGTTAGCTTCCAGCTCTTCTGAAATCACACTTTCCTCTGTTTCTTGCTCAAAATCTTTCTCAACACCCAAAACAGCCACATCTATTTTAGAGGCTAAACTAGGATGCGAAGATTCTATTTTCCGCTTAAAATCACTGAAAACAAAAGCTTCATCTTTATTATAATATTTTTTTAAGATCCTGTAAATCTCCTGGAGATAAGATGGAAGAATCGTTGTCTTTACTCCTTTTAAAATCTGACCTAGAAAGCGGGGATACCTCAAGCCCAAACCCAAAATACGACGGCCCAAGACTTCTTCCAGAGATAAACCAGAATCCACGCCTTGGGGAGACTCTTCTGTCTCTTGTGTTTTGGGTCTTTGGTCAAAACTAACCTTGTCCATTGCTTTACGCAAAATTTCTTCCTTCATTTCAATCTTGCTAGAGAGCTCCTGCAAATAATGCGCTTGTTCAATGTCGTCTGGTATTTTTTTGATCACAGGCAGGAGCTCAGCGGCAATCAATTTTTTTCCTTCTAATTCTTTAGAGTTATGGTCGCCAAAGGCGCGGTTAAAGTAAAAATCCATCACGGACTGGGCTCGCTTAATCGCTGCTCGCCAGAGTTTGGGGCCTTTTTTAATCAAAGAATCCGGATCTTCACCAGGGGGCAAGACAATAACCTTTACGTTCATACCGGTGGCGATCGCATTGTCAATCCCTTTTTTCGCGGCCTGGA
Source organism: uncultured Candidatus Saccharibacteria bacterium (assembly GCA_964555185.1). GTDB lineage: Bacteria > Patescibacteriota > JAQUNI01 > JAQUNI01 > JAQUNI01 > CAZKRD01. The sequence continues at coordinate 144,336 of CAZKRD010000003.1, read as the reverse complement.
ACCCGGCTGAATCCGCGTCAAAAGAAAGAGCGAGGTTCTTGCCGTAGCGTTTGATCAAACCTATCTGTCTTAGGGTTAAGGCTGTGCCGGACACGCTGATTACATTGCGAATGCTAATGGCATGCGAAGTAATCACGTCCAAATAGCCTTCAACCGCAATGCAGAAACCTCGCTTCTTGATCTCATTCTTGGCCCGATCCAAACCATAAAGCACTCCACTTTTATCATAAATTAAACTTTGAGGGGAATTGATGTATTTGCCCAAAGGATCGCGTTGTTCGTCCAAAACCCGCGCGCCAAAGCCCAAGGTCTGGCCGTGGATGTTGTTAATCGGAAAAATCAAGCGGCCGCGGAAGCGGTCATAAAATTTACCCTGGTTCTTTTGAACCGAAAGTCCGGCTTGCGCGATCTCTAAATCATGGTAACCTCTTTTCCGCAAAAACCGACTTAAAAGATCCCAGGAATTAGGCGAATAACCTAAAATAAATTCTTCGATTGATTTCTTTTCTACCTTACGCGAGGCCAAATAGTCGCGGGCGATCTGGGCCTCTTTGGAACGGAGAAGGGCTTGATGGAAGAACCTGGCTGCCCAATCACAGACTTCGAGCAGGCGATTCTTTTTAGACTCTGCCTGCGGATTACGGGGGGTCAACTTCACGCCCGCTCGATCCGCCAGTATCTTCAAGGCCTCTCTGAATTCAATCCCTTCCATTTTCTGGACAAAGGTAAAAATGTCCCCTCCTTCATCACAAGAACCGAAACAATGCCAAATCTGTTTATCTGGAGCAACAAAAAAGGAGGGTGTTTTTTCATCATGAAAAGGACAACGGGCCTTGTAATTCACCCCTGCTTGAGTCAGTTGAATGTATTCTGAAATAACATCCGCGATATTAAGACGATTTTTTATCTCTTCGACTTCGTTCATAAGTTGAAATTTTGAAACTGGAATTTTGAACTTTACTTTGTCTTTAAATTATAAACAAGTTTGCAGATAAAATAAAGGGTGGTAGAATAAAGTATTCATGGCTAAAAAATATTATTTCTTCCAAAACAAAATCACGGAAGCAAAGAACGTTCGCCTAAGCCCTAATGACTTAGGGTTTTTACGCGGGTACGGAATTTTTGATTTTCTCCGCACTTTTGCCGGCAAGCCATTCCTGCTCAAAGAACACTTGCAGCGCTTTCAAAATTCAGCAAAACTGCTCAATCTCCCGTTACCTAAATCAAAAAAAGAACTAACTGAAATAATTAACAAACTTCTTAAGAAAAACAACTTTCGCGAGGCAACAATCCGCCTGGTTTTGACTGGTGGTGTTGGCAAAGACAGCTTAACGCCCAGAGGGAAACCAAGCTTCTTGATCTTAGCCGAGCCGCTTCATCCTTTTCCTCGAGAATATTACACAAAAGGGATCAAACTGATCACTACCGAATACCAAAGAGATAATCCACGCGCCAAAACCTTAAACTATACCTGCCTGCTCCAAAACAAACCCAAGCTGAATCTTGCCCGCGCCCAAGAAATTCTCTATACCTCTAAAGGCAATGTTTTGGAATGCTCAACCAGCAATTTTTTTATTTTTAAAAATAATGCTTTAATCACACCCAAAGATGATATCTTAATCGGCACGACCCGCAATCTGGTTTTAAAGCTTGCCCGCAAGAAATTTAAAGTCAATGAAAGAAAAATTAGAATCAAAGAATTAAAAGAAGCAGACGAAATCTTCATTACCGCCACGATAAAAAGAGTAATGCCGGTTACTAAAATCAACAACCTTCAAATCGGAAACAGCAAGGTGGGCAAAAATACAAAAATCCTGATGAATTTATTTACTCAATATATCGAGGAATTATAGCTTTTGAAAATAAAAACCCCTGATTCAAAATTTGTTTTGAGGGTTTTTGTTTTTTAAACTATTTTACTTTTCCTTAAAGATAATCGCGGTGGGCAGAAGCCGGCCGGGACCGACCTTATACTGGCCTTTCCAATACAAAGCAGAAGAACCGCCGCCGTCTAGATTCAAGGCAGTCTGCACGCCCAAAGCCTCCATGACACTCGCCATGTCCGGCACGGTTGCTCCCCGCGCAATCACGAGATAAACAACCTTGCCTCGGACCCCAATCCCCCCTCGGTAACCTTTAACCGAGCGCTGTTTGTCATCCATCTTCTGCGTTGCGACGACGTTCTGACCATTAGCAATCAAAGCCGGGGAATTGGAAGCTAGAGCCTGAATCTTAGCATTGTATTTCAATTCAAAGTCAGTAACGCTTTTAAAATCACGACCGTCAACGAAAAAGTAATGATTGTTGTTCTGATCAAAAACTAAAATCGAACCCTGGAGCCACTTCACTTGGCCGGCATTGACTAAAAATCCATTGCTGACTTCATAGAAAGGAAAAAAGTAGTAATTAATCTTGCTCTGACAAGAAGCATAATCGGGTGGGCAGAAATAAGCGCCGTGGATGCCGACAAAGCCATTAGCAGCTTTAACAAAATCAGCTAAAGGTCTTGCCGGACAGTTATTATAGCAATCAGTTTTACTCGCGGTTGCGGTTACTACCCCGATATTATTTTGAGAGAGATCAATCGTAACCAGATCAATCAAAAAACTACCGCGCTTGGTTTGAATGTTCTTGCGAATGTAGGCGCTTTTGTTCTCCATGGCCAAAGGGATTAAAACCAAATCACTGGTTTTGACGCTGACGCCAAAACGGGAAATAAGGTGAGAGAGATCTCCTGGACTATTTAAATAATAGCGATTTAAATTTTTCGGGTTCAAATACCAGGTGTCTGCCCCGTGCTTTAAAACAAAACCAGCTCTTGCTTGACGCAAAGCTAAATCCCCTTGCTCGCCGCTGTCCGCAATCGGCAATTTCGCAAGCTCACCGCTGCCAATAATCGCTCCTAGCTTACGCATAGCTTGCAAACCCCTCTCGGGCTGACCTAAAAAATATCTCCTGCCATTGACCGGATAGATGTACCAAGCTTTATTTTGGTCTCCGCTGTCTAAGAGAATATAACCTTTGTATCTGTCTGCCAAAGCAGCAGACCTGACATTCTGTATGACCTCTGCTTTCTCGTCAAAATTACCTGGCCAAAGATAGATCCCGGCAATAATGCTGCCTACAATAATCACAAGAACGACAATCGGCAGCCAGCTTTTTTTAGAAGTTTTCATAAATATTATGGTAAAAGTCCATTCTATAGTTAAACTTTTCGGGATTGTTGTCTTTCAATTGACTGGCTAGGGTATCTGCTGTTGCGAGCAGAATCAACTCCAGAAAAATATCAGAATGTTTAGCCTTTAATGCTTCGTAATCCCCCTCTAAATTCTCATTACCTATATCTAGTATAACATGAATCTCGCCATGATACTTAATAATCTTAACCACAATCTCTTTTTCTTTGTCTGATAAATCAAATCTCTCTAGAATCTTCTTTGCTTTACAAGCGCCAGTCTTTTCATGATTTAAGCAAGAGGTTTGATCATCTTCTTCTAAAACGTAAGTCTCTTTTTTAGCAATGTCATGAAAAAGCGCACTCAAGAATAACAATTCTTTTCTTGTGTGTTGATCTACTTTTTGATTGAGACGCGAATTAATTTTACCTTTTGCTTTTTTCAACAATCCATCAAGCTCTTCCAAAGTAGCGATTGTATGATCAAAGACAGGATCATTGTTATGCCAGCTATTGTTTTCAATGACCTTTTTTAATTCATAAAGCTCCGGCAATTGTTTCCTGAATTTGCCGCTCTTGAAATCCGCAATTCTAATGTTCGAAACACTGATTCTATTTTTGATTTTCATTTTTTTCTAACTAAACTTTGCGAAGAGGGAGGGATTCGAACCCTCGGTACCCAAAATGGATACACTTGCTCTCCAAGCAAGCCCTTTCGACCGCTCAGGCACCTCTTCAGAATTCATTACTCTACACTCTAAATTCTAACCAATTTTAGCCAAAAAGAAAAGAGGGCATGCTTTTCGCACACCCCAAGCTTACCTCCACGCAAGAGTAAACCTACCTAGTTCAAGCAGCTGCACTCATTTCTTTGGAGATTCCATGTATCACAACTTCCGAACTACCCCTGAATCTCCGACGTCTTCCTCCTAAACCCAACAACCTGACCGCCTTGACTGAAATCAAAACAATTATATAATTGCCTTTTGGCTTAACAATTATCAAGGCCTTTATCCCAGAAAATCGCTCTCCCAACAGCTCTTCCAGAGCCTGCCAGAAATCCCTTGCTTCCTGCGTAACTTTATGTCGCGGCATTTATCGGTCCTCCCATTATTTGGTTTTAGTTCTTGATTCTTTTTTCAAGATTCGTGAACATAAGGAGGACTGTGATTATTTCTAAAGAACCATTTCCCGGTTTTCTGCAATTAGGATCACCTCCTTTAATGGACCGGGAAGGAAACGCAGATTAAACAAGCAAAACAAAACTGTCGTTTCATCCAAAACCTCCTTTCGGGTTTCGCCGCACAATCTACTTTAAACCACGTTCTTTGCAATCTTCGGGTTGTTGCGTCAATAATCCTATATTCTTACCCTTATTCCGGCAACCCCAGAAGTGCGAACATGCTCCACACTTCCCTTTGCCATTTTCACTCTTCGTGTTGCTCTTTCTCTTTTTGAACACCACATCACCCTCCCTGAATACAAAAAAGGTTACAAAAATCCAAAATTTTAAAAACCAAAAAACAGCGTGAATGAAAGGATAATTTATTATACCTCAAAATTAAAAAAAGTCAAATCTCGACAACCCGGAGAGAACTGGACCAGCCGTCGCCTCGTTCTTTAAAGCCGGTCATAACCACGACCTTGTCTTGGGCTCGAACTAAGCCATCCGCTTTGATCGCTTTAATGCTTTTGCTAATTAGTTCCTGGCCATCGCGGAAATCACGGATCAAATAAGGGGTGATCCCCCAAGACAAAGAAAGCTCGCGGTAAACATTCAAACTGTTAGTTACGGCAATGATCGCGTTCATCTCTGGCCGGTGGCTTATCAGACTGCGGGCGGAAAAGCCGGAACGAGTAGTAACCAATATTGCCTTGGCCTTAATATCAGAAGCAAGGACACAGGCCGAGCGGCTCATCGCGGAAACAGATGAAAACTCTTTTTGAATACCGTTATGGTAAATAATGTCATCATAGCGCGAATGTTCGGTCCTGCAAGCGGTTTGGGCCATCACCTTTACCGCCGCCACTGGATATTTGCCTGTCGCGGTTTCTTGAGAAAGCATCACCGCGTCAGTGTGGTCGATAACCGCGGCCGCAACATCAGAAACTTCCGCCCGGGTCGGACGCGGCTTATCCTGCATTGAGTCCAGCATTTGGGTCGCAACAATCACCGGCTTTATCGCCTCCAAACACTTAATAATGATCTCTTTCTGGATTAGAGGCAAACGAGTAGGATCAACCTCAATCCCCAAATCGCCGCGGGCAATCATCACCGCATCGGTCTCGGCCAAAATCTTGTCAAAGTTGTCTAAGGCCCCTTGCTTCTCAATCTTGGCAATCACTTTAGTCCGCGGCAAAGCGCAATCTTCATAAATCTTAATCAACCTCTTCAAAGCGACAATGTCTTCTGGCCCCTGGACAAAAGAAAGGGCAACATAATCAACGCCGAGTTTAATGCCATCCTCTAAATCTTTACGGTCTTTTACTGTAATTGCGGGCAGGCCCAAAGTAGTGCTGGGAAAATTCATCCCCCGCCCTTGGGTTAAGATCCCGCCAATCACAACCCGGCATTTGATTTTTCCCCCTCGGATGCTCAAAACCTTTAACTTAATCAAGCCGTCATCGATTAAAATAATACTCCCCCGCCCCAAGTCGCGAGCTAACTTTTTATAAGTAACTTGAAAGACCTTACTCTTACCCTCTCCTTCTTTTTCTTTTGCCGAGATTGATCCGGTTGTAATCACCGCCACTTCCCCTTCCCGTAACTCTAAACCTCCCCTCTTAACACTGCTCACCCTGACCCGCGCTCCTTGCAAATCTTGGATAACCGCCACTGCTCGACCCAAAGCTTTGGCCGCGCCGCGCACCTGCCTTACCAAATGAGCATTGTCTTCCTCGTTTCCGTGGGAAAAATTTATCCGGGCCAGATTCATCCCGGCTTTAAGCATAGCCAAAATCTCCCTCATTTCAGAAGATGAAGGCCCGATCGTACAGATGATTTTTGTCCTTTTTTGATACACGAAAATAAAGCCCCCGACAAACAGGTCAAAAAATTAATTTCTCTTAAGTCTCCAGTCGAAATCTTAGAGTTAGAACTTGATCTTTTCCGCCAGTTGACCAACGCCAGGAACCTTCCACCACTTGCCCGATATTGCCTTGATAAAACCAATCACGATGAAGACAAAGACTACAATGTTCAGGACCCAGCCAACCCAGGGAATAATCCAGAGGATGGTTGACGCGATCCAGAGAATAAGACCCTGCTTGGCATGGAATTTGGCAAACGCGCTCTCCTTCTTGACCAGAAGAATGATCAAACTGATAATCCAGAGGTAGCTGATTGCCGCCAAGACCTTATTCTCCTCAACATCTTTGTCTTGTCCTCCTTGAGCAGGAGTTGGTGAAGCTTCCGTCTTTTGTCCTTCAGGCATAATTTTTATCGCAAATTCAGCTATATCTAAATTTTGTCTAACCAAACTTGCGAAATTAAAATCTTTTTAATTATTTAAAAACCCAAACAAAAAGATATTTTTCCGATCTTTTTTTGTTTTCTATTTTAAAGATTGAACTTAAATCCATTATAGCATAGAATATAATATTACAACAAGAACTGAATTCTTTGCTATAATAAAAGAAATGGCCCTCTTTCAAAAAATAGAAAAGTTTTTTTGTTTGTTTTTTAATGTCCAAGAACCCTACCCCCAAGAGATCCAAATCGAGATCACTAACCGCTGCAATTTTGCTTGTCCAATCTGCCCCCGAAAACTAATCGGAGCTAAACAAAAGGACATAACCTGGAAAACATTCCGAAAAGCGATTGACGCTCTAAAGCACCCCCGGACGATTACCCTTACTGGCTGGGGCGAACCCCTGCTTCACAAGGACTTGTCCAAAATGATAAAATACATTAACCAAAAATTTCCGAAAAGCAAAATAAAATTTACAACCAATGGATCTCTCTTAAACCAGACTTGGGCCAGAAATCTGCTTAAATCAAATATCTACGAAGTTTCTTTTTCAATCGACGCAATCAACAATAATTCCGCCGGCCATCAGAACAACATCCAAGTCTTAAATAATATCAAGGACTTCATTAAAATTAGGGGTTCTAAAAAACTCCCCTTGATCTCTCTCCAAACCATTATCAGCCAAAAAGGATACCGGGATGTGAAAGATGTGATCGAATTCGCCGCAGCAAACAAAGTGGACAAAATCAATCTGATTCGCCTAATCAAGTACCCGGGGAGCAAACTCTCTCGACCCTCTTCACAAAAGGAACAGAGAATAATCAGGCGCGCTAAAAAGGCCGCCAGAAAACTTAATTTAAAATTCCTCTGTCTTAACCAGTTTAACCTGTTCCGTTATCTGGCGACTGATTGTGACCGGAAATGCCTCAAAACCGACAACCATCTTTACATCACGGTTGACGGCAAGGCCGCGCCCTGCTGCAATCTGCGCAACAAAATTTGCGGCAGTCTGGGAGAGGAAACTTTAAGCCAAATCTGGACAAACAAAAAATTTAAACATTTCCGGGCTGAACAGGAAAAAATCTGCGCTTTTTGCGACGCTCTCGCTTGGAAACAAAAAAAACTTCAATGAAAATAACTTTTATCGAACCGCCCAGCTTAAATCCCAAAAAAATTCCCGAAAGAATCTTCGGCTGTTCTTATCAACTCTACCATTCCCTGGATTTGGCCAATCTCTACATCCTGACCCTCTTGGACAAGCAGGGTTTCAAAATGAATTACCTCGATGCTATTTTAGACAAACTCTCTTGGCCCGCTTTCTTAAAAACACTGTCCCAGGATGATTCAAAAATCTATATCATCCATTCAGTGATTCTTTCGAAAAAAGCCGACCTCTTTACGATCAAAAAGTTAAGAAAGTATAATCCCCGCTCCCTTGTCTTGGTCCACGGCCCTGAACCCACGCGCGTGCCCGGAGAATATCTTCTCGATCCTAATCTGATCGTTTTCCGGGGAGAACCAGAAGAAAACATCCTCCGTTTCTTAACCAAAAGTAAACCAGAAAGCCTGTCTTATTTAAAAAAAGGAGAGGTCATCCACCTGCCTTACTCTGGAAAACCTCTTGATATCAATAAATTTCCCCTTCTCGACCGCCTGCATAAAAGTATTGCCGATTATGCTCTGTCCTACTATAACCCGAAGCTTTCGCGCTCCCCCCAAACCGTAATGATCACTTCCCGCGGCTGTGCTTTCCATTGTCTTTTTTGCGTTCCAAACAGTATAAGCTTTGCCCGCGAGCAAGAGCACCTAAAAAAACACAAGGGCAAACCAGCGCCCAGCCTGCTCTCGGCAGAAAGAGTGATCTCTGAATTCAACTTGATCAAAAAACAGGGCTTTCGGGCCGTGATGATTATTGACGACCAGTTTCTCTGGGACAGGAAACGGACAATCAAAATCTGCAGCGGAATCCGCGACCTTAACTTAGAATGGGGCTGTCTCTCTCGGGCTGATTTTCTGACCGATCCTGAACTTGTTCAAAAACTGGCCCAAGCCGGCTGTAGGGTCATTGATATCGGCGTGGAAAGCCTAAATCAAAAAATATTAAACTATATCCATAAAGGATTAAAGGTCGATGATATTGAAAAGGCGCTTTCTAATCTCAAAAAATACAGAATTGAAGCCAAATTCAACATTGTCTTTGGCACCTGCCCCCAAGAAACAGTCGCTGACATCAAAAATACAGTGAAAGAACTCAAAAAAATGAAGGTTAATAATGTGATGTTCTCGATTGCCACCCCCTTTCCCGGCACCCCTTACCACGCTTTTTGTAAAAAGAAAGGATACCTTAAAATCAATACCGAAAAATTAGACCCAAGCCGCCGGGCTTTGCTCTCCTATCCCAATCTCTCTAATCAAGAGTTGGAAAAAATGCAAAAATGGGCCTATCGCCACTTTTATTTAAGGCTTGGATTTTTAAAAGAACGGATCAGGACCTATAGGAATCCCAAAAATCTCACAAAAGACCTAAAGATAATAACCAGAATCTTAAAATGAAAATTCTCTTTGTCGTCAGTTTGTTTAACGACGCGCGCTGGATCAAGGGCGCCCTGCTTTCAATTTTAAGGCAAAAAGGCGGCTTCCAAAAAGAGATCCTCGTGGTTGACGATGGCTCCCAAGACAATTCAGGAGAGATTGTCCAAAAGCTTGCTCAAAAATACAGAGAGATCAAGCTTTTAGGCCAGAAAAACAAAGGCCAGGCCGCCGCCTTAAACCGGGGCTTAGAAAAAGCGAAAAAATATGAATTTGTCGCTCTTGTTGAATCGGATGTCAGGATTGAAAAAAGGTGGCTTTTGAAAAACCTGCGAAAGTTTAAGAACTCCCGCGTGGCCGGCGTAGGCGGAATCTTACACCCCTTTGAGGACGACCCTTGGATTGCCCGGATTGCCGGTTACGAGGTAGAATACAAGATGAAGAAGCAGTCGGTAAGCCCCCTGCACTTAACCTCCGCTAACCTTATCTACCGCGCTTCTGTTCTTTCCCGCGTCAGCCGCTTTTTTAAAGAAGAACTGATCAATGCCGCCTTTGACAACGAATTTAACCTACGGCTTGTGGGGTCGGGCTTTTGCCTCGTTTTAAATAAAAAAGCTCATGCCTGGCACCACTATAAGCCAACCCTGAAGTCCTTCTTAAAGCGTTCTTGGGCCTATGCCTATTACCGTCCTTATCTGCAGGGTTCTGCTTCTTACTCTTATGACAACATCATCCAGATCCAGCTCTTGATCATCTTACTGGGTTTCTTTTCAATCTTTCTTATTTACACATTAACCATTACATATTACGTATTACTTATCTTGATTGCTGCTTATTTGCTCCTCACCCTCCCTCCTCTGGTTTGGACCCTAAAACGAAAAAGGGATCCTGTAATACTTCTTTATCCTTTTGTCAGCTTCCTGCGCAACTGCGTCGCTCTCGCTGCCCTTGTTTCCGGTACATTCGCCAAAAATTACAAAACAAAAACATAACAAAACATTGTTTGGTTGCCCTAAAAAGCAGCGATCAAACAATGAAACAATGAAACAATGAAACTTTTAAAAAACTCCAAACTGCTCGCTCTAATCATTTTCGGCTACGGCCTGTTGCAGAGGGTGCTCTTGGACATTGCCTTCTGGGAAAAATATGGCTGGCACGCTTCCCATCTAACTGAAATCTGGTTTTACTGCAAAGTAGCAGCCCGGTACCAGGGCTTTCAGGGCTTGGACATCACGATCTACCTGCTAAGATTCTTGGGCTACGGCTTTTCTGATCAGTATCTTCTTCACGCCGTCAGTATTTTGGCGGCAATCCTCTCTAGTCTCACCGGAGTCTTGATTTTTTACTTAATAAAGAACCTGATCATCTCGAGCAAAAAACAAGGAGAGACTGATGCCAAGGGTTTAAACTTGATTGCCCTGGCAGCTGCCTTTTTCTACACCGGCATTTCTTCTGTCCAAGCACTCTCCGTGGTTTCCTTCACTCATGATTTATTGCAGTATCCAATTATGCTTGGTTTTCTGATCGCGATCATCTCTTTTACCAGAAGATCCCGGGCAAAAAAAGGAGCTTGGAAAAAAAATTGGTATTATCTTGCAGCCGCTCTTATCCTTGCCTATATCGGCTATAACCTAAATCCAGTCTTCCTCCTTGCTCTCCCTCTGCTTTTAGTCTATCTCATTTTCTGCTTTCTCCCTAAAAAGAAAGAGGGAACTAAAAGCACTGCTCCTCTTTCCTTTTTCAAAAAAATTGATCCTCAAGTCTATTTCTATATTATCTTAATTGTCGGTTTGATTCTGGTCCGTTATGTGTTTTACGAACAAACCCTGCAGGTTTTAAACGCTTTTACGATGCACTACCGCAGTATTGACCTAATCGAAATCTTAGGCCGCAACTCCAAGGACCTTGTGCCGACCGATATGGATAAAAAATTTCTGGACATCTATCTGCTTTGTTTCTTTGTCCCTTTCGGCTTCTATGCCGCTTACAAAAAGAGAGAAGTCGTCGGCCCCACCCTCCTGATTATGGGTTACTTTATTGCTTCCACCGTGGACCGCGGTTCGCGCATCCTGAATATGGGAATGGCGATGGTCGCAAGCTACGCCCTCTGGTACAAAAAAAAGTTCTACATCCTTGATTATCTAATGGTCGGTATTCTGATTATTGTTCTTTTTGTAAACCCCGGCTCTAGTATTCTTAGGCCGCTTGATAAAATGATTTTCTTTATCGTCCCTTTGGTTACACTCTGGGCCTTTAAAAAATACTTCTCAATGTATGATCAAGCGCTTAAACAAAAAGTTCACACTGCCGCTGTAATCATCATCCTCCTGGCCCCCTCTTTCTTAACCCTGTTTGTCTACAAGTATTGGGTTCACCCCGCGCTTTCTGAAGGAGAATATCAGATGGCCGCTTGGCTCCGCAATAACACCCAAAAAGGTGAGCGGATTTTCCTAAACTGGGGTGAGGAGCACTATTATGACTTCTTAACCGATCTCGTCCCGATTAATGATCTTGAGCGAAGCAAGATAGATGAAACAAAAATATATTGGGAGCCTGAAGCTAGCGCAGTGGCTTATGCTAAAGAACACGAAATAAAATATTTTTTGATTAATTCTGAAGATTTCCAAATCCAAAGACAAACCAACACTCAAAGAATAGCCTACACCTTTCGCGGGACAACGCCGCAAGGCCTTAAAACAGAAACTTTAATCCAGTCCCTGATTCATAATCTGGTCTACAAACCCACTGAATTAAAAGAAGTGGAGCTGATTCACGAAGAGACAGACCAGGCAACGGGGAAGTGGGTGAGACTGTTTAAAGTTAGAGAAGAATAAAATTAAAATTCTAAGCTCTACCTAAACAAATCCCTGTTCTCGCGCCCAGACCTCGGAAGGTGAGCAACATCCAATTTCCAAACATTCATCTTGTTATTGATCTAAAAAATTGGAAATTGGTCATTCGGAAATTATTTGGAAATTGGAAATTGGTTATTGGAAATTAAGAATTCTATGTCCACGACTAAAAAACCTCCCTCAATCTCTGTCATAATGTCCGTCTACAACCAAGCCCGCTATCTCCTAGAGGGCGTCAACTCAATCTTAAATCAGACTTTCAAGGATTTTGAATTTATTATTATTGACGATGGATCAAAAGATAGGTCCTGGAAAATCATCCAAGAATTTGCCCAAAAAGACCAAAGAATCAAACCGTTCCAAAACAAACAAAACAAGGGACTAACCTATTCCCTAAATCGAGGTTTGAAGTTAGCGCGCGGCAAATACATTGCCCGTCAGGATGCAGACGAAATCTCTTTGCCCAAACGGCTCGCTTATCAATACTCTTATTTAAGAAAGAATCCTGCTGTCTTTCTGGTCGGCGCCGGCGCGATCGTGATTGATCAGAGCGGCCAAGAAACTGCTCGCTATCAACGAAAAGACAACCCCGCCAGACTTGCCCGCAGACTTAAACGTTTTAATCCCCTGTTTCATTCTTCCATTATGTTTCTAAACCAAGGTATCGCCTACCGTCAAAAATTCTACTTAGCTCAGGATTATGATCTTTATCTGCGCCTCTTAAGTATGGACAAAAAAATTACCGTCCTCCCTCGCCTTTTAATTAAACACAGATCTCACCCCAGCTCTCTCACTTGTACCTTAAAACAAAAACAAAAAAGGTTTGCCCGCAAAGCAAGAGAATTCTATAAACAGAGACTAAAATACGGCCAAGACCAATATTCTGATTTTGACCCGCAAACAATCCTGTAGAGGCGACTCCGTGTGGTCGCCCGCATTAAATAGTCCCCACAAATAATCCTAAATGAACAACGAACTAAAAGACCATTGCCTCGCCCTCTTTTTCACCCGAGGTATGTCTTTGCAAAAATGGAACAGGGACGGCACACTAACCCGAGAGGCCGCGCTTTATAATCTTCTCGCTCAACATTTTAAAAAGATCTACTTTTTCACTTACGGCAATAAAAATGAATTAAACTACCAAAAATATTTAAAACCAAACATAAAAATAGTTTTCAAAAACAGCCGATTCTCTCCTCTTATCTATTCTTTTCTAATTCCTTTCTATCACCGCCGCATCCTAAAAAGGTGTTCTTTTTTTAAATCCAATCAGACAGACGGCGCCTGGAGCGCTTATTTCGCAAAATTGGTCAATCCCAAAGCAAAATTTGTTTTCCGCAGTGGTTTCCCTTGGTCGCTGTTTTTGCGATCTGAAAACAAATTATTCTACCCCCTTGTCTATCTGCTTGAAAAGTGGCTTTGCCGCGCCTCTGATCTTGCCCTCACTGCCTCTCTTTTGGAAAAATCCAGATCTAAAATAAAAACCCTCCCTAACTGGGTTGACACTAACCTTTTCAAATCTCAAAACCGAAAGCCCAAAGCCCGAAACAGAATTGTCTATCTCGGCCGCCTGCACAAACAAAAAAATCTTTTCTCTCTGATCAACGCCTTAAAAGGAACCAAGGTCGCTCTTGATCTTATTGGCAAAGGCCCGCTCAAAAAGAGTCTGGAGCAAACAGCGAAAAATCAAAAAGTAAGGGTTGATTTTAAAGGAAAAATCGAACACAATGAATTACCCCAAACACTGACGCGCTATCCAATCTTTGTTCTGCCATCAAGCTATGAAGGATGTCCAAAAAGCTTACTCGAAGCAATGGCCTGCGGCTTGGCTTGTGTTGCGACTACTGTTCCCGGCTCCCGCGAAATAATCACTCACAAAAAAACCGGTCTGCTCGCAAAACCCAATGCTCAAAGTTTACGCAAAAACATCTTGAATTTGATCAATAACCCCAAACAGCAAAAAAATTTAGGCCAGGCTGCTCGCAAATTTATTTTAAAAAATCATTCTTTGGATAAAATTGCAGCAAAAGAAGTGAAGCTTTATGAAAACCTTATCTAAAAAAATTCTTCTCCTCGCAATCAAACTGCTTGTCCGTCTCCATAACTTTAGCTACAACCAGATCTCTGCCCTCGCTCTCAAATTAAACAACGGCCTCCACCCCAAACACCGTCTCTTGAAATATCACCTGTTTTTTTTAAAAAATATCAAAAAAGGAGATCGGGTTTTGGATCTTGGCTGCGGCAATGGCTTTCTGACCTTTGCCTTAGCTCAAAAAGCAAAACTTGTCTTGGGCCTTGATCTTAATCCTAAAAACATTGCCTTTGCCCGCAAAAAATTTAGCGCCGCTAATCTAAAATATAAAGCGGCTGATATAACCAAAATAAAAAAACAAGGATTTGATGTTATTGTGCTTTCCAATGTCCTTGAACACATTAAAAACCGGGTTTCTTTCTTACAAAAAATAAAAAAAACAGGACCAAAGATCTTGCTGCGCGTACCGCTTTTCAACCGCGATTGGCTGACGCTTTACAAAAAAGAATTGCACTGCGAATGGCGTCTCGATCAAACGCATTATACCGAATATACCCTTCGCTCTCTTCATAAAGAACTAACAAAATCAGGGCTTTCTATAAAAAAATATTCAATTCAATTTAATGAAATATGGGCAGTGGTATTATCCAAACAATCAAAGACTTAAATCTTAATCTCTGGCAGGGCAAAAACTATGATCTGTCTTATGTGACAGAGCCCGGCGACTGGGTAGTTAAAAGGATTGGTCATGATCTTGCTGAAAACTTAAACCAAAAAAAATTACTCAAAGCAAGAACCACAACCCTTCCCTTTGGTCTTAAAAAGCAGATCATTCATTTCGGGTCCTTGCACACCTGGCGCCCTTCTCACAACTCAAATAAAAGAATCCTGACCTGCTTTCATCTTGATCCCGAGAATCCTCGCGTTAAAAATCTGAAAAGAATTGAAAAACAGATTGACCTTTTTCATACCTCCTGCCAGATCACGCGCCAACAACTTATTGCAATCGGAATCCCTAAAGAAAAAATAGTTGTAATTCCCTTAGGAATTGATCTTGCCCTTTTCAAGCCCAAGCCGAAAAAAAGAACAAGGGAAAGCTTGGGCTTGCCGGGAGGCCAGCCAATCATCGGCTCGTTTCAAAAAGACGGAAAGGGCTGGGGTAAAGGCGAAAAACCAAAAACAATCAAAGGGCCGGATATATTGGTGGAAGTTATTGCTCACTTAAAGAGATACAATCCTTTTGTTCTGCTCACAGGCCCAGCCCGCGGTTATGTTAAAAAAGAGTTAGCAAAAAGAGGGATCCCTTACAAACATTTTTATCTTAAAAGTTACCCAACAATCGCCAAACTATACCCTGCTCTTGATTTTTACTTAATCACTTCTCGAATCGAAGGCGGACCAAAACAAATCCTAGAGGCATGGGCTTCAGGGGTTCCAGTGGTCGCGACGACCGTAGGCATGGTACCAGATATTGCGCAAGATGGACACGACGCCCTGCTCTCGGAGCCAGAGATAAAAGGTCTTGTCCAAAAATCTTCTTTACTTCTCAAAAACAAATCCTTGCAAAAAAAATTGATTAAAAACGGCCTGACCATTGTAAAAAATTATTCCTGGTCAGAAATCAGCAAAAGATACTACCAAAAAATCTACAAAAAACTACAATGAAAATCCACGTCCTCTACAATTTCCGCAAAAGCCCTTGGGGAGGAGGCAATCAATTCTTGCAAGCTTTAAGGAAAGAATTGGAAAAGCAAGGTGTCTATAGTAAAACCCCTCAAGAAGCAGAGGTTATTATTTTCAACAGTTATCCTTTTGGCGCAGAATATCTTTTTAAAAAAATCTGGGAGCTAAAACAAAAAGACCCAAACAAAATCATTATCCATCGTGTTGACGGACCGATCTCTTTTTATCGCGGCAAAAACAGAACAATAGATAAAATCATTGCCTGCTTTGCCCGCAATTTTGCTGACGGCATTGTCTTCCAGTCTAGCTGGTCACAAAGACAAAACAGAAAATCTTTTGGTCTAGTTTCTCCTTACCAAACCATAATCCACAATGCTCCTGACCCTGAAATCTTTAACCAGATTGAAAAAATAAAATTCCGCCCCAATAGAAAAACCGTAGTGGTGGCTGTCAGTTGGTCAAAAAATATCCGCAAAGGCTTTGCTATCTATCAATACTTAGACCGGAACTTAGATTTTGGTCGCTATGCAATGTACTTTATCGGCAACTCGCCAATCAAATTTAAAAACATAAAATGGTTAACCCCGCTTGTCCCCGAGAATCTAGGCCAAATCCTAAAGAGGAGTGATATCTTTATCACTGGCAGCCTCAATGACCCTTGTTCTAATTCCCTAATCGAAGCCCTGTCTTCCGGTCTTCCGGTTGTCGCAAGAAGAAGCGGCGGCCATCCCGAACTTTTAAAAAACGGCGGGGAATTATTCCAAGGCAAAAAAAATGTGATTGCCAAAATTGAAAAAGTTAAAAATGATTATCACAATTATCAATCTAGGCTCCCCCAATTTTCCTTGCAAAAAACCGCTCAAGAATACTATACTTTTGCCAAAAGAATCCTAAAGGACAAAGAATACAAAGCCAAAAGAATCAAACGAATTCATTTTTATCAAATCAAACTCGCGATCTTGAAATGGAAAATCTTAAATGTCATTGCGAGAAAGGGCTACTGCCCGACCGAAGCAATCTCATTCCCCACTAAATATGCAAAACATAGACTGGGTCTTTGAATTAAAAAATACAATTCCTAAATTCTTAAAAAAATTAAAGGGCGAAAAAGCGCCCGGTTTTTTCCATTATAGTCTGTCTGGTGATCTCTATAATGAAAACATAAAATGGGGATTAGGCAACACTGTGTTCGCCGTAAAGATTTATTATATTTTAAATCAACTAGAAAAATTACCCTCAAAAGAAAAAAAAGAGATAATTCAATTTATCAAAAGCTTTGAAAGAGAAGACGGAAGCATCTCTGATCCTTTAGTTTCAAGAAAGGCACGACCGCGCAATATTGCGTCCGCTCTCACCTCTCTTAACTTCCAAAATGCTTTTGGTCAAAAAACTAAGCGTGCGGAGACCAGGCAAGCAATTTCTAGCCTCAAGCTCTTAAGCGCAAAGCCTGATCATCCTTATCAAAATTTCCCAAAAACAAAAAGGAGGATAAATCTGTATCTTAACAAACTCAACTGGCAGAAACCTTGGGACGCCGGCAGTCATTTCTCTCACCTTGTTTTCTTCTTACAAAACAGCAACCTAAAAAACAAAAAAGAGCTTACTACCTTTGCTCTTAAACTGATCGCTAGATTAGAACACTCAAAAGACGGCGCCTGGTACTGTGGCAAACCTCCTCTGCAAGAAAAAATCAATGGCGCGATGAAAATAATCACGGGTTTTAGGCTAATTAACTATCTCCCAATTTCCTATCCTGAAAAACTAATTGATCTCTGTTTACAAATAAAATATGTAGGGGCGACCCGTGGGTCGCCTGCCGAATCAAAACAAGCTTGTGATATCCTAAACACCCTCTATGTCCTCTATCATGCCTATAAAAAAGCAGGTGGTAATTACCAACCTGCTGAAATCAAAAGATTTGCCCAGAATCAATTAAAACACATTTATCACGATTACTATTTCCCAAAAGTCGGTGCTTTTTCTCTCTTGCCTCATAAAGCCAATGTTTATTATTACAATGCCAAAATTACAAAAGGTAAAAGAGAACCTGACATCCACGGCACCTTAATGTTTCTCTGGGCAATTTCTTTGATTGCCAGAATCCTAAAAATCCCAAACCAATTTCAAGAACTAACTCCTTAAAATATGAAAATCCTGCAAGTTACTCCTTATTTTTATCCGAGGCCAAGCTCCGGCGGCACGGCCCGGGCTGTTTTCGAGTTAAGCAAAGCCTTGGCAACGCGCGGCCACGAAATTACAGTCTATACAACAGATACTTTGAATTCCCAGAAAAGAATCCCTTATACACAGAAAAAAATAAACAATCTTGAAATCTTTTGTTTCAAAAATATATCTCATGCTCTATCCCCGCAGATCAAACTACCGATCACCCCTTCTATTTTAGGGACCAAGCATTTTGTAAAAACATTTGATCTTATTCACTTACACGAATACCGCACTTTTCAAAATATTGTGATCTCGCATTACGCGCGCAAATACAATATCCCCTGCGTCCTCACTTTACACGGCTCACTTTCTTATCATAAAAAGTTCATAACAGTCAAAAAAAAATTTGATTTCCTTTTTGGTAAAAGGATTCTGCAAAAGGCAAGCCGGATTCTTGTCTTAAGTAAAAAAGAAAAACAAGAGTTTATTAAAATGTCATTGCGAGGCAGTGAGCGGGAGCGAACGACCGAAGCAATCTCAAGAGACCCCACAAAATACTATCCATATGAAATTGCTTCGTCGTCCCTCGACAAACTCGGGACTCCTCGCAATGACAAGAAAAAGAAAATCATTCAAATAAAAAATGGAGTTAATCTTGAAAAATTCAGAAAACCTATTCCCAAAAACCTCTTCCGCCAAAAATTCAGATTAGGAAGCTCTCCTTTTATTCTTTTTTTGGGCAGAATTAATCCAATCAAAGGACTTGATTTCCTGATTGATGTATTCAGTAAAGTTGACAAAGAATTGCCTCAAGCAAAACTAGTCCTTGCTGGACCAGATGAAAATTATCAAAAAAAACTAGAAAAAAAAATTCAACAAAAAAAATTAGAACAAAAAATCATTTTCACTGGTCCGCTTTTTGGAAAAATAAAGCTTGCTGCTCTCCACGAAGCGAATCTTTTTGTTTATCCTTCTCAATATGAGGCCTTCCCCCTGTCCCCCTTGGAAGCAACCGCCTCCAAAACCCCTGTAATTATTTCAGACCAATGCGAAGGGATTGCTGACCTTTTTTCTCAAAAAAAATTAGGCCTCGTTTTAGCCTATAATGATGTAAATCTCTGGAAGGAAAAAATTCTTAAAACCCTCAAAAATCCTGATCAAAAATTAATAGAAAATGCTTATCAATACCTTGCCAACTATTTAACCTGGGGTAAAATCGCCCAAGATCACGAACAGATCTATCGAAAAACATTAAATTCTACTTCTTCCTAAAATCCTTCAATGCTTCCTTTCTCACTACCTTCTCGATCTTCTTCCTTAAATTTGCGATTATGATGTAGTTATAAAAAGAAAGACCAAGAATAACCATAAACCCCAAAATCATAAAAAGGTCCATTGCTCGGGTTAAGCCTAATTTCTCCAAAAAGAAATTGGTGGATGCGGGAAAGATCGTGACGAAAATCAGTGCCACCCAAAGAATCTCCCAAAAAATCAAAGTCGGCAGGGAAAATTGCTCCCGCTTAAAATAGATAAAGCTGAAATAGGCCATAAACAGACCAAAGATCGCGCCAATAATTTGCACGCCCAAGAAAGTAGTCATCTTTTAAAATCTCCTGCCAATAATTTTAATTAAAATCCTTAAACCGTCCAAAACCGTTGTCCCTTTGTACTTATCATGATACACAGTATCAATGTAGAGAGCGCCGCACTTTAAATGATTTTTTAAGGCATTGATGATTATTTCTGTCTCGACATCATAACCCTGGGAATGCCAGCGGATTTTAGGATAAACTAAAGAGCGAAAAGCGCGGAACCCGCACTGGGTATCGGTCAACTTGAAATTATATAAGTATTCAATCGCCTTGGAAAAAAACTTATTGCCGGCTAACATTGAAAAAGGCATTCTGCGGCGCAAGCGGCGCAAGCCAAAGACAATATCGTAATCCCCTCTCTCCACGCCTTGCGCCAGCCGCGGCAGATCAGAAGACTGATGCTGACCATCCGCGTCCATTAGGATTATAGTCCGAGCGTCCGAGAAAAGCGCTGCCTCGCAACCGGTTGTGAGAGCCGCTCCTTTGCCTAAATTTACTTTATGCCGCAAAACCAAAGCCTCTCCCTCCTCTTTGGCTTGCCTAAAAGTATCATCCTCTGATCCGTCATCAACTACGATAATATTCGGACAATACTTCTTGGTCTCCCTCAATACCTTGCTAATCCGCTTTCCTTCATTATAGGCCGGAATCACGACAAAAGTTTTATTTTGCATACATCTTTCTGAGTTCCTTTCATTCTAATCCATCTTTTAAATTTAGTAAACAAAAAAAGTAAAAAAATTGATCAAGCACGTAAAACAAAAAATTCATAACCTCCTCCGCTGGTCAGAAAAATATACTAAAACCGACATGGTTTATTTAGCCTCGGGAGGTTTTTGGTTAACCTTAAATCAAGCGGTCGCGACCTTATCTGGAATTCTCTTGGCTATTGCTTTTGCCAACCTTCTGCCTCGTGAAACCTATGGCAATTATCGTTATATCCTCTCCCTAATCAGTATCCTGGCAATCCCGACCCTTTCTGGAATCAATACGGCAGTGATCCGCGCTGTCGCCCGCGGACGAGAGGCCTGCTTTATCCCCGCGCTCAAAACAAAACTCATTTGGAGCCTAATTGGCAGTCTCGCAAGTTTGGGGCTTGCTGAATACTACTTGATTATTGAAAACAGAACACTGGCAATCTCCTTCTTAATTGTCGCTCTCTTTTTGCCCCTGATGTACCCCTTTATGCTCTATGGCGCGCTTTGGAAGGGCAGGAAGCGCTTCGACCGCAACACAAAATACAATATTGTGATTCAGGTTCTCTCTACTTCGGCTTTGGTCGCAACCCTGCTTCTCACCAAGAATTTATTCCTCATTCTTCTTGTCTATTTTCTCTCTTTCACAATTTTGCGTCTTTTCTTCCTTATATTTTCTTTAAAAAAACAGCCCTTGAACAAAAAGAGTGATCCTAAAGCCATCTCCTACGGTAAGCACTTAAGCCTGATCGGGGTATTTCACACGATCGCGAACCAGGCAGCGCCGATTGTTCTTTGGCATTCCATGGGCGCAAGCTCTTTGGCCATTTATTCTTTCGCGATCCTCGTCCCCCAACAGCTAAAAAATCTTTTTACTAATGTTTTCCCCATTGCTCTGCCTAAATTCAGTGAACAGAAAAAAAGCGAAATCAAAGCCACCCTGTTAAAAAAAATAATTAAACTCTACTTTGTCTTGATCCCCTTGATTATCCTTTATCTCTTTCTTGCTCCTTTTATTTATAAAGTCTTCTTCCCTCAATACCTTGACTCAATCTTCTATTCCCAAATCTTTAGCTTAACGATCATCTTTATCCCCCAAACCCTGCTCGGTATCTATTTCCAAGCTCAAAAACAAAAAAAGACTCTCTATATTTTAAGCATCTTTTCTCCTGTTATGACAATTACCGCTCTCTTGATTTTCGTCCCTATCTGGGGATTAGGCGGCGCTGTTATTGCCTCGCTTGTTTCTCAAAGCGTTGGTTTTGCCTTACAAATATTTCTATTTAAAAAAACATAAGACAACAAAGCACAAATTCAATCTTAACTAGCTCTTACCTTTGAAGATATCGTGCCATGTCCCAGCCATCCGCCTTGTCGTGAATTTACGAAAAATTAAGCCTTGGGCTTCTGTTTGCGCCTTGGAAGCGCAGCTTACGGGATCACTTAATACCATCACAATTTTGTTTTTAAGATCCTCTGCGTCCTCTGGCCTATAAAAGAAAACATGTTTATCCTCTTTAAAATATTCGCGCATAGGCGGGCTATCTGAGAGCAAGACCGGAGCGCCGCAAGCCATCGCCTGAAGAGCACAGCTTAAACCAGATGACTCACGCTTGATTTTAACAGAAGGAATCACAACTAAAGAGCAAGAACGATAAAGGTGGCGCAAAAATCTATCAGGAATATCAGAAACTACTCTGATGTTTTTTTTGCCCCTGAAATCAATTTTTTTCTTGGTCACAATCACAAGCCGTCTATCTGGAGGCGCTGTGCGAACAAGGGTTTCGTAATCGCGGTTAAAATCATTGCCCACGGACAAGATGAAATCCTTTCTTTTGATCCCAGAGGCGGCTTTCCAGTAATTTAGGTCCGCGCCAAAATAGAAGGATAGCAATTTCTTTGCGGGCACCTTAAAAGTTGTAACCAAAGGCCTTTTTGCGCAATCAGATAAAGTGAGAACAAGATCGGCTTTAGACAAAAGCCTTTGGATAAAAAAAATTAGGGGCTTGTTTCTTCTAAAATATTTTAAACGTTCAGGCAAAGACTGGATCAAGATAAAGACCCTGCCTTTTACTAAACCAAGCATCTTCGCGAATAACAAAGAAAGGCTAATCGCATCGTTAACGCAAATAATTACCTCACTTTCACGAATCTTCTTCTTGTTCTCAAAATAGATTTCCAGTGGCATACCTAATTTAGTAAACAAAGAGAATGGCTTTTCAATAAAATAGAAAAGTTTACGAGCTAAAGTATCGCGCTTGCCTTTCTTAATATTAATCCAGTCAACATTTAAATCTTTTTGAGAAAGGAGGCGATCCAAACCATAAAGGAAATCCTTGGGGTGCTGCGAAGAAGATATATCTTTCAAGGCATCAACAATCAGAGAGCTTCTGTAAATAAATAAAATTTTGGGATTATTTAGAAACATTTACATAATTGGGGTTTGATTCTTAACCCGTCAGAAATATGGATTACGTGTTGCCAAAAACACCCAAGATTCCACATATGACTGGGGCCTTAAATTAATCTTTTCTTGTTCTTTTTCCGGAACCGCTTATCCTGAACAATCCGCTGTCTCCGGGTACAATACCGATGATCTTTCCGAAACAAGGAATCTTCTTTTACAAAAGCGGTGTCAATCTGACACAAAGCGCCATCCAAGGGACGATACAAACAGGAAATAATATCATAGAAAACAAAGCCTCGCTCTTTCATAAATTTTAAAACATCGTATATCCCCCGGCTACCAATCATACTGCAAAAGAGAGTAGTCTCCAAAATAACATACTCTGTGCTGGTCAATGTCTTCTCTGCGCCAGTCAGCACCTCTAACTCCGCTCCTTGCACATCTATCTTGATTAAAAATGGCCCTAAGACACCCTGTTCTGCAACAATATCATCCAAACGTTTCATCTCCACTTTTCGTGGTGTTCCATCTGCAGATGCCCCTTCCTGTTCTCTGAAAAATGATGAACCTACTAAATCATTATGAACGTTGATTGTTGCGGTTTTATTTTCCGACCCTGTGGCAACTTTAAAATACTTTGCCTTTTTAATTCCCGAAACTGCTGCTTGGAGTGAGTTCCTATACTCCCCCAATGGATCAATCAGAAAGTAGCGCGCTCTCGGGAAAACCTGGACGCAGTTTCTTGTCCAAGACCCAAATGCCGCCCCCAGATCAATCACGGTCTTAGGATAAAACCCCAACCGTTTAATATGCAACAATGCTCCCCGGAGAGACATGCGGTTCTTTTTCTTATCTAGTCTTTTGACTTCTAATCCTGCTTTTTGGAAGATGGTATTAATTGTTTTCTCCCAAAGTTTCTGCATAATTTTAGATAATTTGAATTTTGCCTTTTAACCCGCCAAAGATACAGGGGAATTTTAAGGCAGATGCTGTTGCGAAATATTTCTGCTACTTGGAAATTAAAATCCCGGTCCGCGCCCCGGCCGCGCTTTGAGGGCCAGATTCTTTGGGATAACGGCCTGAATCTTATCTTCTCCAACACCTCTTTTTTAACCAAGGCGCAATTACCAGCGCAAGGATAAGAAACCCATGATTTAAAAAACAAAGGCTCAAGCGGCCATTGTTTCTTGATTATAAAGGGGATCTTCCTGTGTGCCGCTCCCAGGACAGAAAAAAGAGGGCCCTTGGTTTTTCGGACTAAACCTAATATCTTATCTGTTGAAACAAAGAGTTTGCGGCCACCTCCTTTGATCGAGCTAAAATTAACAGATTTAGCTAAAAGCCTTTTTTGAAATCTTTGCCAATCAATGCAGACATGGGAAGAATTAAACTTCTCTGCCGCCCTATACTGAAACAAAATCCGACTAGGCAAGGAAGCATCATCCGCATCCTGAAAAGTAATCCATTCGCCTTTTGCCTCTCTGATCCCATAGTTGCGGGCGAGCCAGCCAGCATTGATATTCTTTCCCTTATGATCAAGCCGTTTGGGGTCATCATAGGGCAAGGAGTAATATCTAATATTATCAAACTCTT
Organism: uncultured Candidatus Saccharibacteria bacterium; assembly: GCA_964555185.1. Lineage (GTDB taxonomy): Bacteria > Patescibacteriota > JAQUNI01 > JAQUNI01 > JAQUNI01 > CAZKRD01. The sequence goes on along the minus strand of CAZKRD010000003.1, from coordinate 120,142 downwards.
TTAGAAATCCAGAGATGATCTCTTTAGTATGATCAACGCTGTTATCATCTACGACAATAATCTCTAAACGAGGATAGGTTTGTCCCAGAATTGAATGAATCGCCGTTGCAAGTGTGCGGCCCGCGTTGTGGCTCGGAATAATTACAGAGACAAGAGGATACATATTCAATTGATCACTTTTTAAAAGGGTTTCGGGCTGCGATCTGCCAAGATTTATGTTGAAAAGAGTAGGAGATTGTCTTGTAGGCGCAACGCGGAAAAAAATGGCCGAACATTTTCCCTGGCATCAAACCTAAAATAGGATAAAAATATTTTCTCCCAAAGCGGTAGACCCTCGCTCTAGCAACAAGTTTTTTTGATGATCTCTCGCGCATCTCCCTTAATCCTTTTTCGGCCAAACGACGATACCTCCCTTTGTTTTTAATTGACGAAGCCTCTGGAATAAGACGATAAGCGCCTAAAACAGTATTGACATGATAAAGTTTAGCGCGTAAAAAAAACCGGGTCCAAAGTTCAAGGTCAAAAGCCCAGCGATTAACAAGACGGCCGCCTGCCCGCTCCCAAAGGGGACGCCGCCAAAAGGTTGATTCCTGCTGGATCACTGACCAATCTCCGCTTAAATAATCATAGACATTCTTTTTGTAAGAATTAACGCTTAAGATTCTTCCCTGATGATCAATATTCGCGGCAAGTCCCGTCAGCCAATTTATTTTAGGGAGTTCTCTAAAAATCTCAGCAAGGGTGAAAAGACTTTTCGGGAATAGAATATTTTTACTGTTCAACCAACCCATAATCTCACCGTTGGTATGAGAAAATCCTCGATTGATTGCTGGCACAATATTCTTGCGATAACCCGGCCAGGTTTCCCAATGATCAAGATAACGGGCATACTTTTTGATTATCTTTTCACTCTTATCTGTACTCCCGTCATTAACCACCACATACTGCAAATTGGGGTACCCTTGGGAGACCACAGACTCGATGGTTTCACCAATATATTTCTCGTGATTGTAACAGCCCGTAACTAGGCTGATCCGTGGATAATCCATAGTGAAGAGCTTAATTGATTCCTAAAGCTAAATGCCCCTTTTGTTTTGGCTGACCCCAGAAGCGCCAGCAGTCAATCACTTTTTTGTTTCTCAAATCTGCTTTTTTGATCCTACGGAACTCTGGCCAGGGAGTGATCAAGACAATAAGATCTGCTTGTCTCGCGCATTCTTCGCCAGAAGAAGCAAGAGTTATTTTGTCTCCTAAAACTTTCCTGGCATTTTCCAAGGCACGAGGGTCGTAAGCAATCACTGAAATTCCCCGGCGGAGCAGAACCTTAATAAGCAAAATACCCTGTGATTCTTCCACAACATTCGTATCCGGCTTATAAGAAAGGCCTAAGATACCGACCCTTCCTCTTTTTGGCAAAAGAGAAATAATCTTTTTAATCAAACGAGAGGTCTGTCTCTGATTAATCTTGTCTGTCGCCTCGGCAAGCGGCAAAGGAATACCCAAGTTGCGGCCATAAGAAAGTAGAGCGCGATTGTCCCTCGGAAAGCAGGGTCCGCCATAACCCAAAGCCCCTTTTAAATATTTGGAACCGATCCGTTGATCACAGCCCAAAGCATCTGTTACCGCGTCAACATTGCCTCCCGGCACCCTCTCACATAGTTCTGCCAACATATTAGCATAAGAAATCTTGGTCGTAACATAAGTATTCAGGGCGATCTTGGTAATTTCAGCATTGATCATCGCCATTCTTTTGATCGGCGGATGATCAGGACATAAGTTTTGATAGAATTCTTCCAGCATATTGCCGCTCTTCTTGTCACACTCGCCAATCAAGATAAAATCAGGATAAAGAATAGTTCTGATCGCATTACCCAAAGCAATGAAGGTGGGGTTATAACACAAGCCAAAATCACGGCCTGCTTTTTTGCCAGAATACTTTTCTAAAACCGGCAAAAGCTCTCCTTCGGTTGAACCCGGACTGACTGTACTGACTAGGGCGACCAGATGGAAACCCATTTTTTCTCTTAAGGCTTTGCTGATTTCCCTGCCCGCCACCTTAACATATCGATTAGAAAATTGACCATTTGCTTGGCTCGGCGTTGGCACAATAATAAAAGTAAAGTCGGAATCCAAAATAGCTTCTTTATAGTCCCGGGTCGCTCTGATCCTCTCTTTATTCTTGCGCAAAAGAGTGGGGACCCCTGGTTCAAAAGCCGGAGACCTGGCTTGATTGATTAAACTAACCGGACGAGGGTCTAGATCTACGCCAATCACCTGATACCCGCGCGAAGCAAAACAAGCAAGGAGGGGAGCGCCTAGTTTGCCTAAACCGATTACGGAAATTTTTTGTTTTTGGGACATAAATAACCACTAATCTTTAAGTTGAGCCGTGACTAAAGTGTGCCAACCTCAAATTCTTTCCAAGCAACGAGACAAAGATTGCGGCATCAGACGAAAATACCACATCTTTTCATACTGATATTTGATATATTTGAAAATTTTGTAAGGGAAAATATGTTCCTTGCGGATTTCAATGATTTTAAAACCAGGCAAAAGCCTGCGGATCTCGCGGAGAGAATAGCACCAAGTAACTGGACAGCCGGTTTGGGCTTCCGAATATTCTGGCACTAATTCATTGACCCTCCAAAATGCCCCTTTGCCGAATTTGAAAATAATCCACAAAACCTTGAAGCTCCACTTAGAGTAAAGCATAATTTTAACCTCGGTCCTTGGGCCGCAATATTTTTTAATCTCCGAAATCGCTCTTTCTGGACGAGGGGTATAGTGGATTACGCCGAAAGAATAAATCAAATCGTACTTCTCCTCTGGCACAAAAAAGCTTAACTTCTCGGCATTGCCAAGATAGAAACGAGCAGGAAGATTGTAAACCCAGAATCTCTTTCTGCAAACTTCCAAGGTTTTACCTGAAATTTCAGTAGCAGTCAGCTTGGCGCCAGCGCGAACAAAATTAACTGCATCCGTCCCAATCCCACAACCGATCTCAAGAACCTTCTTGCCTTTCCATTTTTTAAATTGAGCAAAAGATGGGATATGGGGCTCAATAAAATATTTACGTCTTTCTACCTCGTCAAAATAGACGCGGCTGCCGACCGGCTTTTTTGAGTGGCGGATATTACAAGGGCGGTTGTCCCAAAATCTTTCGACTTCTAAAATCTCACTCATAAATTTGGCCGCGGGAGTCTCTTGCGCTTATAATTCGTAAGTTTTATCCTCTCTATCACTTCTAAAACTAGGCTTTCTTTGAAACCATATTTTTTGACTATCAGAGAGGGCGCTATTCTCTTTACTTTATAAAGATAAATAATTGGGTCTGCTTTTTTGTAACTAAAACCCAGTTCTTTCTCGTCGCTCTGACCCGGCCAAAGATTGGCAGAGGGTGTTTTGCTGAAAAGCCATTTGGGCAAGCCTAAATCCTTGGCCAGGGCAATCGCCTCGGTTTTAAAAAGACAGGCGAGCGGGTTCAAATCACAAGCGCTGTCACCGTGCAGAGTAAAATAACCCAGATAATATTCGCTCAAGTTCTCGGTACCGACGACCAAACCGCCTAACGATCTGGCAACCGCATACTGAACCGCCATTCTTTGCCTGGCCGCGAGATTGCCTTGATCAACCCGGTCCAGCTTAATCAAATCTTGTAAGGTTTTAGTCTGCAAATCAATCCAAGGGCCAAGATCTAAAACCACCACTCGGTTTCTGCCCAAATTCAAAAAAGAACACACTCTCTTGCTGTCCCGCAATCCCCTTTTTTGATAAGGCAAAATCGCGGCATACAGGTCTAAGCCCGCTCTTTGGCACAAGAAAGCAGTAAGCCCAGAGTCTAATCCGCCAGAAATCCCAACCACGGCCTTTGTCTTATTTCTCTTTCGGAATTCTTTGATTAAAAAATCAACTATTGTTTTAACTGCTTTCTTTCGATTTAATCTCATAGCCCCAAAGAAGAACATATCTGCTGCCAGGTATGCGCTTTGGTAAATTTATTGGTGGCCCGGAAACCCCTTTTTGCAACAGCTTGCAACTCTTCTTCACTGGTATTCAAAGCTCTTCTGATATTCAACAAAAGCGATTTTAAATTCTTGTCTTTTGCTAAAAAACAATTCTTTTTGTTCATCCATTCCAAGCCCCCGCCCATCGCAAAACCGATCACGACAGCGCCACACCGCGCAGCTTCAGCTGGCGGCATCGGAAAGCCCAAGATCCGGCCCCTTGGCACGAGCCAAAAATTCTTATACCTTTCCTCCGCGCTAACTAAAAACAGGGCTCTCCTCTTTAGTTTAAGCCAAAAAGGCGGATTGCCTATTCCCTGATCCAAAGAAACAAAAAACTTATGACAGAGAAGCTCCCTAAAAAACTCTTCTTCATGATAACGACCGTGAATCACAGTAATTTTCGTCCTAGCAGAAAATGCTCTTAAGATATAAGGGAGGACGGAAGAACCCCTTGCAGCCAAACAAAGAATGCCTCTCCTTTCCCTGATCTGCCTTTTGTTGACATATTTATTTAAGCCTGGGGTATCAAAAAAGGGATGAACAATATCTATTTTAGAAAGATTGTATTTGTCTTGGAGATAATCCCGGCAGGCGCGGCTCACGTTCCAGTGATGGGTGTAGATACTATTAGGAGCAAAGACTTTGGGACCGACAAAATTCCAACCAATTGGAATCGAGGCGCCCTGCTGCCAAAAAACCTTTCGTTCTGCTTTTGCTTTTTTTGTCGCTTCCCATGATTCTTTGAGCGGCCAGCCATCAATAATAATATCTTCTCGTTTGCAGCGAGAAACCATATCGGAAAAACCGATTATCTCTGCCGGGTCAGAAATAAAATGCGCCCGATAAGGTTTGCCTGGAATCACAACGCAAGCCCTATGCCCTTTCTCCGAAAACAACCGGGCAGTCTGATTAATCACCTTGGTCCCTCCTGATGGTCGGTTGTGGGCTCCGGATAAAAATACTTGCATTTTATAATACAGGTTAAGACCTAATCTGATCTGCGATCCATTGATAATTCCGGCGCAATCCCTCTTCTAGGGAAATCTGCGGGCTCCAGTCTAAAATCCTTTTACACAATCTATTATCTGAATTACGTCCGCGCACGCCTTGGGGCTTGTTTGTAAGATATTTCTTTTTTAACTTTTTTCCCGAAATTCCGATAATTATATCAACTAACCTGTTGATTGTCACGAGACGGTCAGAGCCAACATTCAAAGGCTGACGACAACTCGAATTCATCAACCGATAAATCCCTTCCAAACAATCATCAATATAGCAAAAGGATCGGGTCTGACGGCCATCACCCCAAATCTCAATTACCCCACCTGGCTGGGCTTTTGCCGCCTTGCGGCAGAGAGCGGCTGGCGCTTTCTCCCGGCCGCCTTCAAAAGTCCCTTCGGGACCAAAGATATTATGAAAACGGGCAATTCGGATATCCAAACCCCGATCTTGATAATAGTTTTGATAGATTCTTTCGGAAAATAATTTTTCCCAGCCGTATTCATTATCCGGATCAGCCGGATAAGCGTCTTTTTCTCTCAAGGCGATCACTTTTGAATTTGTCTGTTTGGAAACAGGATAGACACAGGCGGAAGAAGAAAAAAATAATCTCTTTACACTATTGCGATAGCAAGCTTCCGCGATATGAGCATTGATCAGAACATTGTCGCGCATTACCTCGGCCTTAACACTGCTGATAAAACCAATTCCCCCCATGTTGGCGGCGAGGGAATAAACCTTACTCATACCTTTGGTTGCCTTAATGCAATTTGAGGGATCTCGCAAATCTAAAAGCAAAAACTGATCTGCTTCGTTTTTTGGTGAAAATTCAGGATATTTAAGATCCACCCCTCTCACCCAATATCTTTTCTTTTTTAAAAAACGGACCAGGTGATGACCAATAAACCCGCCTGCGCCAGTGACTAGTATTTTTGTTTTCTTGGGTTTAGACATATTTATTTTCCCTTTGGGGTCCTAGGGAAAACCTGATGATTTTTTGGGGTTTATTTCTGATAACTCTCCCGCTAAGTAATCGTCTTCTTAAGCCCGGTTGTAAAATTAGTTTTCGCTTTGAAGCCAAACTCCTTTTGCGCCTTCTCTGTTGCCACTCGCCGTTTGGGCTGGCCATCAGGTTTAGAACGATCCCAATAGATCTTCCCTTCATAATCCATAATCTTGGTTAATAAACCAACTAAATCCTTAATTGAAATTTCTTTGCCCGAACCCAAGTTCACAGGTTCAGGTTTATTATATAGTTCAGTGGCAAGCAGGATCCCTTCTGCCGCGTCTTCCACATAAAGAAACTCGCGGGTAGCTTTGCCTGTGCCCCAAACCCGAATCTGTTTTTTGTGCTTTTCTTTTGCTTCGCTAATCTTGCGGATCAGGGCTGGAATCACATGTGAAAACCGGGGATCAAATTTATCACCCGGGCCATAGAGATTGACCGGTATTAAGAAAATCGCATTAAAACCATACTGCTTGCGATAGGCTTGGGCTTGGACTAAAAGCATCTTCTTCGCCAAAGCATAGGGCGCATTGGTCTCTTCAGGATACCCCTGCCACAAATCCTCTTCGCGAAAAGGCAGGGGTGTAAACTTAGGATAACAGCAGATCGTGCCAAGGGCGACAAATTTCTGGGCCCCGGCCTGCCTTGCTGCTTCCATCAGTTGAACGCCCATGATTTCATTATCGTAAAACATCTCACCGGGAATTCTCTGATTCAAACCAATCCCGCCAACTTTGGCTGCCAGATGGATCACAATGTCTTGACCCTGGACCACCCTCTGACAATTCTCCATCTCGCGCAAATCACACCCTGGATAATGGGGCAGAGTAAGATTTCTTCTTGGTACTTTTCTTTTCTCCAAAAGATTTTTAACCAAATGCCGGCCTAAAAAACCATAAGCGCCGGTCACTAGAATCTTCTTTTTGTTTAAATCGATCATATTTATCTCAATTCCCTTCGTTAAAACATTCTAACACTGATTCTCGGGCAAAACAAGAAAAAACAAACAAAAAATCCGCGATCCGCTAATCCGTTCATTGAATAATTTAGTAATAAAAAACCCCGGGTCAAATACCCGGAGTTTTTTGAATATTTTAAGTTTTCTTGGTTTTATTTGTGGGGTATATTTGGGGCCCCCGGAAAATCGCAGATTTTGTGGGGTTCACTTACATCCCCATGCCCGCGCCTGGCGGCATTGCTGGGCCTGGAATCTTGTCTTCTTTTTCCGGCAAATCAGTTACCACTGCCTCGGTGGTTAGGAACATACCAGCGATTGAAGCGGCATTCTGGAGCGCAGAGCGAGTTACCTTGGCCGGATCAACAATCCCGGACTGAATCAAGTTCTCAAACTTATGGGTCTCTGCATTGTAGCCAGTACTGCCTTTTGCTTTTTTCACTGCATCTACAATCACTGCTCCTTCCCGACCTGCATTCTGGGCAATCTGTTTTAAGGGTTCAACTAAAGCCTGATAAAGAATCTTGGCTCCGGTTTTTTCATCACCGCGCAATCCTCTCATCAAACGTTTCAGCGCAGGCATGGTCCGGATCAAAGCCACACCGCCGCCAACAACAACCCCTTCCTCGATTGCAGCCTTAGTTGCCTCAACCGCGTCCTCAACCCGGTGCTTTTTCTCTTCCAGTTCGGTTTCCGTGGCCGCGCCAACCTTGATCACGCCAACCCCGCCGGAAAGCCGGGCTAAACGTTCTTGCAGTTTTTCTTTATCATAATCAGAATCAGCTTGATCAATTTCAATCCTGATCTGGGCAATCCGATCACGGATTGCCTGTTGCTTGCCCTTGCCCTCAACAATCGTTGTATCCTCTTTAGTTACAATCACTTTACGCGCCTGGCCTAAATCAGATACCTCGACGTTTTCTAACTTCAAACCAACATCTTCAGAAATTACCTTGCCACCGGTTAAAACCGCGATGTCCTCCAGCATCTCTTTTCGTGAATCACCAAAACCCGGCGCTTTCACGGCCAAAGCATTAAAGGTGCCGCGGAGTTTGTTAACGACAAAGGTTGCCAGTGCTTCACCTTCAATTTCTTCCGCAATAATCACAAGGTCTTTCTTGCCGGCTTGGGAAAGCTTCTCTAAAAGAGGCAAAACCTCATTGACCGCTGACACCTTTTTGTCGGTGATCAAAATATAGGGATCTTCTAAAACCGCTTCCATTTTGTCCGCATTGGTCACCATATAAGGAGAGACATAGCCCTTATCAAACTGCATCCCTTCTACTGTTTCTTTTTCCAAACCAAAGGCCTTGGATTCCTCAACCGTAATCACGCCGTCCTGACCCACCTCTTCCATCACATCAGAAATCAACTCTCCAACTTTTGGGTCCTGGGCTGAAATCGTGGCCACTTGGGCAATCTCTTCTTTGGATTTAATTTGTTTTGAATCTTTCTGGAGACCAGCGACCACAGCATCAACCGCCCGATCCATCCCTCTCTTAATCGCGATTGGGTTTGCGCCGGCCGTGATGTTGCGCAATCCTGCTTCTATCATTTTTTGAGCAAGCAGGGTCGCTGTCGTGGTGCCGTCGCCTGCCGCATCATTAGTCTTTTCCGCCACTTGTTTCACAAGTTCGGCGCCGATGTTCTCAAGTTTGTCGGGAAGTTCAATTTCTTTAGCAATGGTCACACCGTCATTGGTAATCGTCGGACTGCCAAAGCCCTTATCCAAAACCACATTGCGGCCCTTGGGCCCCAAAGTCACCTTGACTGTGTTTGCCAGCTTGTCCACGCCGCACTTTAAAGCCTGGCGCGCTTTTTCATCAAATTTAATTTGTTTAGCCATGTGTAGCTTGTAACTTGTAGCTTGTAACTTGTAACCGGAAGGGTTAATCCCGGAGACGACAAGTTATAAGCAGCAAGGGTTACGGGTTATTTAATAATTGCTAAAATGTCAGATTCAGAGATAACTAAAACTTCTTTATCGTCAATCTTGATTTCATTTGGGCTGTATTTAGTAAAAAGGACCGTATCACCGCGCTTAACACTCATCTCTGCCCGTTTGCCATTATCCAAAAGTTTGCCCGGTCCGACAGCCAAAACCGTGCCTTTTTCCGGCTTCTCTTTTTCCGCTGTATCAGGCAAAACAATCCCTGATTTAGTTGTTTCATCTTCGCTTAAAGGCTTGATTACTACTTTGTCTTCTAGGGGTTGAATTTTCATAATTTTGCTTTTTTAATTAAAAAATTTTACTTCGGACTTATATTATATTCTCTTAGCAGACTCTTGTCAAGAGTGCCAATACTAATAAATTCCAAGTATTCTATACTACACCAAACCAAATCTTTTGGCAAGAGTATCGTGGTAATATTCACGCAGATCTTTTTCGTGAAATTTGAGAATCTCGTCAGAAATAATAACCTTGGTATTATCCTCTTGGGCAGCACTTTTAGTGTTGCGCGACATCTTGGAAATCTGGATTTTTTTTAAAGCCGCCTCGATCAGATCTCCCAATCTGTGACCTAACAACATTTCCTGCAATCTCTTGGCAATCTCGCCAAGGATCAAAGGCTTCACGATTCTCCGCGGCACGCCGGAATATCGGACATAAAAAGGCAAAGACGAGAGGAGTTTTTTGTTCTGACGAAAAAATTCTAAAGCAACACCATCATCGTAAATCGGACTGACCTGTGATAACCAATGAGCCAAATAAGGATCACGGATCTCACCCTTGTCTTTCAAAGCAACCTTCTGAAGATCCAAATGGGAATCAGCTAAATAAAAAGAGAGGCAGAGACGGTCAGCGATCTTGTCTTTATGCCGCCGCAAACCCAAAAAAGAAACTAAAGAGGTTACCAAAAATCTGGCTGTCCACATTCTGCCTGTCCTGACAATAATCAAGAGATCAATATCACTCTCGCGGTTAGCAGTATTAAAAGCGACTGTATTGCAGACCCCTATCATCCGGACAAAAGGCAATAAAGCTAAAAGCCGCGTTACTCTTCTCGCCCGCTTCCATTTGGGCTGGGAAAAATTGTGAAAATCTAATCTTTTTTTAACCAAACCCAGGTCGCCTTTTAAAAAGTAAAATCCCCTCCCCGTTTCCACCCCTGGCATCTTTTCCAAAACCCTCTGGAGCGCTAACAAATCTATCACAGGCCTTCCCTTGCCCGCCCAAAAAAGATTGCGCCAACACTCAAATAAAGTCAAGGGCTTACCTTGAAGGTTGAAGTAGTGGAGAGTATATAAAATACTCTTTCTTAGAGTTGGATCTCCTCGGTTATAAAAAGTCAAAAGTCAAAAGTCAAATCTCAAAAATGTAGATCAACCTTCGAGTCTCGAGCCTCAGGTCGAGGGAAAGTCAAAAATATTTTTAACCTGCCGGCAGGCAGGCAGGGATTTAATTTGCCTGCCTCCCGGTAGGCGAGGCATTTTTGACTTTTGAGATTTGAGATGTTAAAAATATTTTTTCAAAAACTGCCCCGTATAACTCTTCTTCACTCTCGCCATCTGCCGCGGCGTGCCCTGTGCCACAATCTCCCCTCCGGCCTCTCCTCCTTCCGGCCCCAAATCAATAATCCAATCCGCGGATTTAATCACATCCAGATTGTGTTCAATCACCAAAACCGTATTCTTTTTATCCACTAATTGATTCAGGACCCCTAAGAGTCTCTTCACATCATCAAAATGGAGACCGGTTGTGGGCTCGTCTAAAATGTAGAGGGTCTTGCCTGTGGCCCGGCGCGAAAGTTCAGTGGCTAATTTGACTCTCTGCGCCTCGCCGCCAGACAGGGTAGGCGCGGGCTGCCCCAAGCGGAGATAACCCAATCCGACCTCACTTAATATTTGAAATTTTTGACGAACAATCGGAATATTGTAAAAAAACTGCAAGGCCTCTTCCACGGTCATTTCCAAAACCTGCGCGATGTTCTTCCCTTTACAATAAATCTCCAAAGCCGCCTTGTTGTAACGGCTGCCTTGGCACTCCTCACACTCCACATAAACATCAGGCAGAAACTGCATTTCAATCCTGACCAAGCCCTCGCCGCGGCAGGCCTCGCAGCGCCCGCCTTTAACATTAAAACTGAACCGGCCCGCCCGATAGCCGCGGATCTTGGCTTCCGGGGCTTTGGCGTAAAGTTCGCGGATCGGAGTAAAAACGCCGGTATAAGTAGCTGGGTTGGAACGGGGCGTCCGGCCGATCGGCGACTGGTCAATCGTAATCACTTTATCTAAATAAGAAAAACCCGTGATCCGTCTGTGTTTTCCCGGCAGTCTTTTTGCGCGATAAAACTTTTGGGCCAAGGCCCGCGCCAAGATATCATCCATCAAAGTGGACTTGCCTGAACCAGAAACACCGGTGATGCAAACGAATTTGGCCAAAGGAATCTCAACATCAATATTCTTCAAGTTGTGCTCTCTTGCTCCTTTAATCGAAACCTTGCGGCTATTGCCGCGACGATAGTGTTGAGGTAGAGGAATTTCCAATCTGTGGGCTAGATACTGGCCGGTTAAGGACTTTTTGCAATTCTTAACCTGTGCAGGCGAACCTTGGGTCACGATCTCGCCGCCGTGTTTGCCTGCCCCTGGTCCGATATCAATAATGTGGTCGGCATTCAAGATCGTTTCTTCATCATGTTCAACCACAATCACGGTATTACCCCGATCCCTTAACTGCTTCAAGGTAGCAAGGAGCCGCAGGTTATCCCTCTGATGTAAACCGATTGAAGGTTCATCTAAAATATAGAGAACGCCAGAAAGTGAAGAACCAATCTGAGTCGCCAGTCTGATCCTCTGGGCCTCGCCCCCGGCCAGAGAAGAAGCGGAGCGGTCTAGGGTTAAATAAGGCAGACCCACATTCTGCAAAAAAGAAAGCCGTTCTCTGATCTCTTTTAGGATCTGCTTCGCAATTATCCTTTCTTTAGGGGTTAAAGACTTACTCAAATCCTTAAAGAAATCAGAGGTTTCGGCAATGTTCATCCTGACAATATCAATAATTGATCTCTCTCCTACAGTGACAGCTAAAATCTCGAGTTTGAGGCGGGCGCCCTGGCAGGTCGGGCAGGGATAGATCCGCATATACTTTTCAATCTCGCGCCGGATATAGTCAGACTGGGTCTCTTTGTACCTGCGCTCCAGATTCGGGATCACGCCCTCAAAAGGAATCTTTGCCTCAAAATGCCTATACTCTTTACGATAAGTAGTGGGCACTCGCTCGCCTTTGGTACCGTAAAGAATGATATTGAGATCGTCCTGTTTTAATTTATTTACAGCAAGATCTAAAGAGAAGCCATAGTGACTGGCTACTGATTCCAGCATCTGGATATACCAGCCGCCAGCCGAAACGGCCCGCGCCCAAGGCCGGATCGCTCCTTCGCGCACCGAGAGCTTTTTATTCGGAATAATCAGCTTCTGATCAATCTCAAGCTTGGTGCCCAAACCCGTGCATTCAGGACAGGCGCCGTGCGGAGAATTAAAAGAAAAATTGCGCGGCTCCAAAGCCGGCAGGCTAATATCGCAATCCGGACAAGCAAAGTGTTCCGAAAAAAGAACGTCCTTTTTGGCATCAGGCTGATTGATAATCACCAAGCCATTGCCCAAATCCAAAGCAGTCTCCAGAGAATCAACAAGCCGCTCCCGCTCTTCTTTGTTTTTCTCTAAGATCAACCGATCAACAACCACATCCAAGTTGTGTCTCCTCCGTCGATTAATCGCAGTCTCTAAGGCTTCCTCTACATCCATAATTGTCCCATCCAGACGCACCCGAACAAAACCCGCTTTCTGAATCTCGGCAATCTCTCTTTTGTGTTCGCCTTTCTGATCGCGAACCATTGGCGCTAGAATGACCACCTTGGTCCCTTTGCGAACCGAAAGGATTTTATCCGTGATTTGGCTTACGGTCTGAGCTGAAACCGGCTTACCGCACTTCGAGCAATGCGGTCTGCCCACTCGCGCGAATAGCAGTCTTAGATAGTCATAAATTTCCGTGATCGTGCCCACGGTCGAACGGGGATTAGAAGAAGCTGACCTTTGGTCAATCGAGATCGCGGGCGACAACCCTTCAATCTGATCCACATCCGGCTTGTCCATCAATCCCAAAAACTGCCGGGCATAAGCAGAGAGACTCTCGACATACCGCCTTTGCCCTTCAGCATAAATCGTGTCAAAAGCCAAAGAAGACTTCCCAGAACCAGAAAGACCAGTGATCACAACCAGTTTGTCTCGCGGGATCTTAAGATCAATGTTCTTTAAATTATGGACCCGCGCCCCGCGGATCAGAATTTCTTTTGGCATTTCCTTTTTGATTTTGTCAAAAAATTAACTTTCTAATTATACATCGTGAAAAGTTAAAAGTCCAACCTTCGCCTCATAAGCTTCGGCTGGCAGGCAAAATGGTTTAAATAAAAAAACCCGTGATCATAGAATAAAAATCCCGGGTAAAACTTTAGCGAACACTCTTGATCTCAATTTGATACCTTTTTCCTTTTCCAAAACCATTATCCAAACAACTTATTTGAAGCTTAGCCTCTCCTTTGCTAAAGGTTAACTTGCCATCCTTTCCACCACGGAAGAACATACAGGGCAAAAGATAAGGAACCATTCTCCTGTCACTGCCCTTCTCAAACCAGCCCACGACCGTATCATCGTAAGACAAAGCCTGGCAAACAATAGACCCTCCCGCGATCAAATGAGGCTCTGCTTCAACATCGGCAGAACGTAAAACCTCTGTCTCACTGCAATCCAAAGGACCGAAAGGCAAAAAGTCTTTACTTTCTTCTCCGTCGCTATAAGTCCAGCCGAAAACCGAACCCTGATGACTAGCCTGACATACTAAATCAAAATCTTTGAATTCATACCTTCCTCGCTCACGAGCAAGAAGTGTTCCAAAAATAAGGACCAACAGAAGTACATTCAACACAAGATTAGATTTAAGCCAGCGACGACTTACCTTTCCCTTGATTGTTGAAATAATCGTTACTATAACTCCAATACCAATAATAATGAGTCCTATAAGCACGAACATTCTAATCACTCCTCTCAAATCGAAATAAAGGTTTGAACTAGAAAATGAACAAATATATACTTCTAAGTAAAACTAAAAACGATTACTAACTTTAACACAATCACAGTTTTTATCAAAAAAAACCGCAGGTAAAGACACCGGCGGTGAAGATTCAGGGACAAACCAGCAAAAGGCCTATTCTTCAACATCAATAATATAGATGCCAAAGCGCTCTGGGATGAACTTTTCCCCCTGCTGGTAAATAGTAACCACGGGGAACTCAACATCAAAACAAGGGCAAACATGATCCACCCATTCTGGGAAGAATGATCTTCCTGATGTTGTTCCCTTCAAGCTCTTGTAACTCCTCTCACTTTCCGGCCCCCACGGATCGTAATGGTAAGTGTACCTATATTCAAGTACATACTCTCGGGGCTTTTCAAAGATCCCCAAAGGCCCCCACTCCAGAAGCCAAGGTGCGATCTTATCCACGACAATACCTGAACCAGGCATTAACTCAACCGGATCCAGGTAGCAAATGACTCCAGAGTAAAGAAAAAGAGAGACTGTTTTGCCGTCGTCTATGGTCAGATCCATAACCACCGCACCCCGCGGCATAGGAGGCCGAACAACGATCTTTTCTTCTCCCACATTTTCCACTGTGCAGCTAAACCAATACCACAGAAAAAACTCTTGATCAAAGTCACGGAGTTCGCCACAGAGAAATATCCTGAAACGAATACTCCCTTCCTGCTTTTCAGCAAGCAATCTGCGGTATTCTGCCTTAGGGGAAAATGTCATCTTGACAGGCTCTTGTTCGAGCTTCTTGGGGACAACCGTCGCACACGATAAACAACAAACCACTAAAACTATAAGTAGGTAGCTCCATTTCTTTCGCATCGATCTCATCCCCTTTCGAGATAGACCGCAACCTGTTATTATGAAAGAACGAAAAAGCTAGCTACAGACCGCAGGACAATCAGGCGTCTAATCTTAAGTATACTCTTTAAATTATGAAAAAACAAATAGCAGAGTTGCCAAAAAAACCCGGTGTCTATATCTTCCGTGATTTTAAAAATCACGTTATTTATGTTGGCAAAGCCAAGGACCTAAAAAAACGGGTCTCTTCCTATTTTCGCGAAAGAAATAACCTTGCCCCGGATAAAAAGCAGATGCTCGCCAAGATTAAAAAAATCGAGCACATCGTGGTCATAGACGAAACCGAGGCCTTGTTTTTAGAATACAGTCTGATTAAAAAATACAGGCCAGATTACAATATCATTGGTAGAGACGACAAATCCCACGCCTATATCGCCCTAACCCGCGAAGAGTTCCCCCTGATTTTTATTCTGCGCGAGAAAGAAAAGGACAAATTCTCAGGGAAACTCTTTGGTCCTTATCTTTCCTCCTTTGCTGCCAAACAGACCTTAAAAATTCTGCGCAAAATCTTTCCCTATCGTTCCTGTAAAAATCTACCAAAGAAGACCTGTCTTTTCTATCACATTGAACTCTGTCCTGCGCCTTGTGTTCATAAAATCAAAAAAGAAGATTATCAGGAAATTATCAAAAGCATCCAAGAATTCCTACGCGGGAAGCATAAAAAAATAACAAGAGAAAGCAAGAAGAGAATGCTTGAATCAAGTCAAGAGCAAAATTATGAAAAAGCAACATTTTACCGCAACCGATTGTTTGCTTTAGAAAAGATTCAGGCGATGAGCAAAAAAAGTATTAAAGAATTCTTACAAAATATCCAAGGAGGCAAGCTTAACCTCTATCAAGAAACTCTCGGAGCTAAACTAAAAGGCGACTTAAAACTTCTCGGGATCCCCTACCGGATTGAGGCCTATGATGTTTCCAATATCCAAGGAAAGCAAGCAACCGGCTCGATGATTGTGTTCTATAATGGGAAACCATCAAAATCTGACTACCGCCGCTTTAAAATTAAAACCGTCAAAGGCGCGAATGATGTCGCGATGATCCAAGAAATTTTAGAAAGGCGATTTAGAAAACAAAGAGAGGGATGGCCAAAGCCCGATCTTATTGTGATTGACGGAGGCAAAGCCCAGCTTAATACTGCTCTCAAAGCAATCAAGAAATATAATCTTAAAATACCTGTACGCGCTCTCGCTAAAAAACTGGAAGAGATCTACTTTCCAAAAAAGAAGAAAGCGATTACTCTGCCAGATGATTCCAGGTCCTTAATGCTTCTAAAACAAATCCGCGATGAAGCCCACCGTTTTGCAATCAGCTATCACCGCAAACTGCGCAAAAAAGCAACAATTGCTTCCAAGCTCGATCAGATCCCAGGCATTGGCCCAAAAAGAAAACAAGTGCTTCTTCAAGAATTCGGCTCAATCGAAAACATCAAAAAAGCAAGAATAACCGACCTTGAAAAAGTGTTAGACAAAAAAATAGCGCAAAGAGTAAAAAATAGGTTAAAAAAACCGACAGCGTATTAGCTACCGGTCACCCACAATCGAAAGAGCTTCCATCAATTCTTCGTCAAGGGATTCGTGATCCTCTCCGGGGCTCTCATGAGAAACTTCCCCAACTAAAAGTTCAAGCCCTACCTCTCCACACATGGAACGAACTCTTAGGTGGGGGATGAACCAAAATTCCCAAAGCGCCTCTTCCGCACCTTTAGGTATATCAGACATTATCATCACCTTTGACATTCAAATCACTCCTGTATGGAAAGAAAACTTAAACACAAAATCAAAAAACGAGAAGCCAAAAGAAAAAAGCGGATGAAAGTTTCAGGCCGTTCTGTAGTGAGCCTGAAACGGATTATTGATAAAAAGAGCAAATAGTAAATCTTGAATTGAGAATCATTCATAATTCATAATTTCACCCGTACTGGATGACCACCCGGAATTGGTGGCATAATTCATGATTCCAACTTATTGACTCCCGGCCTTCAAAATGCTATCCTTACTACTGATACTACTGATTCTCTCCTCTTCTAAGAATACCCTAAATTATGTCACAAATACTTAAAATCGTCCAGATTATTTTAGCTGTTTTACTTTCAGGCGCTATTTTATTGCAAGCGCGCGGCATGGGACTGGGCAGTACATTTGGCGGCGACGGCAATGTCTATCGCACCAAACGGGGAGCGGAAAAATTCATTTTCAAAGCGACGGTAGTTCTATCGATCGTATTCCTGGCTTTAGCCTTAGTTAATGTGTTGATCTAAAATGTTTTAGAAGCAACAGGAATCAAAGAACTATTTTGAAAAAAGAACAATGAAGCCACCTTTTAAAAAATCCCTTGATGGCTTAAAAAAAATCCGCTCCCAGCGGACTCAGTTTTTTTCTCGAGAAGAATCAAAAAAACTCAAGATTCCCAAATTAAAACAAATCGCCAATCTCCCCCGCACCTTAACCACCTGGGAACGAATTCTGATTTTCACCCTTGCCGGCATTATTATTGTCAGCCTAATCTTCTGGATTCAAATCTATTATCTCAAGCATTCAGAGCTAGTCCCGAAGGTCGGCGGCCAATACACAGAAGGAATGGTCGGCCAGCCCAAGTACATCAATCCAGCCCTGGCCCAAACCAATGATATCGATCTGGACCTATCCAGCCTCATTTTCTCAGGTCTTGTCAAATACGATCAAAATCAAGAACTGGCTCTGGACTTAGCTTCGGAGTACGAAATTTCTGAAGATAAAAAAACTTACCGATTCACCCTGAAACCCAACCTCTTTTGGCAGGACGGCGAGCCATTAGCCACCGATGACATCATCTTCACCGTGCATCGGATTCAAGACCCAGATTTTAAAAGTCCTCTGCGCTCGGTTTTCTTGGGCGTAAAGATGGATCAAATTGACGAGAGAACATTGAAGTTTGTCTTAAAAGAACCCTATTCCCCTTTTCTCTCTAACTTAAATTTCGGCATCCTGCCAATGCACATCTGGGAAACCATTCCGTCAGCTAATGCCGCCCTGGCTGAATACAACCTAAAACCGATCGGGTCCGGACCCTGGCAGTTTCACAAGCTTAAAAAAAATAAAGAGGGCAATATTGAATCTTATTCCTTAAAACCCAATCCTCATTATTACGGCAAATCTCCTTTTTTGGAAAAAATCAGCTTCCAATTTTATCCTGATTTTGAGAGCCTGCTCTCCGACCTAAAAGCAAGGCAGGTAGACGGTCTTTCCTATATCCCAAAAGAAAAGAAGGACAGACTAAACGGCGGCGAATACCTGGAGATTTATTCACTAGAACTGCCCCACGCCTACTCTATTTTCTTAAACCAAAACCAAAACGAACTTTTAGAAAATCAATATATCAGACAAGCTCTGGAGTACGCTACGCCAAAAACAGAAATCCTAGAGCAAGCGATCTTTGGCAACGGCAAAATAATCTATTCCCCTCTGCTCCTTAGCAAAGATGATGAACTTGCCACAAGAGAATTCGATCCTCTCAAGGCAGAGGAATTGTTAGAAGCCCAAGAATGGACAAAAGATGAAGAAGACGGCATCTATACTAAAGCCGCAGAACGACTAAGCTTGACCTTGGTCACTACTGATTGGCCCGAATACTTAAAAACCGCGGAAATTTTAAAAGCAAAATACAAACAAGCGGGGATCGAATTAGTCACTGAATCTTACAACACTGCCAAAATCCAACAGGAATACATCAGGCCGCGCAATTTCGAAGCCCTGCTCTACGGAGAGATCCTGGTCCACAACCCCGACCCTTACATTTTCTGGCATTCCTCTCAAATCAA
The DNA here is from genome assembly GCA_964555185.1 of uncultured Candidatus Saccharibacteria bacterium. Lineage (GTDB taxonomy): Bacteria > Patescibacteriota > JAQUNI01 > JAQUNI01 > JAQUNI01 > CAZKRD01. The sequence continues at coordinate 101,437 of CAZKRD010000003.1, read as the reverse complement.
AGACCCAGGGCTCAATATCGCCTGCTTTGAAAATCAAGAGGCTGACAAAATCTTAGAAGAAATCAGGACCTTAAATCCAGAAGAGAGAAAAGAAAAATACAAGGCGCTGGAAGAAATCATCAGCCAAGAAACACCCGTAATCCCTCTTTACACCCCTCATTATCTTTACGGCATCACTAAAAAAATCAAAGGGATCAAGGCCCAGGAAGTCGTGTTCCCCCATGAAAGATTCGCCGGGCTGTCAGACTGGTACATTGAACAGGAAAGGAAATGGGTTAAAAAAGAGGATTAAGATAAAAACAAAAATCATTTCATTATTTTATTGTTCCATTGTTTTAAAAAAATAATAAAAAATAAAAGGCGTTGCTTCCGCTCAAATTTTATGTTAAAAATAATGCTCCCAATTGGCCGGAGTGATGAAACTGGAAAACATGCGCGGTTCAGGGCCGCGTGCCACAAAATGGCTTGTGGGTTCGAATCCCACCTCCGGCACAGATTCAGTTCAAAGTTAAAAATGCAAAGTTAAAAGTTGAGTCTAAAATTAAAAGTTTTTTAAATTTCTAACTTTTAGCTTTACACTTTTAGCTCTTAGCTTACAAAATATGTCCAAAACAAAAAGACCAAAATTCAAAACCAAACCAATCCCTACTCTAGAAATCGCTCCTCGAAAAAGCAAACCTAAAACCACTAGTCCTCCCAAAAAAATAAAAGTCAAGCAAAAGCAGCCAAAACCAAAAGAAAAAAAACTTTTGAAAATAATCCCCTTGGGAGGCTTAGAAGAAGTGGGCAGGAATATGACTGTGTTTGAATACGGCAATGATATTTTGATTGTGGATATGGGCCTGATGTTTCCTAACGAAGAAATGCTGGGAATTGATTATGTGATCCCTGATATTTCTTATCTTGTAAAAAGGCGGAAAAACATCCGGGGCGTAGTCTTTACCCACGGCCATTTAGATCACATTGGTGCTGTCCCCTATCTCTTAGAAAAATTAGGAAATCCTTATCTTTACGGTACGCCCCTGACTATGGCGTTTCTGCGCGACCGGCTCTCTGAATTCAAGATGAATAACAAATCCAAGCTGAACACCTTTACGGTTAATGACAACATCCGGATCGGCGACTTTGAGCTCGAATTCTTTCGGGTCAACCACAATATCCCTGATGGAGTAGGGATTGCGATCTATACACCAGTCGGGCTTTGCGTTACAACCGGCGACTTTAAGTTTGACTACACCCCGGTTGACGAAAAACCGAGTGACTTCTCTCGGATCGCAAAACTGGGAGGACAAGGGGTCTTGGTCGCGATGTGCGACTCAACCAGCGCAGAAAAAGAGGGTCATTCTATCTCGGAAAAAAAGATCGGCCGGACTCTGCGCCGGATCTTTGAAACAGCGAAAGGGCGAATCATTATGGCCACTTTCTCTTCCTTGATCAGCCGCGTCCAGCAAGCAATTAACTCTGCTTACTCAAGCGGCCGCAAAATTGCTTTTTCCGGCCTCTCTCTGGAGAAGAGTATTAAAATCGCTGTCGATCTTAATTATCTCAAAATCCCGCCTAATACCATTGTCAGTCTACGTCAAGCGAAAAACCTTGCCCCGAACAAGGTGGCGATCGTGGCAACCGGCAGCCAAGGCCAAGAGGCCTCTGCTTTAGCCCGAATGAGCCGCAATGAACACAGAGAAATCAAAATCAAGAAAGGAGATACTATCCTGCTCTCCTCTTCGCCAATACCGGGCAATGAACGTTCTATCTACAATATGATGGACAATCTTTTCCGACAAGGAGCACGGGTATTTTATGAAAAAATCATGGACATCCACACAGGCGGACACGGACATAAAGAAGACCTAAAGCTGATGCTTTCCCTCTTAAAGCCGAAATATTTCATCCCAATCCACGGCGAACACCATATGCTCGTTAACCACACTTGGATCGCGAAAGAGCTTGGTTTCACAAACGAACAAATCTTTATTATGGAGAATGGACAAATCTTAGGCATTGACCAAAAGCAAAACGCTCGGATCCAAAAAGAAAGAGCTCCTTCCGGATATGTTCTGGTTGATGGGCTGGGCGTTGGTGATGTCGGTCAGGTGGTCTTGCGGGACCGTCAGCAAATGGCGAAAGACGGGATGTTCGTGGTAATCGTCACGATCAACAAAGAGAACGGGGCCCTGATCAGCGAGCCGGATATTGTTTCCCGCGGCTTTATTTATATGAAAGAATCTGATAAACTAATAAAAGAAGTCAAAAACCAAGTCAAAAGAATCGTTAATCCAACCGGCAGAAAAAATATGAGCGCTAATGCAGCCTATATCAAATCCCGGATAAGAAATGAAATCGGCGCATACCTGTTTAAGAAAACCGAAAGAAGACCAATGATTTTGCCAGTGGTGATTGAAGCCTAATCAGCACTAATTTTTAATTCTTAATGGTTCGACTATGCTCACCACCCTGAGCTTGCCGAAGGGTTTACTAATCAATTTTCAATTTTCAAGTACCAATTTTCAATCAATTTTCAATAACCAATGACTAAATGTTCAAACTGTTTGAAAATTAAATCTATTCGAAAATTAAACATTGATTAAAAATTAAGAATTAGAAATTAAAAATTATATGAAGACCCTCTTCTCCGGCATTCGTCCAACTGGTGATCTTAATCTGGGCAATTATTTTGGCGCAGTCAAAAACTGGGTGGAATTGCAAGATAAATACCAATGTATTTTCGAAATTGTGGATTACCACGCCCTGACCACGCCCTTTAAACCCAAAGACTTGCGGCGTGGCGTTTTTGAAATGGCTACTCAACTCTTGGCCTGCGGCATTGACCCTGCTAAATCTATTTTAGCTGTGCAATCCTATATTCCCGAACAGACTGAACTGGCCTGGATTTTAGGGACCTTAACCCAGATCCCTTTACTCAAAAGAATGCCCACTTATAAAGAAAAAAAGAAGCAATTTCCCGAGAATCTCAATCTCGGTCTTTTAGCTTACCCGGTTTTAATGGCAGCGGATATCTTGGTTTACAAAGCCGAGGCTGTGCCTGTGGGTCAAGATCAGGATCCTCATTTGGAATTTGCTCGCCTCGTCGCCAGAAAATTCAATAAAAAATTCGGCGACACCTTTCCTGAAATCAAAACCTTAAAGACTAAAGCGCCGCGAATCGTGGGCCTAGATGGAAAATACAAAATGAGCAAAAGCAGAAATAATTACATCGGCATCTTTGAACCTCAAGAAAACATAGAAAAAAAACTGGCCGGAGCCTTTACTGATCCCAAGAAAATCAAAAAAGGATCAAAGGGCCACCCGGAAAAATGTAATATCTATTCTTTACATCAAATCTTTTCCCTCACTGATCTCGCAACAACCATTGAAAAAGACTGTAAAAGCGGAAAATTAGGCTGTGTCGAATGCAAAAAAATTCTAGCTCAAAACATTGCCGCCAAACTAGGTGATATCCGGATCCGTTATGAAAATCTGAAACAAAAACCAGAAGAGGTCGAACAAATCTTAAGGGATGGTGCGAAACGAGCGCGTGAAATGGCGAAAACGAATCTGCAAGAGATTAGGAAGAAAATCGGTGCACGATGATTTAATCTAAAATCTTGAATCCCTGCCTGCCGGCAGACGGGCAAAAACTAAAATTTTTCTCTGGTTTTGGTTTTTTTAAATCAAACAAAAAAAGGCCGATTAGATATATCGGCCTACAAAAAAGAGCAAATCTAAGGTATTACTAATTCATAGAGCAGCGGCAGCGGCCAATCCCTCACTCCCTGAATTGCCACATAAAGCCAAAAACTCTCTGGCAAGCGCTGCTTGAGCCGGCTCTAAACTGGTGACTGATCAACTGTGTCAGATCCATGGCCTATTGTCCCCCTTTCCTTTCTTTTCTTTTTACATTCATCTCCCCGGTAACAAAAATCATGACCAGGACAACCAGTACCTTTCAATTGTAAGCATGCCCTACCTATGGCACCCGCAATACAATAGTCCGGAAGCTTATTTGTTTGACCCATGGTTCCTCCCTCCAAAAAAAAGATCGAGAATTTTCTCTAAAAAAATGTAATCCAAAAAGCAAAATTTTGACTTGAAACATTTCAAACCAAAACCTTATTCTTTGTTTTTTAAAATTAAATCATTAAAACATTGAAAATTGATTGAAAATTGGTACTTGAAAATTGAAAATTCTATTTTATTCCTCTCCATTCCTTCAAAACCCGCTCATAAATCTCGGGGGTGCCGATGTCAAACCATTGGCCTTCAAACGGATAACCGTAAAGCTGATCCTCGCGGGCCAATTTTGGGAAAACATTCTCTTCGAGGCGAAAAACTCTTTTCTTGAAAAAATAATCAAAGATTTTGGGCTCAACCACATAAATGCCGGCATTAATCAGCCGCGACAATTTCCGGCTCGGTTTTGGTTTCTCGGTAAAGTCCCTAATCTGGGTGCCGTGCAGTTGGACCACGCCCCAAATCGAGGAGTCTTCTACACTGGTTAAGGCCATGGTCATAATTTTGCCATGGCTTTTATGAAAATCAATCAAGTCATGTAAATCAATGTCTGCTAGAACATCGCCATAGACCAGCAAAAAAGGCTTCCCGCCAACTAGGTGGCTCGTTGCTTTCAAAGCGCCGCCGGTCCCTCTGAAAGCTTCACCCTGGTCAGCATAAGTGATCTTCACGCCAAAGCGCGAACCATCGCCAAAGTGATTGCGAATCTTGTCGCCCAAATGGCCGATCACTAAAATGATCTCCCGGATCTCGTGTTTGCTTAAAAGCTCAATCGTGTGTTCCAAAAGAGGCCTCCCCTTGATTGGAATCAAGGATTTAGGCATTTCATAAGTAAAAGGCCGCATCTTCACTCCTTCACCGCCGGCTAAGATAACCGCGCGGTTCACCTTCGGGACTAGGACTCTGCTTAACAGATACTCAATCGCGTGGGAGCGATTTCTGATTTTAGCCCCATCAATTGAATCATCGAGGAGTTTGATTAATCTTTTGCTGATTGTGATTGTTAATCGTTCACGAGACATAAAATAAAAAAAGTATAACAAAGTATTATACTATCATACTTTATCATACTCTCTGGAAACTGGTCAAGAGAATTCATCCACAATCGTCCCTATTTCAAACTCTCCACATTCACGCCAAAACTCCAATCAACCTCGGGATAGGAATGCAGAAGCTTGTTGATATATCTTTTCAACCTGTTATATTCTACTTGAGTCTTAGCTTCAAATTTAATCGTAAGATAAGGCCCGTTTTGAGAATAACGAATCACAAACATCGAATCCGGCATTTCTAATCTTGCTCCGTCGCCCGCCCGCTTGTCATCATCAATGACTTTTGCGTCTTTAAAGTCGCCTCTCAAAACCTTCGCAATCTTTGCGATCAGCTTCACTTTTTTTGAATCCGGACAGCCGACCTTGATCTCGGGGCTGGAAATGTACTTAGGAAAGGAAGCAACCGCTTGACCCAAAGTCTGGCCGGTGCGGGAAAGATAATCAAGCACCCGCAAAGTAGCATAGGCGCCGTCATCATGGCCATAAAACTTGTCCAAGAAAAAGAAATGACCCGACAACTCACCGGCAAACTTCGCCTTTATCTTCTGGGCTTGAGCTTTGATAAAAGAATGTCCGGTGCGCCACATTATTGGCTTTCCCTTTTTTGCCTTAATTACATCCTCCACAACTTTGGAGCATAGAGTATTAAAAACGATTTTGGCCCCTGGATTTTGATCAATGACATCAGCCGCAAACAAGGCAACCAGGATATCATTCCAAAGAATATTCCCCTGCTCGTCAACAATACCGATTCGATCGCCATCAGCATCATAAGAAAAACCAAGGTCTGCTTTTCTCTCTCGAACCCCTCGAGAGAGTCTCTCTGCTACCTTTTTTTCGGTTGGATCAGGGGTGCCCACAGGGAATGAACCATCAATCCTGCAATTTTGTTCAATCACCGTGCAGCCGACTTTACGTAAAAGCTTGGGAATAAAAGCGCCGGCCGTGGTATTGCTTGGATCAATCACCACTCTGAATTTCTTAATCTTCTTAAAACGTTTTGCTAAATCAGCAAAATAAGCAGCAGTGATCTCCCGCTTGCTAACCGTCCCTTTCTTCTTTGCCTTGACAAACTGTCCTCCATCTGCTAATTTTCTCAAATCCTGAATTTCGTCCGTAACCATTGTCCGCGAATAGCCAAGCGCGAACTTAAAACCATTATACTCTGGAGGATTATGAGAAGCCGTAACCATCACTCCGCCTCGGGATCGTAAATAATACTGGGCCCAATAAAAAGTGCCGGCCAGGGTCAAACCAATATCAATCACGTCAATGCCGGTTTTGACAAGACCGCGGATCATTGCCTGCTTGTAATCAGGGCTTGATAGCCGGCAGTCATAACCAATAACCGCCCTTTTGATCCGTTTTTTGCGCAGATAAGTGCCGTAGGCCTTGCCCAAATGTTCTACAATTTCAGGGTTTAAATCGCGGTCAACAACTCCTCGTAGATCATAACCGCGAAAAATCTCTGGATTTATTTTCATACATTTTGAAGGTTAATGATACTTCAACATTATACTCCCTTTATATTTTTTGACAATATTCTATAATGAAAGCAATGGAACTTTTTGAATTTGACAATTTTACATTTTGCATTTACATTTTGCATTTTGACCTGCCTGCCGGTAGGCAGGGATTTGATTTTTGATCTTACAAATTATGCAGATCGGCATCATCGGCCTCCCCAATGTGGGCAAATCTACTCTTTTCCAGATCCTGACCAAAAAACAGGTGGCTATTTCGAATTATCCTTTTTGCACGATTGATCCCAATGTCGGCGTCGTCAAGGTGCCAGACTCACGGCTTAAAAAAATCGCTAAACTCGTTCCAGGGATCCGGGTCCTGCCCGCCCAAGTTGAATTTTCAGATATCGCCGGCCTGGTTCGTAATGCGCATAAAGGCGAGGGCTTGGGCAATCAATTCTTAGCCCGGATCCGGGAAGTGGACGCGATTATTCATGTTGTCCGCGGATTTTCTGATCCCAATATTCAAAACACGGAAAAAAACATTAACCCCGAACGGGATATCAAAATTATCAATTCCGAACTTGCCCTCGCTGACTTGGCTGCTGTCCAAAAAAGAATAGAAAAAACCAGGAGGGCAGGCGAAGACAAAGAAAAAATAAAAGAACTGGAGTTTTTAAAAAAACTGGAAAAATATTTAAAAAAAAGAGATTTGATCAAGGACAAAAAATTCAACAAAGAAGAGGAGAGGATCATCCACAGCCTCTCTCTCTTAACCTCTAAGCCAACAATCCAGCTTTTAAACTGTGACGAAAATAGAAGGCCAGAAGAAAATCCAAAGATAGATCTCGCTCTGCCGCTTCGGTTGGAATTAGAAATCTCTGAATTGCCAGCAAAAGAACAAAAAGAATACCGCGATGAATTAAATTTAAAGGAAACCGGTATCAACAAACTGATCCGATCCAGCTTTAAGATATTGGATTTAATCACCTTCTATACAATAAAAGGTACAAAACAGCTCCGCGCCTGGCCCGTGCCCTCTGGGATTCTCGCGCCAAAAGCCGCGGGCAGGGTACACACGGATTTTGAACAGGGCTTTATCAAAGCCGAAGTTGCCAACTGGCAAGAACTCATTGTGGCCGGCTCTTGGGTTAAGGCCCATGATTTGGGCTTAATCAAAACCAAGGGCAAAGACTATATTGTCCGCGATGGCGATGTGATCGAATTTAAATTTAAAACCTGAACTTCTCTCTAAAAACTAACCTTGCCTTTACGCCCTGCCTTTGTTAGTATATAAATAGTAAAATCATTAAACCTTAAAAACAAGCAATGCCAAACTATGAAGTGATGTATCTTTTTTCTCCAAAAATATCAGAAAAAGAAGCAAAAGAAAAAATCAAGAAAACCAATCAGATCATCAAACAGCTCGGAGGTGAAATTGAAAAAGAAGAATACTGGGGGTTAAGAGAGCTCTCCTACCCGATCCAACACCATAGACAAGGCTATTATCACGTAGCCTGGTTTAAGTTTAAAAAAAACCAAGTCTTAAAGCTGAACCAAAAACTTAAATCAATAAATAAGCTATTAAGATTCTTAATTACTCAAGCAGAGCCCAAAAAACTTATTCCTCCCAGAAAACAAGAAACTGAAAAAGGGGAAAAAGAAATCAGAACAACAAAAGCAAAACCCCTGAAAAAAGAAAAGGCAACAGTACCAGAAAAAAAAGAGAGTAAAATCAAAGAGGAAAAAACTGAAAAGAAAATCACAAAAACAAAAAAATCAGATTTGCAAGATTTAGATGACAAATTAGACAAGATCTTAAAAGAGGAAGTGTTGTGAAATAATTTCCAATCTCCCTCGACCTGAGGCGTTCGGCTGAGCTCAGTCGAACGCCCTCGGGACGAAGGTGTAAGCACCAATAAAACTCTAAATTTCAATTCTCAAAGAATAACTATGATTTTTAAGCTTGGAGATTGGAGGTTCAGAAAGCCTTGCCCTAGAAACCTCCGCAGGTTATAATACCCTGATAGATAAAATAATTTTAAAAAAGGAAAAATATGGATCTAAATAAGGTAATGGTTATTGGCAATCTAACCCGCGACCCGGAAATGCGCAATGTCCCTTCCGGAGATTCCGTGGCTAACTTCGGCGTGGCAACCAATCGCATCTGGACTGATCAGGCGGGCCAGCGACAAGAAGCTGTTGAGTACCACAATGTTGTGGCCTGGAGAAAACTCGCTGACATCTGCGGCCAGTACTTGAAAAAAGGAAACAAAGTCTATATCGAAGGCCGACTCCAGACCAGGGACTGGGAAGGCCAAGATGGGATTAAACGTTATCGCACCGAAATCGTGGCTCGCGATCTGATTATGCTCGGCTCCCCTCCAGGCGGCAGGCCTCCCGAAGCAATGGCTGAATCCAGAAAAAACCTGGGACCGACCACCGCGCCAATCCAGCCAGCTCAAACCCCGACAGCAGAGGCTATACTCAAGACCCAAGGCCCTCCCGAAGAAATTCCCACGATTAATGTTGAGCCAGTGGATACCAAGGCAGAAACCAAACCAGAAGAAGACAAAAAAAAACCAGCCCCCGCTTCCTCGGGAGAACAAACAGAAAACGAAGGGATTAGTATTGAGGATATTCCGTTCTAGTTAAAAGTGACAGCGCGAGCTGTCATCTATACTGCTCTGTATGAGATTGCTTCGTCGCCTCGTCCTTCGGACGGGCTCCTCGCAATGACAAATTGAAATTTGTCACTTTGAATTTTTAATTTTGAACTTTGAACTAAAATCCGTGCCTCCCAAAAAATACTGCCGCTTTTGCGTTGACCCTAATAAAATAATCAATTACAAAAATCCTGAATTGCTCAAGGGGTGTCTTTCTAGCTACGCCAAAATCAGGGCCAAAAAACGAACCGGCACCTGTTCTGCTCATCAGCGCCAATTAGAAAAAGCGGTAAAACAAGCCCGCTTTATCGCCCTCCTTCCATTTACTTTACGTTAAACAATGCTCGGTATCAACGACCTTAAAATCGGCACGACAATTGAATATAAAGGTGAACCATACCAGGTGCTTTCATCTCGCCATGTAAAGCTAGGACGCGGCGGCGCTATTCGACAGACAAAACTCAAGAATCTCGCAACCGGCAACGTGATCAAACAGAACTTCAAGGGGAATAATAAATTCTCAAAAATTGAGCTTCCAAAAACAAAGGCTCAATTTTTGTATTGCGAGGGAAGCAGGTTCCATTTTATGGATCAAAAAAGTTATGAACAGTTCTCTTTCAACAAAGAAAGTTTGAGGAACAAAACAAATTTTTTGAAAGAAGGGATGGAAGTTGAAATTATCAATTTCAATAATCAGCCAATCAATATTGAACTCCCTCCCAAAACAGCATTAGAGGTTAAAAGGGCCCCACCAAATATTCGAGGCAATACAGCTCAAGGCGGCAGTAAACAAATTGTTTTAGAAACCGGTGCGAAAGTCACAGTGCCTCTTTTCATTAAAGAGGGAGACCGGATAAAAATAAACACAAAAACAGGGGAATATGTAGAGAGAGTATAGGAAAAAATTAACCTAATTGTTCTAATTAACCTAAAATAAATGACAGAAGAAGTGGTTATTTATTTTTTATTTACCAAATTTCTCTTGTTTGGCTTTTCCTTCTTCTTTTACTTTCTGCCAAATCCTCTTCTCGATCTCGCGCGCTATCTTTGGGTTTTCCCTTAAATACCGCTTGCTTACCTCTCTACCTTGGCCTAATTTCTGATCTCCATATTGATACCAAGACCCACTCCTGTCTACAACCTGGTAAGCCGTCCCCACATCCAAAAGATCTCCGGTATAAGAAATCCCTTCGTTATACATAATATCAAACTCGCAGGTCTGAAAAGGAGGAGCCACTTTGTTCTTCACCACTTTGACCTTAACCCGGTTGCCGATTATTTTATCACCCTGTTTAATCTGGGCAGACCTGCGCAGCTCAATCCGGACCGAAGCATAGAATTTCAACGCCTTGCCGCCAGGGGTCGTTTCTGGATTGCCAAAAAAAACACCAATCTTCATCCGTGTCTGGTTTAAAAAAATTACCGTGGTCTTGGATTTGGCAATCACGGCAGTCAGTTTGCGGAGAGCCTGACTCATCAATCTGGCCTGCAAACCCATATGAACATCCCCCATCTCGCCCTCAATCTCGGCCCGGGGGGTTAAAGCTGCCACTGAATCAATCACAATCACATCAATCGCGTTAGAGCGGACTAGGGTCTCAACAATTTCCAATGCCTGCTCGCCTGTGTCGGGTTGAGAAATCAACAATTGGTTCACATTAACACCGATTATTTTCGCATAATCAGGATCCAAAGCGTGCTCGGCATCAACAAAAGCGGCCACCCCTCGCCGCTTTTGAATCTCGGCCACAATGTGCTGGGCCAAGGTAGTCTTCCCGGAAGCTTCCGGTCCGAAGATCTCAAGAACCCTCCCGCGCGGCACCCCGCCAATACCAAGAGCGATATCTAAAGAAACCGAACCAGTGGGGATCGACTCGACCTGCATAATCTTGGCCTCGCCAAGGTGCATAATCGATCCTTCACCAAACCTTTCCTTGATCTGACTGATCGCCGCCTCCACGGCTTGAGATTTCCCATCCTCTGTTATTTCTTTTGTCATATTTTTTATTTATTGACTTATCAGAATATTATAATTCGTAGTGAGAAGAAAAGCAAGTAACCACTTGCATTTTCTTCGAGCAAGAATTTCAAGCTTGCTTATAATTCGCAGTGAGGAGAAAGTGAAATTCCTTTTCACTTTTTCCGAACAAGAATTTCAAGCTTGCTTATAACCCAGAAACAAATAAATGCCAAACGTCAAAACTAAAATCATTTGAAGTTTGCCTGCCGAAGCTCATAAGCGCAGGCAGGATATCAGCAAATCACTCCTCCTTCAAATTTCCCACCTCCAACTCCCTTGTAAACTCAACATCCCTCACCACCTCTCCAGGCTCTCCTAAATTACCCAAGTCTTCACCATTAAAAATAATATAAGTATTGCCTGCTTGACCGGAAGTAATACTGATCTTTTTCTGGGCATAAAAATCCTGTGAAGTTCCAGGCAGCATTGTGCCCTGAAAAGCATTGACCTCATCAGTATCCACAGAGATCCAGGTTGCGCTATTTTTAATTTCAACTTGAAGCCCTATCTCTTCTGATAAAACACTGCTCTCACCTTTTTGTTTCTTTTGAGCGCCCGAACTTCTTTCCGAAAACACGTCGGGTGACAAAGTAACTAAAATTTTCCTCTCTTCCCTACGCTCTCTGCCCAGCTTGTTCTTAGCCAATACTTCGACAGTATTAAGCCCTTCGGATAAAATAATCTGCTCCCTAAAATACCCCTTAGGATCAATGAAAACCGGCTGACTATTAATCAAAACTTCTGCTCCTTCATCTGTCTGTCCCACAATCATCACAAAATCAGTATTAATTCTCTCATCGTCTTGAGGCGAAATTATCTTCAGAGAAGGCGGGGCAGAAAAGCCGGAAAGTTCCCAGCCAAGATAAATAAAAAAGGCCACTACAGCCAAAACAATTAGGCTCAACTTGACCAAGCGAGGGTTCAGAGCCAAAGGAGAAATCCGCTTAACCTTGTTTGGATAAGGCAATTCAGCCTTCGACTCTAGGTTATCTGAAATAGTGCGTTCTGTCTGATAAGATTTAAGAATGGCTCCTTGATCTAATTTCAAAAAACGCGCATAGTGTCTCAAGAATCCCTGGACGTAGACTGACGAAGGCAGAGACTTCAAGTCCTCTCCCTCTAAAGCCTCTAGGTAGTTCTTTCTAATTTGTAAAACCTCTGCCACCTGCTTCAAGCTGTAGCCCAAATCCAGTCTTCTCTTTCTTAAAGTCTCACCAAAGCTCTCCCCTCTTATTTTTTTGGAATTGAAGTCAGGCATAAAAGTTTAAAATTCCTACATCACACATCCCTCTTTATATAATATATCAGGTATTTGTTATTTAAGAAACCATAGAAAATGAAAAAGTAGGGTTGACTTTTAAATTTAGCATAGTTACAATATAATCAGAATTTAATCATTAGAGTTAAAAAAAACCCTAGAACAAAAAACCAAGGGTTTTTGTGTTTTTTCCTAAAATAAACTATCACTTACAAAATGAAAACAAAATACATCTTTATCTCTGGCGGTGTGATCTCAAGTTTAGGTAAAGGGATAACCGCCGCTTCCGTGGCCAAACTCCTCCAGGTCCAAGATTACCGGGTCACTAATGTTAAATGCGAAATGTATGTCAACATTGACGCCGGCACAATCCGCCCCACAGAACACGGCGAAGTCTTTGTGACCGAAGATGGGATTGAAACCGATCAGGACATCGGCTCTTATGAGAGATTCTTGGATACTAACCTCAATACCTCCAATTTCTTGACCACAGGTCAAATCTACCAAGCCGTGATTAAAAAAGAAAGGAACCTCGAATATGAGGGCGAAGACGTGGAAGTAGTGCCCCATATACCAGAAGAAATCATCAGGAGATTTAAAAAAGCGGGAAGACGGGCGCGCGCCGAGTTTGTAATTATTGAATTAGGCGGCACGGTCGGTGAATACCAGGGCGTACTCTTCTTGGAGGCAAACCGAATGATGAAAAGAGCGGATCCGGAAAACGTCGCCCATATCCATGTCTCTTACCTTCCCCTGCCCAAGACTGTGGGTGAGATGAAGACCAAACCGGTGCAATACTCTGTCCGGACCTTAAACGCTGCCGGCATTCAGCCTGATTTTATTGTCGGCCGGGCCAGCCTCCCACTAGACAAAAAGAGGATCAGTAAAATTTCACTCTTCTGCGGCGTGCCCGAAGCCCATGTCATTGCCAACCCTGACCTGGATTCAATCTACGAGGTGCCGCTTATCTTCAATCAACAGAAATTCGCTAAGAAAATTCTCAAACTCTTCAAACTCAAACCAAGGCAGGGGGATCTTAACAACTGGAAAAAATTGGTTCAGACAATCAAAACAGTCAAAGGGAAGGTCAAAATCGGAATTGTCGGCAAATACTTTAAAACCGGCGACTTCACCTTAAAGGACTCCTATATTTCCGTAATTGAGGCTGTAAAACACGCTGCCTGGGCCTGTGATTGCAAACCAAATATCCAATGGATCAACTCGGAAAAATATGAAAAAGATAAGAAAAAACTAAAAGAATTGAAAAACTACGGCGGGATTATTGTGCCGGGCGGGTATGGATCACGAGGAGTAAGAGGAAAAATCCTCGCGATCCAGTATGTTCGCGAACAAAAAATCCCTTATTTGGGACTTTGTTATGGTATGCAGCTGGCCACGATTGAATTTGCCCGCAATCTAGCCGGAATGAACAATGCCCACACCACGGAAATTAACCCTAAAACCCCCTATCCGGTCATCTGCCTGATGGAAGAACAAAAGGACCTTTTGAAAATTAAAGGTTACGGCAAAACCCAGCGCTTGGGCGCTTACACCTGCCGTCTTCTGAAAAAGAACACCATCGCAGCAAAGGCATATAGGCAGAGGCAAGTGCGCGAACGTCACCGCCACCGCTATGAACTAAACAACAAATACCGCGACCGGCTTATTAAAAAAGGATTGGTTGTGAGTGGGGTCAACCCCAAGTGCAACCTCGTTGAAATCATTGAACTTTCTGACCATCCCTTCTTTGTCGGAACCCAGTTTCATCCCGAGTTTAAATCCCGCCCCCTGCGGCCTCACCCTTTGTTTTTAGAATTTATCAAACAAGCCAATTCGCGGCAGACACGCTCCTTGGGATGAGTAACAGAAAACTGAAGGTAAAAAATTTCCCCAAAGAATTTGGGGTAATTTTTTATTTCCTCTTGCTTGTTTCTTATTGATTTTTTATTTCTTATTTTTAAATTTTAAAGAAAGCGTGGAATACTATTCAATAAAAAACAAAAAATAAATAAAAATTAAAAAATAAGAAATAAGAAACAAAAAAACTTCACATCTCTAATACTGATTATTCTTCTCCTGCTCCTCAATAGTTCTGATCTTTTCTAAATCCTCTCTCAAACCCTGCCGCTCTCCTCTACTCTCTACTATTCCGCTTTGGGCCTCTAATCCCTTAACCAAAATCTCTCGCGGCTTAGCGCCGTCAGAGGGCCCAACAATACCTTGCTCTTCTAAGTAATCTAAGAGACGCGCTGCCCGCGCATAACCAATTTTTAAACGTCTCTGCAAAAGCGAAGCCGAAGCCTTGCCCGCATTAATGACAAGCTCCCGCGCCTCCTCAAACAATTCATCGTCAACCTCACCCCTTACTTTTCCTACAGGCAAACCGCCAAAAGTGAGTCGCCCCTGCTTTTCTGTAACCTCGCTATTAAACTCGGGCTTTTCCTGTTGCCCTGAAAATTTCACTACTGCCTCAATTTCAGAATCTGAAACCAGAGCTCCTTGGATTCTCTTGGGCTTTGATTCTGATGAGGAAATATACAACATATCGCCGTTGCCCAAAAGTTTTTCCGCGCCGGCGATATCAAGAATTGTCCGTGAATCAATCTGGCTTGCGACATTAAAAGCGACCCGGGCGGTGATATTCGCTTTAATTAATCCCGTAATCACATCAACTGATGGCCGTTGAGTCGCTACCACCAAATGAATACCGGTTGCTCGCGCCATTTGGGCAAGCCTGACAATCGCCGCTTCCACATCGCGGGCCGCTACCGCCATTAAATCTGCCAATTCATCAATAATGATTACAATATAGGGTAATCTTTCTGGCAGATCACACTTGGTATTGAAATCCCCTATATTTCTTTTACCCGATTCAGATAGAATCTGAAACCGCCTATCCATTTCCTTAACTGCCCATTTCAAAGCATTGACTGTCTTTTTCGGTTCCGTGACCACTGGTGTTAAAAGATGGGGGAGCTTGTTATAATTCGTCATCTCCACCCGTTTGGGATCAACCAAAATAAATTTAAGCTCGCGCGGCGAACGTTGATAAAGGAGACTTAAAATAATGCTATTAAGACATACTGACTTGCCCGAGCCTGTCGCCCCGCTAATCAGAAGATGGGGCATCCTCTCCAAATCAGCCGCCACCGAATGGCCGGCCACATCCTTGCCCAAACAGATTCTTAAATCGGAGTTGATTTGCTGAAACGGATTAGAAACCAATATTTCTTTGAGACGGACCAAAGCAACCTCCTGGTTGGGAATTTCAATGCCGACCAAAGACTTGCCTGGGATTGGGGCCTCAATCCGAATCGGGTGAGCAGCCAAAGCCATGGCAAGATCATTTTGGAGCGTGGTAATCTGCCGCAATTTAACGCCGGTAGCAGGTTTTAGGGTATATTGGGTAACGGTTGGGCCGATATTAACCTGATCCATTTCTACCGCAATGCCAAAATCGGCTAAAGTCTTTTCAATAATTTGAGAACGTAAGCGAATATTGCCAGAGACCGGCTTGCCTCGCGCTTCCTTTAAAAGAGACAAGGGAGGCAAATTCCAACCCGCATCAACTAGGCGAGCTCTTTTTTTGCTTGTGGTTGTCAATTCAACGTCACTGGGCAGACTGATCCAGGGCCGCCCTTTAATTCTCTTAAGCCTTATCTTTCGCTGGAGTCCTTTCTCGCTTAATAATTCTTCTTTGCCGTCAATATCTTTAATCCTAATGTCATGAGAAGAAGTATCTTTCAGCTTAGACCGGAAATCCGAGGCCTTGTCCAGTCCTTTTTTGGTGGTCTGGGCCATCTTTTGGAGAGAAATGTTAAACATCAGAAGAAAACCCAAGACAAAAACGCCAAAAGCTAAAACCAAACTGCCCCAAAGGCCCAAAGCCCTCTGGAGCATCATCGCGACTGCAAATCCTAAATAACCGCCGCCAATACAACCCTTCATGTCCTGGAAACGCAGATCAGCCGCTAAAATCAGTTGAAGCAGGGTTAAAAAGCCCAGCAGAAATAAAACCAAGCCAATATAATTTAAAACACGCACCTTGTATCTATTGCTCCTCAAGACGAAATAACAAAGGCCTAATAACACAAAGGGGATAAAAAAGTAAGCCCAACCAAAAAGATTGATCAAAATTAATTTATAATACTGACCAACCGGTCCTGCTAAATTGGCAATACTCAAAACGCCAATCAAACCGGCAATAAATAAACAAACCAAAAACACTGCCCGTCTCATCCTAGGACTTAAACGTACACTTGAATTCTGACGGATTGCGGGCAACACGGTTTGTTCTTTCCTTGGGCGACCTCTTTTTTTATTTTTAGATCCCGGCGGTCTCCCCCGACGAGATCTGAGAGCCCCCAACATAATATATCTATTTTTTATTTATTGTTTATTATTCTTAAAAAGACCTGATCCTGATTGGCACAATTCGTATCTATCTTCATATCTTCCCCCTAAAACCCGTACCGGCTGGAATCAAATGACCAATAATCACGTTCTCTTTTAGTCCTTCCAGTCTATCTTCTTTGTTCATAACTGCCGCCTCAATTAGGACCCGCGCTGTTTCCTGGAAGGAAGCGGCTGATAAAAAACTCTCTGTATTTAAAGAAGCTTTGGTAATACCAAGCAGAAGATGTTCTCCTTTGGCTTTTTGCTTCCCTTGTTTTTCTATCTCTTTATTGGTCCGTTCAAAGTGAACCTTGTCAACAACCGACTCCCGAATAAATTTGGTATCACCGAGTTCCTCTACTCTTACTTTAGAAAACATCTGCCGGGTTACAATCTCAATATGTTTATCATTAATATCCTGGCCTTGAGTAGAATAAATATGTTGCACTTCTCTGATAATATACTTCTGCACAGTTTCAGCATTTGTGATCTCAAACAGCTTCCGCAAATCCAAATAACCATCAGTGAGTTGAGCCCCTTTTGAGACCATGTCTCCCTTATGAACCCAGAGAGGGGTATTGGAAGTAAGTATATATTCCTGCTCTGGACTCTGATCACGGGTAATTTTTAACACCTCCCCCTCGATCCGGACCGACCCTGCCGCCTTGGCTTTAATCTTACGTCCTTTGTGGGGTGACTGGTTAGATACCGCTAAAACCTCTTTGGCCTCGACATGATCCCCGGTTTCAATTTGTACTTTTTTGCCTTTGATCTGATAACGATCGACAATAACATCTTGAGGGAATATTCTCAAAATTTTCTTGTCCCCTGTTTCTTCAACGTCAACAATGCCGCCGACCTCTGCCATGATCGCCGGCTTTTTTACAGCTCGGCACTCAAAAAGCTCCTCTACCCGAGGCAGACCCTGAATAATATCTCCCTCTGCTACTCCTCCTGTGTGGAAAGTACGCATCGTGAGTTGAGTGCCAGGCTCACCGATAGATTGAGCGGCGATGATGCCTACTGCCTCGCCTAATCGAACCAATCTATTATGTCCTAAATCCCAACCATAACATCTCTGACAAATCCCCTTAGGAGTTTTACAGGTCAGAGAGGAACGGATTCGGAATTCGTCTGGGTCTATCTTAGCTATTTTGAGGGCCTGCTCTTCATTGATCAAATCTCCCTTCTTGACCACAATCCCACCTGTTTTGAGATCAGAAAGGGAGGTTAAAGAAGTGCGTCCCGTTACTCGACCAGCAATCGTTTCCCCCATCTCCTCGGTTTCCTCGCGCGTAATCAGAATCCCTGTCTTGTCTTTGCAGTCCTTTTCTTTGATTACTACTTCCTGGCAGACGTCCACCAGCCTCCTGGTCAAATAACCGGCGGTGGCGGTCCGAAGGGCCGTGTCGGACATTCCTTTCCTCGTTCCATGCGTGGAAATAAAGTACTCTAAAACAGAAAACCCTTCTTTAAAACTATCCCTGACTGGCAACTCAATTGTTTTGCCAGCTGGGTTGGCGACCAGACCCTTCATCCCAACAAGTTGAGACGCTTGGCTCCAGCTCCCTCTCGCTCCCGAGATGAGCATAGAATAAAGCGGTCCGTGTTGATCTATGGTTTTGGTTGCAAACTTGGTAATCAAATCCTTAGTCTTGGTCCAAATCTCTAAAACCTTTGCATAACGTTCTTCATCAGTCAAAAGCCCTTCCTTAAACTGTCTGTAGATCTGACTTACTTGAGTATCCGCCTGCGCCAATAACTCCTCTTTTTGGGAAGGGGTTACCAGATCAGCCATCCCCCAAGAAAGTCCAGAGCGAGTCAGGTATTCAAATCCAATATCTTTAATGTCATCAATCAATTTAACGGCCCGCTTGCGACCATGCTTTTTTAAACAAAGATGAATTAAATCTTTGAGCTCCTTCTTATCCATCACCTTATTCTGGAAACGTAACGAGTGGGGGAGAATCTGATTAAAAATAATCCTTCCCACACAAGTCTTAATTCTCTTGCTCGAACCAACCCTGACCTCGATCAGCCCCTGGATATCTATGTCATGAAGCTCATACGCCAAAAGTGCTTCATTAGAATCCGAAAAAATCCTAATCTTAGTCTGATCTTTTTTGCGCAAACGGGTCATATAGTAACAGCCTAAAACGATCGCCTTTGAGGCTGTAGTAATTGGCTCGCCTGTGGCTGGCTTCAAAAGATTCCGCGAGGAAAGCATTATTTTCTCTGCTTCTCTCCGGGCCATATCTGTTAAGGGGACATGAACCGCCATCTGATCACCATCAAAATCCGCGTTAAAGGCGGCGCAAACCATAGGATGAATCTGAATCGCCTTCCCCTCGATCAGAACCGGCCTGAAAGCCTGGATGCTCAAACGGTGGAGGGTCGGGGCCCTGTTTAAAAGCACATACTGATCTTTAATCACGTCCTCTAAGATATCCCAAACTTCGGCGGTGGCGGCTTCTAAGAGCTTGCCTGCGGAACGTACATTATGGGCATATTCCTCTTGAATTAATCTCGAAATCACAAAAGGTTTAAAAAGCTCCAAGGCCATTTTCTTTGGAATGCCGCATTGATGCAGTTTTAATTTTGGACCGACCACGATTACACTCCGCCCAGAGTAGTCCACCCTTTTGCCCAAAAGATTCTGACGAAATCGACCCTGCTTGCCTTTAAGCATATCAGCCACTGACCTTAAGGTTCGCCTCTGGCCAGTCGTTGTGGAAGCTGCCCGGCCGCGCCGCGCCTCATTATCAATCAGAGAGTCCACCGCTTCCTGAAGCATCCTTTTTTCGTTACGTTGAATGACTTCTGGAGCGTTCAATTCCTGTAGTCTTCTTAATCGATTATTGCGATTGATGATCCGACGATAAAGATCATTAAGATCAGACGCGGCAAAACGACCGCCGTCTAATTGAACCATTGGCCGAAGATCTGGGGGAATTATGGGAAGCTCTGTTAACACCATCCATTCGGGACGAATCTTAGCAACCAGAAGGCCCTGAACCAAAGAAACTCTTTTCTTCAGCCGTTTCTTTTCTGTGGAAGAAGCATTCTGCAGTTCTTGGCTTAATTTTTTGCTCAACCTCCCTAGGTCTATCTTGGCCAAAATCTGACGAATTGCCCCTGCGCCGATGCTCGCCTCAAAGACCTCTCCATATTTTAGGGAAAAATTTCGATACAATAGTTCGGAAATCACAGCCAGCCGCTTGATCTCCGCAAGCTCCTTCTGGGCCAAAACATGAGCGCGAGAAAGTCTTTCCTGATCTTTCTCTTTTTGTTGATGCGCTTTAATCACTTTACGATCAAACTTGTCTAGAATTCCTTTACGTTTAGTTGTACTCTTTATTTTGGATAAGGCCTTGCCTTTCCTCTGTTTAATTAAGTTAACTGTCTCTTTGTGTGTTTTGTTAATCGCCCGTTGCTTATCCTGGAATTCCTTCTCGATTCTCTGTTTCACCTCCTCCTTTGCCCCCTTATTAACCTTAGTGATAATGTAGTTAGCAAAGTAGATCACTTTTTCCAAACTCTGAACGCCCAGGTTCAAAAGAAGTCCAATCTTGGAAGGAACCCCCCTCAAAAACCAAATATGAGAAACAGGCGTGGCCAAAGAAATATTTCCCATCCTCTCGCGACGGACAATGGAACGGGTAACCTCCACGCCACACTTATCACAAATAATTCCCTTGTAACGTATCCGCTTATATTTACCGCAATAACACTCCCAATCCTTTGTCGGCCCGAATATTTTCTCGCAAAAAAGGCCGTCTTTCTCGGGTTTACCCGTGCGGTAGTTGATTGTTTCCGGGCGGGTCACTTCACCATGCGACCAAGACAAAATTTCTTCCGGAGAAGCAAGTTTTAATTTGATTGCTTTAAATGAATTCATAAATAAAAACAGAAGTAAATAAGAAAACTCACGAAACTTAAAAAAATTAAAGCCTCAAAGATGAAATAAGGATTATTTAATCTAACAAAACGTCTGACCCAGCCCCGATCCGCCCTTGTCTTAACAAATCTATCCAGTTCTTTTTTGCCTATTGCTGTAAAACCAGAACGAAAACCTATGCTGTAGAAATTTCCAGAGGCAGGCCAAAGCCAACGAATCCCCCATGGCGGATGTACACTGTCTAAAACTAGATGGCTTAAGACAGCGAACAAATACACCAGGGCTTCGGGTCTCCCCCAGACAAAGAATAAAATCGTACTTACTGCCAGATGAGGAAAAAAACTATGGGTGACCGCCTGTCTGTGTTCATGGCTGTATTCGACCGGCCTGATCCCGCAACGGATGAGGTAATAGATGTAATCAAGATCCGGCAGTACTCCAAAAACCATCCCCCAAATCACAATCTTATAATCCAAAACATACTCTGAACCTGCTCTTGCAAGAACAGCTCCTAAAACACCAAGGGCGGCATGAGTCGTGGGAAGATACATTGAAAAAAGTTAAAAGCTAAAACCTAAAAGCTAAAACCAAATCTTAAATGAGGCGGGTAGATATAATTTTTAACTCTTACGATTTAGCTTCTGTTCTTGCCCTACTAACTCCACGTCCAAACAAAGCCCCTTCAATTCTTTAACTAAGACATTAAATGATTCTGGCACATGGGGCTTCAAGATTTCCTCTCCTTTAATAATAGACTCGTAAGTTTTTGAACGGCCTAAAACGTCATCAGATTTTATTGTCAACATTTCCTGCAAGGTATGAGCCGCACCATAAGCCTCCAGAGCCCAAACTTCCATCTCGCCAAAACGCTGACCTCCAAACTGGGCCTTGCCTCCCAAGGGTTGCTGGGTAACCAGAGAATAAGGGCCGATTGAACGTTGGTGCATTTTATCCTCCACCAAATGATTCAACTTCATCATATAAATAATACCAACTGTAACCTTCTCATTAAAAGGCAAACCTCTGCGACCATCGTAAAGAACAACCTTGCCGTCTTCTGGCAGGCCCGCATCTTTAAGCTCGCCGCGGATAGTTTCCTCACTAACCCCATTGAGAGCGGGACTAGCCGCTTTGTATCCTAGCCTTTTGGCTGCCCAACCCAAGTGGGTCTCCAAGATTTGACCAATATTCATTCTGGAAACCACGCCTAAGGGGGAAAGGACAATGTCCATCGGTGTCCCATCTTTCAAAAACGGCATATCTTCCTGGGGAACAATTCGGGAAATGACCCCTTTATTACCGTGCCGGCCGGCCATCTTGTCGCCAACCTGAATCTTTCGCAAATTAGCCACGCTCACTTGGATCGTCTTAATCACGCCAGTGGGCAACTTGTCGCCTTGTTCGCGAGAAAATATCTTCACATCAACCACCTTGCCGTGCTCACCGTGCTGCAGATAAAGAGAGGTGTCCTTTACATCGCGGGCTTCCTCTCCAAAAATAGCACGGAGCAGCTTCTCCTCTGCGGTTAAATCGCTTTCTCCTTTAAGGGTTACTTTGCCCACTAAAATATCACCCGAAGATACGTCGGCGCCAATCCGAACAATTCCTTCTTCATCAAGATCTTTAAGGCGCTCTTCCCCTACATTGGGGATATCCCGAGTCACCATTTCTGGCCCCAGCTTTGTGTCGCGCATATCCATAGAGAAATCCTCAACATGAATAGAAGAGTAACGATCGGTTTGGACTACCCGGTCTGAAATCAAAATCGCGTCCTCAAAATTACCACCTTCCCAGGCCATAAAAGCTACTAGTAAATTCTGTCCCAGCGCCAACTCTCCCTCGTGGGTGGAAGCACCATCGGCAATAATGTCGCCCTTTTTCACTCGCTGACCCTTTGCAACAAGAGGGCGCTGATTCATACAGGTAGAAGCATTGGAACGCGCAAATTTGAGAAGATTATATTTTAAAATCTCGCCATCTAAAGCCAAGAGTTGAATCTGATTTGAAGATACTTTAATCACCTTGCCCGCCTTCTCCGCGACTACTGCCTGGCCCGAATACAAAGCGGCCGCCTTCTCCGCTCCTGTACCGACCAAAGGTGCTTCGGGTACAATACAAGACACGGCTTGACGCTGCATATTACTGCCCATCAGAGCCCTACTCGCGTCATCATGTTCCAAAAAAGGAATCAAGGACGTGGCCAGGCTGATGATCTGACGCGGGGACACATCCACATAGTCCGCCTTTTCCGAAGAACGAATCGTGGGTTCCCCGTGGACGCGGCAGCGAATATGTTCTTCCAAAAAATGACCTTTTTCGTCTAATTTTACTGTGGCGGGTACTGTAATTATTCTCTCCTCTTCAAAAGCATCAAGGTAAACAATCTCCTTGCTCACCCTGGGCTTCACTGTAATCTCTTTCAATTTTTCCTTGGCAAGTTTAGAGGCCGCTATGGGGCTAATCTCCTCGTTATCACCTACGATTATTTTTCCTCTTCTGTTTTTGTAATTGCCGCGCGCAATCTCACCCCGTGTTTTCGCCGGCTGATTCGGAACCTTGTGGATCACCTTGCGGTAAGGAGTCTCAATAAAGCCATATTCATTCAAACAGGCGAAATTAGCAAGGTGTCCGACCAGGCCGATGTTAGGACCTTCAGGAGTAGCAATCGGGCAGATCCGACCATAGTGTGAACGATGGACGTCACGGACATCAAATCCTGCGCGCTTGCGATGCAGGCCGCCTGGTCCCATTGCCGACAACCTCCTTTTATGAGCAAGTTCAGCTAAAGGATTGGTCTGGTCCATAAATTGGGAGAGCTGTGAAGACATAAAAAATTCCCGGACAGCTGCAATCACTGGTCGAGCATTGATCAATTGAGAGGGAGCGATCGCTGTTAAATCCAGAGTACTCATCCGGTCATGGACGATCCTTTCCATGCGCGCCAAACCCACCCTGAATCTATTTTGAATCAGTTCGCCTACTGCCCGCACTCTTCTATTGCCCAAGTGGTCAATATCATCCGGCTCGCCTTGGATATTGTTCAGTCGAATGATCTCGCGCACGATAGCCACCAAATCCTCTTGTTGTAAAACACGGCCCTTTTTGTTCATCGGAACTTTGAGCCCTAATCTTTTATTCATTTTAAAGCGACCTACTTTGCCAAAATCATAACGATCAAAATTAAAAAACATAGCGTAAATCAAAGAGCGGGCATTATCAGCCGTGGCCAAATCCCCTGGCCTAATCCTTTTATAGACTTCTTTCAAGCCCTCGTCTTGGTTGCTGGAGTGGTCTTTTTTGATCGTCACCTTGATGTAAGAGAGATCAGGGTTGGCATCAACATCGTCAAATAAATCTCTAAGCTGTTTGTTATCCGCATAACCAAAAGCGCGTAAAAGCGCGGTAACTGGAACTTTTCGCTTGCGATCAATTTTAACATTAATCACTCCCTGTTTGTCGGTTTCAAACTCAAGCCAAGCCCCTCGGTTGGGAATTACCTTAGCACCAAACAATTTACGGCCCTGATTATTTTCAGCCGTAAAGAACACGCCCGGCGAACGGATCAATTGAGAAACCACTACTCTTTCCACTCCGTTAATAACAAAAGTACCTCGTGGTGTCATTAACGGAAAATCCCCGAGGTAAATTTCTTGCTCTTTAATTTCTTTAGTTTTTTTATTTCTCAATTCAACCTGACAGCGCAATGGGGCCTCAAAAGTAGTGTTCCTCACCTTGGCGGTAAATTCATCGTATTTAGGTTCATCCAAATAATACTTTTTGAAATATAATTCCAGCTCTTTGCTGGAATAATCGCAAATCGGTGAAATCTCATCAAACAACTCCCTCAAACCCTCTTTGATAAACCAATCGTAAGAATGAATTTGAATCTCAATCAAATTAGGCTGCTTGATCACTTCCTGTTTTTTAGAAAAATATCTGCGAGGGGAGAATCTATTCACCCGATTAGATCCTTGGGAAGACTTTTTTTTGACCGGTTTAGAGATTCCCATAAATTTCAAATCCTATTTAAAAATTGAAAAAAATTCGCAAATAGGGAAAATTTCTAGCCACCCTTTTAATTCAATAAGATATAACCTAGAAGGGCGAAAATTTTATTTAAAAGCAAAATTCAAAAACAAAAAGTAAATAAAACAAATCTCCTTTTGGATCAACCAAAAACGAGCCTCTTAAGACAAAAGACTATCAGTCTTGCCTCAATATATTTTCCATAACTCTAGTGTAACATAGCTAGAATTACTGTCAAGGTGTTACCTATGTATCTCATCTTTTTCAGTGGTTGTTCAAGTCCCCATGACTATAACTAAAGTTAGGGGATGCTCCAACTTATACCGTTGCCGGCTTTCGTGTTGGGAGTTCCTGCTTCGCTGTAATAAGGAATTGTGCTTCCTAAAAATTTATCTCCTCTGGGTCCCTGAAAGGCCAGCTTTACAAAATCTGTCCCCTCTTTGCATTTCACTCCTTTGACTGGAATATTCAAAGCATAAGCTAGGGCATTAGCAGTGGCCACGCCCACGCGCACGCCGGTAAAAGAGCCTGGGCCCCTGGCCACGTAAAGGCCTTTAAGTCTTTTGAGCGCTAATTTATTTCTGACTAATATCTTTTCGATTAAAGGCAGTAATTTTTCCGAATGAGCCTGCTTTATTTTCAGAACCTGCTCGTCTAAAATTTCCTGCCCCTGTCTAACAAGCGCAATCCTGATCTGTTCTCTTTGAGAAGTATCAATCAATAAAAACATAATTGCTAACTTATTGTTTATCTACTATAATATAGATAACAAATAAACTCAATTATGTATAAAATCGTTATTATCCCCTTGACTGTAGGCCTTCTTGTCCAAATTCTCAAATTCGCGATTAAAATTGCCAAAGGCAAGAAAGGAAGCTTCAGCCTCCTCTTTGATTATGGCGGCATCCCCAGCACCCATACCGCCTTCTCCTTGTCTGTGCTCATCTTGGTCGGGCTTTACGAAGGGATTTTCACTGTAGCCTTTGGTATCGCTATGGTCTTTACAATCTTAATCCTCCGCGATGCCCTGGGAATCAGAAAATCTTTGGACAACCATGCCAAAGCGATCAACCAATTGACCAAACAACTGCCCAACGGCCTCAAAAACGGCCTTGCCGACCAAAAGGAACATATTGGCCATACACCCCTGGAGGTTGTCTTGGGCGCTGTCTTGGGAGGAGCGCTTACAGTTTTATTGTATTGGGTGCTGCCTTAGTGCCTGAATTTCCAATTCTGCAATTTCCAATTTCCAATCAATGCTCAATGCTCAATTTCCAAACTAAAATCCAAATGAAGCTCCATGGACGTGCGCCCATGGTTTTCCCGCCTATAGCGAGGTTCACCCTTAGTGGCTGCGGAGGCGAATAAAAATATTCAGAAATTGGTCATTGGAAATTATCTGGAAATTGATAATTGGGAATTGGAAATTTCTACAAGTTTCTCTTCACTTCCTCCCGATCATCCCAAGGAACAAGTCCATCGCGAACCGCCATTACTTTTTCAGATCCCTTGCCCGTGATAATAACAACATCTCCTGATCCGGCTTTTTTAACCGCCAGTCTGATTGCCTCCGCCCGGGCTGAAACGCGCCAACAATTTTTATTCTCCTGCTTTCCGCCTGCTAAAACTCCAGCGAAAACTGCCGCAATAATCTTCTCTGGATCCTCCTCGTAAGGATCCTCATTAGTAATAATCACCAAGTCAGCATACTCTGCCGCCAACCGGCCTAAAATCGGCCGCTTTTTTTTATCCCGGCCGCCGCCGGTTGCGCCCAAAACAGCAATCATTTTTTGATGGGGGATCCTCTGCAAGGTTTGGTATACATTCTCCAATGCGTCCTCTGTATGAGCATAGTCCACGAAAATCCGGATCCCTTTTTTATTCTTAATCTCTTCCATGCGGCCAGGAATGCCCGAATAATTAGTTAAAGCTTGTCCTAACTTTTCCCGGACAATCCCTTGAGATAAACCGACACAAAACGCGGCTAAGGCATTAGAGATATTATACTGACCCGGCACAGCCAAGGAATAATTCACGCCCTGAATTGAAAAGATTGAACCTTCCGCGTGCAATTTAACTAAATCAGCAGAGAGCAAAGTCAAAGGAGTTCGGGCCTTAGCTCTTCTCAAGGTGTATCCATAAACACGGAAGGCCTTGGGTTGCAAAAAATATTTCGCATTTTGATCATCAAGATTAACCACTGCAATCCCATCCTCTCTCTTGCTCACCACTTCAAATAACTTCTCCTTTGCCATGCGATACTTTAAAAAAGAGCCATGCGCTTCAATGTGGTCGCGAGTGAGATTAGTAAACACAGCCAGATTATAATCAATCTTGTAATGCCGAAATTGTTTGATCCCTTCAGAAGTGGTTTCAATAATCGCATAATCACATTTATTCCGAAGCATCTCGCGCAAAAGCTTGCGTAAACGAAAACGGCCTGGCATCCCCTGTTTGGTATTGTTCTCCCATATTTTTTCTCCGTCACAGAATGAAATTGAAGTAGTCATGCCGACTTTAAAGCCTGCTGTCTCTAAGACATCCCGAATCAGATGGCAAACCGTTGTCTTGCCGTTTGTGCCAGTAACCCCAATCACCTTCAACTTGCGTGAGGGGGAACGATAAAGCCAGGCCGCGAGGAGGGCCAATATTTTATGATAAAAAAGCAGGCAGGATTTGGGAATAAATTTTTTAATCAGTTCTTTCATCTATGTTTCTTGTGAAAAATTTTGTACATTCTACACCATAAAGGATTAAGCACTAAATCGTAGGTCCCCGCATAACCCACCTCTTCGCCGCCAAATCCCTTTTTAAAACGAGTTATGCCTTCCCATTTTGGAAATTGCGCCGCAGGCGCTGTGATTCCCCAAAAATCATACTCAAGACAACCTCTCCTTTTAGCTTCTAAAATCTGCTCCCATTGCAAAAGATGGGGAGCCATCACATTACGATGCTGATTATCCGACCCTCCGTGCAAATAGGTTGCCGATCTGCCAAAAAAGAGGATTAAATTCGCGGCAATAGTCTTGCCTTGATAATCAGCCGAAAATATTCGCAATAATCCCCCTTTGCCCAACACTTCAACCATCCTGCGATAGTAATCAGCGGGATGCGCCCTGAATTTATCTCTCTTCGCAGTTGTCTCTATTAGTTCTAAAAACTTGTTTAAATCCCTAGGTTTTAAACCCTGTCTTACGCGCACGCCCTTGCGTTTGGCAAGCCGGATATTATAACGTGTTTTGGGTTTCATCTCCTGCAAAAGATCATTCTGATCCTTTTGGAGATTTACAATCAAAGTGTGCCGAGGCTGAACATCAATCGGCGCTCGAACAAAATCTCCACTAGGTTTAATTGGCAGTCTCGCGTCCGGGAAGTCAAAACGGAAAAAAACCGCCTTCTCCTCTCTGCCAATTTCCCTTATCTTAGACAAGAACGCGTTCCACACTTTTTGGAAATTGCCTGCCTGCTCGTCCGCCTTTGGCGTAGGCGGGGAAATTGCCTGTCCGCTCGTCCGCCTTTGGCGTAGGCGGGGAAATTGGAAATTCATTGCCGGGCCGCGGGGACAATACAAATAACACCTGCCCAAAGGCAGAGTCTTTTTGATAATTAATGCCGAAGCAATCAGTTTTCTTTTCCTTACTGTGCCAATTCGCCAAATTTTTCTACCTAAACCCATTTGAAATTCACCCCACTCCCAAGATTGGAGGAAATTGCTTCGGCCAGACTGAACAATAAAATTGTTCAGGCGTTTTTCACTGTTTATGAGAATCAAACTCATCTATTTCTAAAGATTCCTTAAAGCCCATTTAATCTTTTCGCCAAGCAAAGTGAGGTTACTAGGCGCTTTAGCCAAGACCTCCCGCGCCTGCTTCTGCGGATAACCGAGTTCGACCAAGGCATCAATCGCCTCGCCGCTTTCAGTGCTCACCCGGTAACCAATCACGTCCGGAAGCTTATTTTTAAGCTCCAAAATGACTCTTTCCGCGGTTTTTTGACCCACCCCCGAAACCTTAGTAAAAACACTGGTATCTTCAGAAACAATTGCCTGGCGAAGAGTTTTGGTGGAAGCAATTGCCATCACACCCAAAGCAGATTTAGGCCCGATACCCGATACTGAAATCAAAAGCTCAAAGAATTCTAAATCCGAAAAACGATGAAAGCCATAAAGCTCCTGTCGGTCTTCTGCAACATATTGATAAATGTAAAGCTCTTGTTCTTCGCCTTCTTGATTGAGATTCTCTGCCACATTTTGGGGCACAAAAACCTTATAGCCAATACCATGAACCTCTAAAACAATAAATTGATCTGTTTTGATTTTAATTTTGCCCTTTAAATAAGAAAGCATAGATTTGAATGATGAATCTTGAATAATGAATTTTGGATATGGCGTTATGTTAATTCTAACCCAAAAAACTGGTTCAAGCAATAAAAAAACCTACCTTCAACAAGTAAGTCTATTTAGTCTTGTCCTCCTCTGCTGTTGTGGAAATTCCCAAGTAATTATATGCTAGAATAAAAGGGCCATATCAAGAATTAAAGCATATTATACCTAACCTGTCTATGTCAATATTCAAATTAAAATCTTCTTACAGGCCAACCGGTGATCAGCCACAGGCGATCGCGAAACTGGCGGCCGGCTTAAAGAAAGGATTAAAACAACAAACCCTGCTCGGAGTCACGGGCAGCGGCAAAACTTTTACCATGGCCAATATTATAGAGAAGACTGGCCTGCCCACGCTCGTCATCTCCCACAATAAAACATTGGCCGCGCAATTGGCCTCGGAATTTCAAGAGTTTTTCCCGGATGCGGCAGTCCATTATTTTGTTTCCTATTATGACTACTACCAGCCCGAAGCCTACATCCCCCAAACCGACACCTACATTAAAAAAGAAACTCAAATCAATGAAGAGATTGATAAGTTACGGCACGCCGCGACTTCGGCCCTGCTCTCCCGGTCCGATGTAATTATTGTTGCCTCGGTTTCCTGCATCTATGGTTTGGGTTCACCCAAAGAATACAAAAACCAGGCCGTAACTCTCAAACTCAACCTTAAGATGCGGCGCAATGATCTCCTGCGCGAACTAATTCGAATCCGATATTCTCGCAATGATATTGACTTTCATCGCGGCACTTTTCGGGTCCGCGGCGACACTTTGGAGATCAATCCGGCTTCCGAAGACACCCGGATTGTCCGGGTTGAATTCTTTGGCTCTCTAATCGAAAAAATTTCCTGGGTGGATCGTCTAAGCGGCAAGCCGCTTCAGAAGTTAAAAGAGATTGAGATCTTTCCGGCCCGCCATTGGATCACGCCTGTTTTGGGCATGGAGAACTTTTTTGCTAAAGTAAATCAAGAACTAAAAAAACGGATCAGATATTTTAAAGAGCTAAATAAGCCCCTTGAACAGGAACGGATTGAGCAACGGACTCGTTATGACCTCGAGATGATCAAAGAAGTCGGCTACTGCACAGGGATTGAGAACTATTCCCGCTATTTAGACAATCGCCTCCCCGGTGAGCCGCCCTCAACCTTAATTGATTTCTTTCCTAAAAAATTCCTGCTCTTTGTTGACGAGTCGCATATGACCATTCCTCAAATCCGCGGGATGTATTTTGGCGACCGTTCGCGCAAAGAGAGATTGATTGACTTTGGCTTTCGTCTGCCATCAGCGCTTGATAACCGGCCCTTGCGATTCCCTGAATTTGAAAAAAAAATTAATCAAGCAATCTTGACTTCGGCTACTCCCGGCCCCTATGAATTTCAGAAATCACAGGCTGTTGTCCAACAGCTGATCCGGCCGACTGGCCTTCCTGACCCTGAAATTGAAGTCCGCCCCACTAAAAACCAAATTGATAATCTTTTGAACGAAATTCAAAAAAGAATCAAGAAAAAACAGCGGGTCTTGGTCACCACCCTGACTAAAAGAATGGCGGAAGAACTCGCTCAATATCTAAAAGATGCCGGACGCGCAGTCCATTATCTCCATTCAGAAATTGACACTCTAGAGCGACTGGATATCTTGAAAAAACTCCGCCAAGGGATCTTTGACATTGTGGTCGGAATCAATCTTCTGCGCGAGGGTTTAGATTTGCCCGAAGTCTCTTTGGTCGCAATCTTGGACGCGGACAAAGAAGGTTTTTTGCGTTCAGAAACCGCGTTGATTCAAAACATGGGCCGAGCCGCCCGCCACATTGAAGGCCGAGTGATTATGTACGCGGACAGCAAAACCCTCTCAATGCGCCGGGCAATCAAAGAAGTTTCCCGCCGCCGGAAAATCCAACTTACCTACAATAAAAAACATAAAATCACTCCCCGCGGGATCAAAAAACGAATCAAAGACTTCCTGCCAGTTAGGCAAATCAAAAAGGGGGAAAGACCTGTCTTGGATCTTAAAAAAATTCCTCAAGCTGAGCTCCTGTTTTTAATTAAAAATCTGGAAAACCAGATGCTTCTTGCCGCCCAAAATCTGGAGTTTGAAAAAGCAGCGAGGTTAAGAGACCAGATTAATAGAATTAGAGCAGATATTGATAAATAAGAAGGATTGTGCTAAATTATGAAAGCACTAAAGAATTTCCAAAATTAAGAATTAAAAATTAAAAATTTATACACAAAAATGCCCAATAAAGCTGCAGCTAAAAAATATTTAAGAAAATCAAAGAAGCGTCAAATCAAGAATCGCGCATTAAAAAATAATCTGAAGAAGGTTATCAAAAATACGCGCAAGCTTATTGCCGCCCAAAAAAGCCCGGAAAAAACGAAAGAAATGTTAGCTAAAGCAGTAAAAAGCTTAGATAAGGCAGCAAAAGCAAGAGTGATTAAAAAAAACACAAGAGACCGCAAAAAATCGCGGCTGACCCGTGCTTACAACAAAATCAAATAATTTAACCGGTCACGCCAAAAACCAGCATTGAAAGCGCGAAATCGGCGGAAAGAACGCCGGTTTTTATTTTCGTATCCAAGTCGAGGAGTTTTAAGTAGATTTTTTTTAGATCCGACAATTGAAACCCGGGGGAGAAAGATAAAGTCTTTTTAACGACAAAAGGGTGAAGCCCGGATTCGCGAACAATCGCATTCTGACTGAAACCCTTGTTTTTCAAATCAGAAACCAAAATCAGATTCCGAAAAGCATAAACAATCATTGCCAAAAGATAAAGCTCTTCCGCGCCAGAGGCTATCTGATCCTGAATGAATTTCAAGGCCTGGTTACGATCCTTTCGAGACAAGGCATCAACCAATTTAAAAATATCGGTCTCAAGCTTTGCCTTCACCAGTTCTCGAACCGCCTCTAACCCTATACTGCCGCGGCCCGCGTAACCCAAGAGCTTGTCAATTTCATTGCTGATTCGGGCCAGGTCGTTCCCTGTTCTCACAATCAACTCGCGGGTCGCCTCGGAGGAAATCACACCTTCTCTCTTTTTGACCTCCTCTCTGACCCACCTCTCAAGCTGCCAAGGAGAAAGCGCCTTAAACTCTTCACTTTTTGTCAAATTGACCAGAGTTTTAAACAGGAGGCTCCGTTGATCCGGCACACCTCTTTCCCAAAAAACAAGAATCGTTGAATCTGGAACCTTGCCTTTTTTTAAAAATTCAACGATCCTGCGTTGGGTTTCTTTCTTATTCCCAAAAACACTCTCCACAATAACCAAACGCGCTTTC
Source organism: uncultured Candidatus Saccharibacteria bacterium (assembly GCA_964555185.1). GTDB lineage: Bacteria > Patescibacteriota > JAQUNI01 > JAQUNI01 > JAQUNI01 > CAZKRD01. The sequence goes on along the minus strand of CAZKRD010000003.1, from coordinate 68,993 downwards.
GCCAAAAAAGCAGCCTGACTTACCGCTTCTCTAAACTTGGCAAAATCCAACTCCTCCCCAAAAACTGCAAGATTTAAACTCTGTTGATCAGACTCTCTAAATTTCTTCCTGATCCGTCTTAGCTTTTCCCGTGAGCGGAAGGTGTCTTCGCCGTATAAAAAAAGTATCATAAACGGTGAACCCCGCAAAAACTTCGTTTCGAGCTGGGGGCCCCATAAGTTTTTTAATAAAAAAATTTCAAACCTTGAACTCTCTCATTTTTTCCCAGTTCTTTCCTGTGGAAACTTCTACCTTCAAAGGCACTCGCAATTTGTAAACTCCTTCCATAATCTTTTTGAGCTTCTTGATCCAAAAACGAACTTTTTCTTTCTTAATCTCAAAAAGCAAGTCGTCATGCACCTGTAAAAGCATCCGGCATTCATCTTTATCTTTCTCTAATCTTTTATCTACTTGAATCATTGCTAATTTCATAATGTCGGCGGTCATCCCTTGCGCTGGCATATTAATCGCCATTCTCTCCGCCGAAGCAACGATTTGAGCTTGAGAAGAATTAATCTCCGGGAGCAGGCGCTTGCGGCCAAGCAGGGTCTTGACAAATCCGTGTTTTTTGGCAAAACGGAGAATCTTTTGAACATAGTCCTCCAGAGCCGGATATTTTTCTAAGTAATTCTCAATAAACACTTCGGCTTCCTCGCGGCTGATCTTTAAATTCTGGGCCAAACCAAAAGCGCCCATGCCATAGATCAAACCAAAATTCACTGTCTTGGCCACTCTCCGCATCCTGGGGGTAACATCCTCAAGATTAACCCCGTAAATATTGGCTGCGGTTGAAGCGTGAATGTCCTGGTCATCCAAAAACGCCTTAATCAACTGCGAATCCTCGGATAGGTGGGCAACCACCCGCAAATCAATCTGGGAGTAATCTATAGCGACCAGCTTGTATCCTGGCTTCGGCACAAAAGCCCCGCGGATCTGATTGCCAACTTTTGTCCTAATTGGAATGTTCTGCAAATTAGGCTTGGAAGAAGAAAGACGGCCGGTCGCTGTAACTGTCTGATTAAAACTGGTGTGGACCCTGCCGGTCTTGGGGTTAATCAAACGAGGCAAGGCGCTAATATAGGTTGATTTTAGTTTGGAGAGTTCCCGATACTGGGAAATTAAATCAATAATCGGATGCATTTCCCTTAATTTCGCAAGTTCAGAAGCGGCAGTGGAATAACCGGTCTTTGTCCTCTTGATCCCGACCGTTGGCAGGTTTAATTTATCAAAAAGAATATCCTTTAACTCTAAAGTAGAATTAATGTTAAACTCCTGGCCTGCCTGGTTGTAAATTCTTTTTTCTAGAGCTCTAATTTTAACCGAAACCTCAAAGTCCAAGCCCTTCAAATGGCCTTTATCAATCTTCACTCCGTTCATCTCCATCTCTCCCAAGATCGGAACTAAAGGCATCTCCACTTCAGAGAATAGCTTCAGAAGCTTCTCATTCTGAAGCTTCTGAAGCAAAATCGGCACAAGTCTTAAACACATATCCGCGTCTTCGCAGGCATATTGAGAAACTTGGGGCAAACTAACTAAATTCATCGTAATTTGTTTTTTGCCCTTACCAATGAGCTCCTCGATCTTAATCTTTTCATATCCTAAAAGGGTAAAACTTAAAGCATCCAAAGAATGCGCTCTGGATCCTGGTGACAGCAGATAAGAAGCAAGCATCGTATCAAAATAAATACCCGCCAATTTCACTCCTGCCTGGGCTAAAACAATATAGTCATATTTAATATTATGCCCTATTTTGGGCAAATCCTGATTTTCTAAGATTGGTCTTAAAAGCTCTAAGGCGCTCTTGCCATCGTATTTTATCTCGCGATCCTGATAACGGATTGGAATGTAAAAGGCCTGCCCCTTTCGCAAACTCAGGGAGATGCCGACCAAAGAAGCCTCCATCGGCTTTTTATTGGTTGTTTCTGTATCAAGAGAAAATCCTTTTTTTGCTTTCTTGAGTTGAACAATTAAATTATTCAACTTCTCGTTTGTCTGAATCAATGTGTAATCTCCCGACTTTGCTGCCTTGAGAGAAAATTTGGAGCTCTTACCCTGCTTGCTTTCCGGCAACTTATTGATCAAACTCTGGAACTCCAGCTCACGGAACAATTTTATAACCTTATTGCGATCAAAATCAGCAAGCAAGCACTTACCTAGCTCAAGTTTAACGGGCACGTCAAGCACAATCGTGCCTAGTTTTTTAGAGAGGAAAGCATCTTTTTTGTACTTCCTTAAATTCTCTAAGAGCTTGCCCTTAATTTCTAAGTCCTTGTACTTAACCCTGTCTTCCTTTTTGTGTTTTGCTAAAAACTGATACAATTTTTCCAAACTGCCAAAAGCTTGTAATAACCGCGCCGCTGTTTTCTCTCCTACTTTGTAAACACCAGGAATATTATCCGAAGCATCACCGGCTAGACCCTTGAAATCCGGAAGCTGGAGCGGCTTAAGGCCATAGCGCTTAAGAACCATCTTCGAATCATAAGTTACTGTATCCTTCACTCCTTTGCGCAGAGTATAGACCCGGGTCTTGGGGCTGACAAGCTGCAGGGCGTCTAAATCTCCGGTCACAATGATACTTTTGATGTTTCTCTTGCGCGTGCTTTCTTTAGCTAAAGTACCGATTAAATCATCTGCCTCATAGCCTTTCTTTTCAAAAATCGGAATATTAAAAGCACGCAAAAGCTCTTTAACCCGCGGGATCTGGGCATAGAGTTCGTCTGCTCCCCTAACTCTCTTTGCCTTATATGCTTCTGATGCCTTATGTCGAAAAGTAGGCGCGGCCAAATCAAAACAAGCCGCAATATAATCCGGCTTTAACCGCTCCAAAACATTCAAGAAAACCAAAGCAAACCCATAAACCGCGTTCACAATCTCACCCTTTTTCGTTGCCATTGTGACAGGCAAGGCATGAAACCCGCGGTGAATCAGGGCATTGGCATCAATTAAAACTAATGTTTTCTTATTACTTTTAGGCATATCCTTTCTTTTTGTATCATAGCATTTTATCAAGATTTTTTAAAATAAAAAAAGGCTATCCCTCCCTCATAGCCCTGAATTCAGAAAGAAGTTATGTCTATAGCCATAAACAATAGCACCAGCTAAAAGTGCTATGGCCACAATAAGAAAAAACCATCTAAACCATCTGAGGATCTTTAAAGGTATTCTCCTTCCCTGATCACCTTCTCCTTGAACCGATTTATTAGCTTTTAGAATCCACTTCTTCGATTTCCGAAAAATGAAAAAAAAGCCAAAAGCAACGCAAAGCAAAGCTATTTCTCCTGCTATCGGCCCCAATATCCATTCCAAGCAATAATAGGAAATAATCAGTCCCATAAGAATAAGCATTTGCCGAAAACCACTAATAATACCAAAATAGTCCGGAATTTTCTGTCGTTCTTTGCTCATCCGCTTCTCCTCCCATTTAACTTGTAGTTTAGAGTTTAACAAGGTGCAATAAGAATCTTTCTCTGATTCTGATCAATAAATTCAAAATTGATCTTAATTCTTTTTTTGGGCAAGTATTTTTTAATTCGATTTGCCCATTCAATCACTATCACTGCATCCTTTTCTTTGATAATTTCCCGATAACCTATTCCCAAAATATCTTGAGCTTTTTCTAAACGATAACAATCAATATGGCAGAGATATTTTATTGGTTCTCGAGCGTTCACTTTGTATCTCTTCATTAAGACAAAGCTGGGGCTTGTAATCCGCTCTCTGATTCCCAAACCCATACCTAAACCCTGAACAAAGGTTGTCTTGCCCCCGCCTAAATCCCCGACTAAAGAAATGATCACTCCTTCTTTGAGGCTCTGACCAAAGAGCTTGCCTATTTCTTTGGTTTTTAAGTTTGAATTGGAAATAAGTTCTGTTTGACTTACCATAGTAGCCTCAAAATAATAATAATAGTACCTAAAGCAAAAAGATAATAGGCAAAAACATTCAAGCTATGCTTTTTTAAATAATTGATTAAAAAACGGAGACTGAGGTAACCGAAAATCAAAGCCACGCAGAAACCAAGGGTTGTCTGCAAAAAATTAATACTCAAAGCCTGATAATTTGTTAAAAAATCATAAACTGCCGCACCAAAAATAGCAGGAATCGCAAGCAAGAAAGCAAACTCTGCTGACTCGCAGCGGCTCATTTTAAGACTCATACCAGCTGCAATTGTCATCCCTGAACGGGATACCCCGGGGATTAAAGCTAAGCTTTGAGCAATCCCGATCAAAATATAGTCTGTAAAAGATAAAACACCTTTGCTTTTAGCAGCTTCCCGGCGAGAATATAGTTTTTCAGTCAGAATAAAGATGATGCCGACAATGATCAAGAAGACTCCTACAGGAACACTTGAGCGGAAATACTTAATAACAAAGCTCTGTCCCAGATAACCCAAAATGGCAACTGGTAATGTAGCAAGTATAATCCCCCAGAACAAACGTTTACGGAAAACCCCTATGCCTTTTTTGAATATCCTTTGCCAGAGCTCTCGGAAATAAAAAAGCAGGGCAAAAAGCGTGCCGCAATGCAGGGCAATATCAAAAGAAATCCCCGGATCCTCCCAACCTAAAAATTCCCGGGTCAAAACCAAATGTCCTGAACTTGAAACCGGGATGAACTCAGTTGCTCCCTGCACAATCCCTAAAATTATTGACTGAATGATATCCATTGTTTCATTACTATCTTATCCAAAACTCAACAATATAGCAATAACTTTACACTTTGAACCTTAAACTTTAAACTAAATCGTTATCCACACATTGACACTACAAGCAAGATAAGATAGATTAAACTGATAATCTAAAATTGCGCCAAAATAAAATGGAGTTGACCCCGGAAGAACAAATCAAAAAAATTATCAAACAAAGCAAGGAAGCGCTGTTGGTCACTGACGGCTCCGAGGACATAGATTCTCTTGCCAGTCTTTTAGCTTTCCATCTTGCCCTTAAGAAACTCGACAAAACAACCACACCGGTTGCTAAACTCGGGTCCTCCTCAAAAAATCTAGAATTTCTGCCCGGGTTTTCAAAAATCCAAACCAATCTCAAAGGAGCCAAAGACTTTATCATCTCCCTGGATATCAGTCACGCCAAGGTTGGCCAATTCAAATACAACATCAAAAAAGACAAATTGAATATTCACATTACACCCAAAAGGGGTCATTTTGAGCCTCACGATGTCAAAATCAAAAAGGGAAAATCCAAATACGACCTAATTGTGGTCTTAAACACGCCTACCTTAGAAAACCTCAATCTGCTCTACCAAGAAAACGCCGAACTCTTCTATGAGTCTCCTCTGATTAATATTGATTGCCATTCAAGTAATGAAAATTTTGGTGAAATCAATCTTGTAAAAATAACCGCCTCGGCAACCGCGGAAATCCTTTTTTCCTTCCTAAAGAGCCTTGATCCTGAAATTATTTCCGAGGACATCGCCACTTGTCTTTTAACCGGCATCATCAGTAAAACCAACAACTTCCAAAATCTTAAAACCACGCCCCAAACATTCATCGCCGCGGCCAAGCTGATAGAGCTGGGTGCCGAAAGAGAGCTCATTATCCAAAACCTCTATAAAACCCGCTCCCTCTCAAACCTCCATCTCTGGGGCAGGACCTTGGCTCGCCTTAAGACCAACTTAAACCAAAAACTTGTCTGGTCCTTACTCTCCCAGGCGGATTTTGAAAAATCAGAAAGCACAATTCAAGACATTGAACGGATTATCAATGAATTAAAAAACAACACGATCAAAGCAGATATCATCTTTCTGCTTGCCGAAAAAAAGCCCAGCCTCATTTACCTCGAAATTAAGAAGCTGAATAAAAATATTGATTTGCAATCCCTCAAAGAAAAGTTGGCCGCTTACGGATTTAAAGAAGAAAAAACGCAGGATGATTTGATTCTGCTAAGCACAAAGCAGGGAACCCTCACCGAACTGGAACAAGAGGTACTAGAAATACTGGAAGAATTCATCCCCGCCTAAACCCAAGAAGACTCCTTTGGTTTTCCAAAAGGTCTTTTTATTTTTATCAAAAAATAGTACAATCAATATGCAATCAGAAACAACAAATTTCATTTGAGAAAATAAATGTCCAAAAATCAAAACAATCAACAAGCAAAGGATAGGGATGTGGCCGAACTATTTCAAACCATCGAGGAAAAAAGCATCAGCTTTGAAGAAAAAAGGATCAAAAATCTAGCCGAAGACTCCCAAACACCCTACATCAATCTACAGAAACTAAGCATTGAGTACGACACTCTGACCTTAATCCCCAAACAAAAAGCACAAGAAGGGCAAATTATCTGCTTTCACCGAGAGAAAAATACAGTAAGAGTGGCGATTAATGACCCCCATAACCAACGAGCCCAAAAAACTATCAAAGACTTAAAAAAGAATTTTGATAGATGCATTGTTTATTTAATGTCAGAAGCAAGTTTTGAACACGGCATTTTTCTCTATCCTCTGACCGTAAAATTTGAATCCAAAAAGAAAAAAAGAGAGGAGGAAATCAAAATAAGCAAAGAGTTGATTGAAAAAGCGGGCTCTGAAATTAAAACCTGGCCCAAGCTTGGCACCAGCATCATCAACAAACCGATAAAAGAAATTATTCTTGCCCTGGTCGCCCATGCGATTAAGACCCGCGCCAGTGATCTCCACCTAGAGCCCAAAAAGGAAGAAATCATCCTCCGCTTCAGGATTGACGGGATAATGCAAGAGGTAGTTTCTTTCTCCGCCAAGGTCTATCCCCGCATTCTTTCCCGTTTAAAACTTGTAGCCGGACTCAAACTGAATATCACCCAAACACCGCAAGACGGCCGTTTCACGATTCGGCATAACCACATAGAAATGGATATCCGGGTCTCGACCCTGCCCACTAATTATGGAGAAGCGATCACTCTCCGGCTCTTAGGATTAGAACGCGACTACCTTCTGAATATCCAAAACCTAGGGATCAAAGAAAAAGAACTAAAAATCGTAAAAAATAATCTGGAAAAACCATCAGGCATGGTGCTCCTAACCGGCGCCACTGGTTCAGGCAAAACCACCACCCTCTACGCTTTCCTAAACTACAAAAAAAGCCCTCAGATCAAAATTATGACCTTGGAAGACCCGATTGAATACCGCCTGCCTGGGATCTCCCAAATTCAGATCAATGAAAAAAAGGGTTTGGGTTTTGCCAAAGGCTTAAGGGGAGTCTTGCGCCAGGACCCGGACGTGATCATGATTGGTGAAATCCGCGATCCTGAAACCGCCGAAATCACGATCCGCGCCGCCACCACTGGCCATATTGTCCTCTCTACTCTCCATGCCGGCTCCACGCCCGAAATCATTACTCAACTCGAAAACATGGGCGCTGACCCTCAAAACCTGGCTGACGTGCTTAACCTTTTGATTAACCAAAAACTGGTTCGGCTTTTATGTTCTAAATGCCGCCAAGCAGAAAAAGCTTCGCCAGAGGTTATTGAAAAAATGAAAAAAGTGATCCGGAATAAATTCCCAGTGCCGGAAAACTTAACCCTCTATCAGCCAAAGGGTTGTCCTGATTGCCAAAGCATGGGCTACAAAGGACGAATCGGCATCTTTGAGGTAATGAATATCTCCAAAAAAATCCGCAACTTAATCGCCCAGCGCAATACCCCTCAACAGATCTGGGATCAAGCCTTGTCAGAGGGAATGATCACCCTGATTCAAGACGGCCTTTCTAAAGTGATTGCCGGCAAGACTACCTTGGCAGAGTTGAAAAGAATAACCTAGGGTAGGTAAATTCCCAATGACAAATGACAAATTCTAAACACTCGCCTCGCGGCGAGCGAGAAGAACATTCAAGCTTTAGAGTTTAATTTAAGGTTCGCGTCTGCCTGAAGACTGCGCCAATCATCGTAGTCTTTTTTGATCGCGCGGGGATAGGCCGCGGCCGCGATCATTGCCGCGTTGTCTGTAGGAAACTTTGTAATCAATAGTTTGTAACCAGTAGCTGCCAGTGATTGCCTAAATAAATTTTGCAAAGCTTCATTCGCAGCCACGCCGCCGGTTAAAATAATTGATTTTATCTTGTACTTCCTGCTTGCTTTCAAGGTCTTGTTAACCAAAACATCAAAAGCAGCTGCTTGAAAAGAAGCGCAAACATCGTATTTGTTCAATTTCTTCTCGTTTATTTTTCTAACTTGATATAAAACAGCGGTCTTGAGTCCTGAAAAGCTGAAATCAAAATTAGCTTGATGTAAAATCGGTCTGGGGAAATCAAAAGCTTTGGGATTCCCTTGCAAAGCCATCTTTTCAACAATCGGCCCGCCGGGATAACCTAAAGCCAAAAGCTTGGCCACCTTATCAAAGGCCTCCCCGCAGGCATCATCCAGGGTCTCGCCAATTATCTTATAATCTTCCCAACCTTTAACCAAAATCAATTTCGTGTGACCGCCGGAAACAGTCAGGCAAACCGCCGGAAATCTTATTTTTTGAATTTTGAATTTTGAATTTTGAATTTGAGCGGAGCGAACGTGTCCCTCAATATGATTTACCCCAATAATTGGCTTTTGCCAAGCAAAAGACAAGGCGCGCGCCGTATCCACGCCAATCATTAAGGCCGGAATCAAACCCGGACCGCAAGTTACGGCAATACAATCTAAGTCCCGCGGCTTTATTCGCGCTTTACGGGTCGCCTGATCAATAACCGGAATGATCCTCTCAATATGCGCCCGGGAAGCCAATTCCGGCACCACTCCGCCGTGCGGCGCATGGAGTTTGACCTGCGAAGAAACAATGTTAGAGAGAATTTGATTGCCGTCTTTGACGATTGCCGCCGCCGTTTCATCACAGGATGTTTCAATGCCAAGGATTAACATAAATTTATTATTTCTTATTTTGAATTTTTTGTCGATTTTCCTGCCTCGCCAGCAGGCAGGTCATTTCTTATTTTCTACTGAATAGGTACTGGAAAAATTTCTTAAATAAAAAATAAAAAATAAGCCAACTAATTCATTATACCCATTATCCGCCTCATTGAAAAATCCCCTTCAATATGCTATGCTCGCACTATAACTTTTAATTTTTAACTTTGAATTTTAAACTAACTTTGGCCCCATCGTCTAGTGGTTAGGACATTAGGTTTTCATCCTAAAAACAGGGGTTCGATTCCCCTTGGGGCTGCTAGAAACAAGATTTAAATATTATAACGGAGGGCTTGCTCTGTTTTTTAGTTTGAAAAATTGACAAACCTACAATTTTTGCTATTCTATCTTCTTGGCTCATTATCACAACTAATTAGTAAAAATGTCAGTCCCAAAACGAAAGGAGGAACGTTTTAAGCTAGGCAATGTGTTTAGTTTCAAACCACAAACAAGAAAAGGAGAATAATTATGTTACAGATTGGAATGATCGGAGCTGGTTTTGTTGCGGAGTTCCACCGGAAGGCTTTGGAATCGGTTCGCGGCGTGGAATTAGCTGGTGTTTATGCCCTGGATGGGGCAGAAGAACTCGCTCAAAGAGCACGCGAAGCCGGGTTGGGTGATACTAAGGTTTATAGAAGCGTGGAGGAGCTCTGCCAAAAGGTGGATGTAGTCTGTATGTTTATCCCTAACTTTGTTCGCCTTGAAGTCCTGCGTAAAATTATCCGCGCAATCGAGGAGAGAGGTGCAAAAATCAAGGGGATCATCTGTGAAAAACCGCTGGCTCGAAACATGGCTGAAGCTAATAGGATGGTGGGTCTGGCTGAATTGGTCAAATCAGTGGGTGTCTCCACAGCGTATTTTGAGAATCAGATCCACATGCCCGCAGTTCAAAACGCCCGACTCCAGCTTCAGTCAGTGGAGCAATCTATAGGCGCTGTGCACCTAACCCGATCAGCAGAAGAACACGGCGGGCCGCACGAAGCGTGGTTCTGGGACCCAAAAAAACAGGGTGGTGGTGTCTGGTGCGATATGGGCTGTCACAGTATTGCCGTTGGCATGTATATGTTAACCCCTACTGGCAAGCCACCTGATCATCTGGAACCCGTTTCCATCAATGGTACCATGACACTGCTCAAGTGGGGCAAAGAGCCGTGGGTCAGCCAACTTCGCAACCGTGGCGTGGATTATGCCACAACTCCAGCAGAAGACTACGCGCTGGTTACAGCCGAATTCAAAGACCCTGACACTGGTGTCCGAAGCGTAGCTCAAGCTACGAATTCATGGATGTATGACGCTCCCGGGTTGAGACTTCTGATGGAAGCTTTTGGCCCCGGGTATTCATACACGATCAACTCCCTGGAATCGCCTGCTGGCATATTTATCAGCGACATCGCGGCTGAATCCATTGTAGACGGCGAACTCGCCCTAGAAAAGGCACAGGCGACGCGCGGTGCTCTTACCATGCAACCCAATGAGCCTGATCTGTATGGATACGCGGCTGAATGGAGAGACGCCATTGCCGCCTTTGAGCAAGGCAAAGACGCTCTGCTTAATTTCAGGTATGGACGTGAGATCGTCAGGTTGATCATGGCTGGATATATGTCCCACGAGAAGGGAAAGGCACTCGACCTGACCGACGCCAGTGTGCTGGAAGAACTGGAAACCTATATCCCGCTGATCCAGCAGGGCAAGGGATCCGAAGTTCTCTAAAGGCTGTCGGTAACTTCTGTGGCGCTTCAGGCACAGCCTAGGCGTCACAGAAAACTTTTTTGGAAGGAGGAGGAAAGCAGATGCCTGATCAGTTTTCTGTTGGGATTATAATGGACAAAGTTGCTCCGAATGCAGCAACATTTCTGCCCTGGGCTCAAAGACAGGAAATCAAGCAAGTAGAAATCAGAAAAATTGATGGCGAGGATATATGGGACATTCCACTCGAACGAGTAAAAAAGGAAGCAAGTATACTCAATGATGCCGAAAAAAAAGTAAGCCTCCTTGCTTCTTGTTTTCTGAAATGCGAACTTGATGATCCAACTCAAGTAGAAGAACATTTCAAGAAACTCCCGAAACTCATTGAGTGCGCCATAATCTTCGGCACAAATGTGATCCGCGCTTTCGCGGGCAGGCGCCAGCTCGACATCCCGTATATGGCCAAAAGTGGATTGGTGGACCACCTCAAACGAGCCTTAGAGATACTCCCTCCTAATTTTGTGTTAGCTGTGGAGAACGAGGCCGCGACTGGATGTGAGACCCTGTCGGATGTAGCTCGCCTCTGTGAAATACTAAAAGATGATCGCCTCGGCTGCCTGTGGGATCTTGGCAATTATCTTTACAGTATCCACACCTTAAACCATTTAAAAACAGAAAGGATGTCACTGGCTTCTTTTCTTGACAAAGAGCTTAAGGTTCACTGGCCTATCGTAAAAGCAATTCACCTTAAGAACGCGCGGCGAGTGGGCCTCGAAGCAGAAACTATTCCTCTAGCTCAAACAGAAGGAATAGATTCAATGGAAGAAATTGATTTCAAAGAGCTGCTCTTGAGGTTACGGATGCTGAAGATTCAAGTGCCTATTGATCTTGAGCCGCTTCCTGGGGCAGAACATGCCACGGCCGATCTTAAAACCATTAGGAGGATGATCAACGAGTTGCCCATTAAACTTTATGTGTGATGTAGTGATCTTTCGCCAAGTTTATCTTGGCTTTTTTATTTTGTCCTAAAAATACAAAACGTCATTGCGAGGAGACGCATTAGCGTCGACAAAGCAATCCCATTCCTAAGAGTCAAATAAGACTTTCACGAGATTGTCACCCTGCGGGTGACCACCCGGTATCGGTGGCTTCGCTCCCTCTGGTCGCTCGCAATGACAGAAATAAAAAAAATAGGGACGAGTTAATTGCTCTCGTCCCTGGACTAGACTTCTGTCTAGTCAGTCTTGCGTCGTTCGAAGACCAGCACGGGGAATCTTTATTCTAACGGTCCCTTCATAACGACCGCTGTCGTTTCTCTTGGCCCCCTGACTCACAACCTGTCCCCCTATCTCGCTGACTTCAATGATAATGTTCAGTCTATCGTTGAAGTAGCGTGCAAGGCGGATCCTCGCGTCGTGAGCAGCGCCGTCAAGGGCAAACTGCTGGTTGCTCGATGTTTCAAAACCATCAACATAGTAGTACCGACGGTCCTGATCGGTATAGATGTCCTTATCGAGTTCAATTAACTCGACTTGAGGGCCCTTCTTCGCCGCGATGACCTTGTCTACAAGAGCCTTAGAGACACGAACCTTGACCGTTGCCCGGTAAAAACTACCGGACATAGACACGGCCTCATCTACCTTTTCAACCGCGTCGCCCGGAAGGTCCTTCCGGTCAACGTTTGCCGGGAGCTTACCGAATAAGCTCGACACAGCCATCCGGCGAGCTTCGGTCAGAGCGAAGTCGCGAGTACTCGACATTTTCGTACTGCTGGCATAATAATAACCAGCTTCCTCGGCCACCCACGTTTCGGGTTGCCTGACTTCGGTCTGGGTCGCCTTTCTCTCACTCTCGGACTTTGCCGCTACCCTGGACTTTGCCGCTACCTGTTGTCCTCCTGTGCTTACATTTAGCTGTGTGCCAGCAGGCACATGCACAAGCACAGAATTCCGAGTAACACTAATTGTCCCGCCTTCCGGGACAGTTATATCCATACCCGAACCGCCACAGCCAGCCAGAAAACCAACCACACCAACTACCAGGACCATCGCCATAACCAAACTGAACTTTTTCATTCTTTGACTCCTTATCCTTCTTTTGTAACACTCCTTCCTGTCTGTCAGGCGAGTGTTACTTCATAAGCACGAAAATACATGAAAAGCCTGATAAAAACATTGTCCAAAGGGCTAAATTAAGGCCTAAATTCCCTTTATTTAAGCCCAAATCTAGTTCTTTTTTCAAATACTCCATATTGTATCATAAAATGTCGCCTGTGTCAATAGAAGATGGTAATGCCGCTGTGAACTGAAGTAATCTCCAAAAAATAAAAAATGGTCTATCCTTGCTGTTTATGAGATTGTCACCCTACGGGTGACCACCCGGTATCGGCGGCTTCGCTCCCTCTGGTCGCTCGCAATGACAGGAAATGGGAAAAACTAAAAAAGAGGATTATTGAGGATAATCCTCTGTTACTTCAAAATCAACATCTTTCGTTGCAAACTAGATTCTTGCGTCTTGACAGAATAAAAATAGATGCCGCTGGCCAGAATTTCTCCTTGGCTGTTTTGAGCTTGCCAAGGAATCTTGTTATGCCCTGGCTGTCCGGAAAAAGTAAAAGAAGCCACCTTCTGACCGCCTGCAGTAAACACCTCGATCTGAATCTCTGCTTTTCTTTCCAGCCAAACAGCGAATGTGGTTTCGTTAAAAAAGGGGTTGGGAAAGTTGATTGCCCATAAATCCCTAAAATCCACCTGTTCCCCTAAACCATCTTTTTCTTCTACTGTAATATTCTCGGAAACCGCTAATTCGTTAAACTCAATCTGAAAAGACCAATGAAGCGGCGGTGGGCCCTGTCCCTCTCTGTCCACGATGGTCAAAATGACATTGTGCTCGCCAAAAGCAAGGTAGCTGGAAGGGACCCAAGATATGATTTGATCAACCTCGTTAAACTCAAATTCTGCCTCTGTCCCGTCTATCGCCAGACTCCAAGCTTCTGGATTCAAATTAGAGCTCGGCCCTAAAATTTGAGCAGAAATACAGGGCTTCCGCTTATAAATCACAGAGTTTGGCGCCGGCGCCAGAGAATCTGGATTAATGGTCAAAGCCTCCCGTGAACCGGCCCAGATCCGCTCTTCCAAAATTCTTTGAAAGGGCTCGCCCTCTAAATCCACGCCCGAAATCTCGGCCCGGATCAAATAGGGACCGGGGATTTCTGGAATATATTGACAAAGATCCCCCTCTTTTTCTAAAACCTGACCATCAGGATCGCAAATCCACAAAACCACTGTGCAGGGAAGGGATTTGAGAACATAATCCTCCCCTTTTTGTTTGGCAGAAATCCTAATCTCAATCGCTTCACCTAAAGCATAAAGAGACTTGAAAGGATGAAAATTGGCAATCACCGAACTGACCGTGGCCACGCTTAAAACATAAGGTTCACCGCCCGGGCTCACGCTCTCCCCTTTTATTTCAATTCTGTATTGACCAAGGGAGGGGACTGCCAAGTCAAAGCCCAAATAAACTTCGCCTCTCCTGTCTGGCAAGATTAAAGCGCCTGCCGGCCCGATAATCTGGGCTCCTAAAGTACTCCCGCCCCAACTAAGATTGATCTGGGCTAAACCGACATCGTCTCCGATTCTAAACCTGTGTTCTACTGTTTGTTCTTGATTGATGTATCCTCTTTCTTTTAAGGCAGTGCTCGCTCCGTGCATTAAGCCCCCGATAAAAGCAAAGAAGTCAGCAAGCTCTTCCGGAGAACCAAAATCCACGTGCTTGTACATCCCGCCTGTAACTTTAGCAATTTCCTGGAGCATCGGTTCATTGTATTCTTCGCCCGAGCCAAACCCGATCGTAAAAACAGGACAGCTGTCCTCGGGAATCACTTCAAAAGGGTCAGGATCTCGGTTGTTCGCGCCATCGGTCAAAAGCAAAATCAACTGGTTATTGGGATGGGGCAGGGTCTTAAAACCCTTAAAGCAGGCATAGAGAGCCAATCCGATTGCTGTCCCATTCCAACTGCCAACTTCAATGCCCCTGATCAGCTCTTTAATTTCATTGCTACTTTCGAAATAGCCTTGACCTGGAACATCAACATCACCGGCAAAATCCACGACCGCGCAGTAATCTTCGGGCCAGACAAGATCGGCAAAAGCTTCAGCCGCGACTTTTGCCACTGCCAAACGCGAACGGGAGTCTGAATTCGTCATCGGATAAGTCATGCTCCCGGAACGGTCAATGACCAAAGCAAGATCAGCACTGCCGATTGCCTGGCTAACTCCCAAAACCCTTTCTAAAAATTTCTCGCCCAACTCCTCTTTTTCTTCTGAATAAACGACTTGGGCTTGAAGCGTTAAATAAACATCACGAGCAAGATCGTAAACATCTTCCCGCTTGTTGTGTCCCGGCCTGACAGCGCCAAAGGGAGGGATTGTTAAATCACCAGCAATGTACAACCAACCATCGTCTGTGAAAAACAGCTCTCCGTCTCCATCCTCTTGGTCTAAAATCTCCTGATGAGAATATCCTAAACGCCGCGCCTCAAGATAGAGACTAATCTGGTTTTGAATCGCGACAGCCACCGCGTTGTCATAGAATTCCAATAAAGCCCTTTCAATTGGCGAGAAAGCAAGCCTCGCTGTCTTAGCAATCCCCCCAAAACCAACAAGCTCTAAGGCTTCAACTAAAATCTTGTCGAACCCGGTCTGGATTGCGAGGTAAATCCCTCGATAATAATCCCCTATTGAGAATTCTTCATAAATCTGATCCCCGCTAATCAGAAAACCGATCCACTTGAGCCAAGGGATTCCGTTGAATTTCTCCCCTAAGGCAATGTTTAAAACCTTATCCGAAATCGTGGTGATCCGAAAAACGGTGCGGATATACTGCCGCGCTCTCTGAATCTCTGGATCTTCCTCTTGTGCTTGGGCCAAAACCTGATTCCCCAGAAACAATAAAAACAACAAAACGATCACTACCGCTCTGAACCTTCTCTTCATCTAAAACACCCCTCACAGTATGATTATGATCTCAAAGAACCAAGAAAACTAGAATCCCTTTTATTATATCATCCCTGCAGTATTATCCCCAATCAATCGTTATTAAATATAAGAGTGCTCTTTACCAAAGAAATTATCCACCGTCTTTTGTTTTTGCTTGGCAATCCTGCTATAATGGAGAGGTAAGACAATCCATAATGACCTGATTTTATGCTGATCATCCTCTACGCGCTGATTGCGCTGGGGCCTGGTATTTTTTGGTTGATCTTTTACCGGCGGAAAGACAAAGAAGAACCAGAGCCTCTGCGCCTCGTGTTCAAAATCTTTGTCTGGGGCATGTTGGCCACGATTCCGGCCGCGCTCCTTGAGTTTGTGGTTGACTACATTATGCCCTATTCCCTCAATGAAAGCATAAGTCAAATCATCTGGGGGACCTTCCTGGTAATCGCGCCGATTGAAGAATACCTTAAATACCTGGTCATCAAGCGAAAGGTCTATAAACGTCCGGAATTTGACCAACGGCTTGACGGCATCATCTACGGCACAGTAGCAGGCCTTGGCTTTGCCTCCCTCGAGAATGTGATGGCCACTTTAGGCAACGGGCCAAGCATCATCCTCCTGCGTTTTTTTAGCGCGACCTTGATGCACGCCTTTGCTTCCGGGATTGTCGGCTATTATCTGGGGCGCGCGCGCTTTAACCCAAAAAGAGAAAAAAGCTTGATCCGCCGCGGCCTCTTGATCGCGATCATCATTCACGGCGCCTATAACTTTGTGATCACAATCGGGATCAGCGTCACGATTCCCCTCTTGGTCATTATCGTCATCGGAGGATTTGTCACGCTAAACCAGCTGATCAAAGGATTAAAGAGAAGACGGGCCCGCATGCTTTCGAGAAGTAATCCGGGAAACGGCCAAGGCGTCCCAAACGACTTTGAGAAACAGCAAGCCAACAAACATAATCAGTAAACAATCAAAGCCTGTTTGCTATCATAAAAGATAGAGACGGGCAGAAAGGAAAACATAAATGGCTAAAAAGCATTTCTTAGAAAAACTAGCAGGCGCTAAAAACACTCCGATTGAAAACCTGCCGACAAAACTTCAAGACAAGAACCCTGATCCCGACAAGAAAGAAAACCCGCAAGCAACAGAAGAAGCTGCCGGGGATTATGAAGGACAGCTCACGATTGACGTCTACCAGACTCCGAATGATATAGTGATCAAATCAACGATTGCCGGCGTTAGACCCGAAGACTTGGACGTAACAATCAACAACGATATGTTGACGATTAAAGGAACAAGAAAAAATGACGCCCAGATTAAACCAGAAGACTACTATTATCAGGAATGTTATTGGGGTCCCTTTTCCCGGTCTGTAATCCTGCCGGTGGACGTAGAAACGGAAAAAATCAAAGCCCAGCTTACAAACGGAATCCTGACCATTACCCTCCCCAAGGCCTCAAAAGCAAAAACAAAAACGATCGCGGTGGAAGCTAAATAAAAAATAATATTCAAAAACCATGATTAGTATCAAAGAGAAAGTGTCTCTAACTTGCGACCAGGTTATTTTTTGGTCGTTGATTCTTTTAGTCTTTTTGCTTCCGCTCTTTTTTCTCCCCTTCACGCCTCGCGTTCTGGAATTCTCAAAGCAACTCTTACTCTTCGCTACTGTCCTGATCGGCTACCTCGCTTGGTTTGCCAAGGGGATTCAAGGCAAAAAAATGATTATCAAGCGCACGCCGCTTGATATCCCGATTATTGCTTTCTTGATTATCTATGCCCTCGCCACAATATTTTCTCAAGATAAAGTAAGCAGCATCCTGGGCGCTTACGGCCAAGGTTCAACAGGATTAATCACGGTTGTTTTCTATGCTCTCCTCTATTTTCTCGTTGTCAGCAACTTAAACACCGCCAAAAAAATCATTAGGCTCGGGATAGCTCTCCTTGCTTCAACAGCCCTCCTGGTTGTCTACACTCTTCTTCAGATCTTCAACGTTTTCATTCTCCCTTTTGAGCTGACCAAAATCAATTCCTTCAATCCCGTGGGCAGCTTGATGAGCTTAACAGTCTTTTTGACCTTTACCCTCTGTCTGGCTGTCGCCTTCCTCTTAAAGACCAGAATGAAGTTAATCTTCAGGATATTAGTTCTGATTCTGATTATTGCAAACTGGGTCCTGATGAATATAATCAATTTTAAAGTGGGGTGGTATGTACTAATTCTAGCTATGTTTGCAATTTTGGGTTTTGGCATTGCCAAGAGTAAAGACTATTTAGCCAAGAAATGGCTGGTTGTCCCCGGAATCCTCTTGCTGGTCGCGATCTTTGGCGCCACCTTGGGCATACCCTCGGTGATAAAAGGAAACTTGCCTAGCGAGGTATCTTTAAGCAATAAACTGTCTTGGGAGATCAGCCGAAAAACAGTCTGGTCCGGCTTCTTTAATTTCCTTTTTGGCTCTGGGCCCGAAACCTTTAGTTATGACTTTTCTCAATATCGTCCAGCCCGTTTTAACCGCAACATCCTTTGGAATGTAAGGTTTGAAAAAGCAAACAACGTCTATTTTGAATCCTTGGCCACGACCGGGGTATTGGGCGTACTCGCCCTGACCGTAATCGTCTTGGTCTTCATCGGCTCATCCAGTTTAATTTTAATCAAAAAGGGACGAAACAGACCATCTGTTTTTAAAGAAGGGCCGCTCGCTAATAATCAGAGAGGTCCTGGAAAAACGAGCTCTTTCTTTGAAAAATTCAAAGAGGAAGAAGAATTAGAGACACCAAAAAAAGATGAGAATGAGTTAGATTTAAAATCCAGATCTATCCCTATCCGAGAAATCAAAGAAGGCGAAGAAGAAGAGGAAGAACAAGGAGTAAAGCGGGAATCCCGCATTGACTTCATTGCCCTCGGCTTGATCGCTGGCTGGGCCTCTCTATTCTTTGCCGGATTTTTAAATTCCACTAATACCACGCTTCAAACCTTTTTTTGGCTCTCGATGGGTTTGATTATGGCTATCATCAGCATCTATCGACCGTATGAATTTAGAAAATTCACCTTGTCTTTCAAGGCCTCTCCTAAGTATGCCCTTCTTCTCTCCTTTACCTTTGTTGCTGCCCTCTCTGCAGTCGCCATCCTATTCAGCTACTTAGGACGGATCTACTTGGCAGACGCTTATCACCAAAAGGCTTTAGAAAAAGCTTCCGAACAAAACTATAATGAAGCAACTCGTCTCTTTAACCGCGCCCTGGAACTAAATCAACACCGTCCGATCTACTATTTAGCCTTAGCTCAAAATTATTTAACCCAGGCAAACATAGAAGCAACCAAAGGTGATGCCGCTGACATCAATCTGATTCAACTCTTAATCGCCAACGGCATCAATCAGTCAAAGCAGGCTACCGATCTTGTGCCTCAGAATGTCAACTTCTGGGAAGCGCGGGGCCAGGTCTATGAAAACACCACGCTCTACTCCCAGGATGCTAACGACTGGGTAATCAAATCTTATGAAAAAGCGCAGGAGCTCGAGCCAACCAACCCCGTCTTTGCGGCCAAACTGGGCCGCGCCTATATGCTGAAAGCAGGGCTTTCCGAAGGAGCAGAACAGGAAGAAGGCTACATCAAAGCCGAAGAAGCCTTTCAAAAGGCAGTGGAGTTAAAGGCGGATTACCTCGCCGCCCATTATTACCTCGCCCTAATTTTTGAAAAAAAGAATCAACTCCAAGAAGCTTTAGAGCGAATTGGAATCTGTTATCAGCTGGCCCCAAAAAATCAAGAAGTAATCTATGAAGTCGGCCGCCTCTCTTACAACAAAGCGATGTCGGAAAACCAGAATAATCTTGAAGAAAATCCTGATTTTGTCCGCGCGGTCAATGCTTTTACTCTCGTAATTGGTTTGAATCCAAATCACGCTAACGCCCGCTACAGTCTGGCTTTGGCTTATGAAACTTTAGGAGAACTTGATCTGGCCTTGGAGCAAATGAGCAAAGTGCAAGAATTAAATCCTGATAATGAACAAGTGAAACAAAAAATTCAAAGCCTGAGAGCCAAAATCTCTCCAGAACCAGTGCCAGAGCCAGAACCGAAAGAGGAAGAAGAGGATTAAAACGTATTCAATAAAATTCTATCCAAAAAACCCCGAAGAACTTTGTACTTTGTGTTGCGGGGTTTTTGGTTGAAAAAACAGAATTTTTTAGCTATAGTATAAGGAGGAATTTGAAGGTTTCTAATTTTTGTTTTAAACAAAAACATTGAAAATGACCATCCCTAAAAAAATTCTGCTCGCCTTGATCGCGATCATCCTGCTCGTCATCCCGCTTGTTGCCGTCTTTAGCTTAGCTTATGCTAATCGGATCTATCCCGGCACCCGAGTGGCAGGTCTTAATTTAGGCAAAAAAAATCGCGAGCAGGCTTTTAAGATTTTGGAAGGTCGGGTCAGCTATTTTGAAAACCAAAGTTTTAAAATCTTCTACAAACAAAGGGAGTGGAACATTAAAAAAGAGGATATCTCGCTTGAATTTGATCTTGAAAAAACCCTAGACCAGGCCTTTGATGTGGGCCGCGAAAAAAATATAGCCAAAAGAACATTAAATCAAATCCTCCTGGTCTTGGGACAAGCAGATCTGCCGATGCGCTATACTCTGGATCCAGACAGGCTTGATCAATACCTTCACGACAACCTCTCTCTGCTTCGCGAAGAGCCTGTCTCCGCCAAACTGGTTTTAAAAGACAGCCGTTTTTACATCATCCCGGAAAAAGAAGGGAAAAAAGTCAATTTTGAAAAGTTAAAAGCAGAAATAAAAAAAAATTTAGATAGTCTTTCCGAAAACAGAATTGAGGTCAGACTGAAAACAGAAGCGCCCGAATTGACCCGAATCGGCATCCTCCCGGCCTACCGCGCTGCCCAAGAAGCAAGCAACAAATCTTTAAAACTGACTTGGGAGGGAAAGTACTGGACAATCAATCCCGAAACCATTATTTCCTGGATCGATTTTGAATTGTCTGAAGATCTAATCAAAAGCAAAGGCCCTGCCCCCCTCAAAAAAGAAAGAAAATTGTCTTTGAGAGACTTCACGCTCTCTGTCTCTGATTATCTAGGAAGAAAAGAATCAAGTAAAATCTTAAAGCTTACTCTAAATCGTGCCGAAACTAGTACTTTTTTGGAAAGCATTGCCCCAGAGCTTTCCCAAGAGCCGATTAACGCTCTCTTTAAAATGGCCGGAAGCAAGGTCACCCTGTTTAAACCCGGACGGGACGGGAAGGAACTGGACTTTGAGGCAACTATTCAACAGATTGAATCCGCGCTTACTCATAACACTCCCGACTCGGAAAGACAAACCGAAATCGTCGTCAAAACAATCGTTCCCAGCGTCAGCAACCAAAACATCAATGACCTGGGAATTACAACCTTGATTGGCACGGGTGAATCCGATTTTACCGGATCACCCGCTAACCGCCGCCACAACATCCGGATCGGCGCGGGCAGATTCAATGGTGTCTTAATCAAACCAGATCAGGAATTCTCCGTGATTGAAACCTTGGGCGAAGTTTCCGCCCAGACCGGTTACAAGCCAGAATTGGTGATCAAGCCCGAAGGCACGATTCCAGAGTTCGGCGGCGGGTTATGCCAGGTTTCAACCACCATCTTCCGGTCGGCAATCTACTCTGGTCTGCCGATTTTAGAACGGAAGCCCCATAGATATGTGGTCAGTTACTACAAACCGATCGGCATGGACGCCACGATCTATATCCCCCATCCTGATGTCCGCTTTAAAAACAATACCGACGGCCATATCCTGATTCAGAGCCGAATTTCCGGCAACAAGCTCTATTTTGACTTCTACGGCACAGATGACAATCGCAAAATTGAAATCAAAGGCCCCGTCTATATCTCGGGTTGGATTGAACCTGGCGAGCCAGCCCAGATTGAAACCAACACCCTGCCTGCGGGCCAGAAAAAACAGATTGAACGCGCCCACAAAGGTATCTCTACGGTCTTCCACCGCACGGTTACCCGCGATGGCGAGGAAATCCTAAAAGACAGTTTTTATTCAAAATACTATCCTTGGAAAGCGGTCTTTTTAGTGGGTGCAGGCACCCCTCCAAAAGAAGAAAAAAAAGAAGAACCAAAACCACCGCCGCCTCCGCCCAAACCAGAACCAACTCCTGAACCGCCAGAAGAGGAAGCAGACGAAGAAGAGGAAGAATAATCTAGGGGCGACCTTTATAGTCGCCCGGTTGCATCCCCGTAGGGGCGACTCCATGTGGTCGCCCAATCCTTTAAAAATAAAAAGCGGTGGAAAATCATCACACCGCTGTAGGGATTGTAGGGGCGATCTTTATGGTCGCCCGTCCCTTTCCCAAAGATCACCATACAAACCTACCCCGCAGCCTCTCTGGCAATCTCCAGACACATCTTCACAAACTCGCCAAAGGCAAATTGAAATTCGCAGGCGGTTTTCTGCACAGACCCGAAAGTTGACCATTCTTCCGGCTTTAAGCCTTCTGTTCCCCAGTGCATCACATCTGTGATTCCAACTCTTGCCACCAGAAAGTCTTTTATCTCTTGGGTGAGACCATATGCCCGACAAAAATCAGGAAGCGCTTGCAGTAAAGTAAGCCAGGGATATTCAGGCTCGGAGGCAATCGAATCCCGATAATCCTCAAGCTGAAAGCCTGCCAATTCTGCATACTCTGCAACGCTCCGACCATGGTTAGGGAACTCGGTGTGGATCATATTATCACCAAGTGCGAGCAAAGTATCATCTGGAGTCCGTTTGGACGCAGGGAGATATCCCATCGAGTCCACAACCCATTCTGCCTTTTCGCGGCTCAGGTTGTATTCCCTTTCTATAAAGGCTATCCATTTCTCCTTATTTCCTGGAGACAAGAATATTTTCCAAACCCGTTGGGCGACAAAGGTTCCAGCCATTTTCAGGGCCTTCTCTAAAGTTTCCAGACTTTCTTGCGAATACCCAGCTAATATTGCCGTTTCCATTATAGTGGGCTGGTCAGCAGGATCAAGGGTCTTGAGATACTTATAGGCGCAAATGACCCTTACTTTTGTCTCAATATCGCTAGGTGCGAGAGCTTCCCAAACTGCCCTATCTACACCCAGTTCGTTTGCAAGCTTCTCCAGAAGATCCATGGCCTGACTAACAGAACGATACTTAGCAACTAAGTTAAATATACTAACGGCTGCTTGCTCCCGAAGATGACTAACCAGCCGTCCCGGCATATTGGTCATATAGGTTCGGACAACCGGATGTCCTGTATTTAATGCCGCAGCCTTGCCCTTTAAAGCTTCTATCCAGAGCATAACCTCTTGGGCTACTGCATAGACCAATGTGTTATTCGTGCCCTGTCCCCGGCTATTCAACTTACGGGTGATTTCCAGAGCAGCCGGATGGCAGGCAGCAACTTTCAGAACCAAATTCGGTGCTATTTTCCCGGCTTCATCGCCAAAACCCAGTAATTGATCATACTTTATCAAGAATTCTCTGGCCTGTTGACGAGCGCGTTCAGCATCCGCAATGCTCTTTTCAACCGAACCAGCGATCAGAGGACTTAACTGAAAACTCACCTGATAGTCAGTAAGATCGGTGAACACAGGCTAATGGGCGGAAAATGGTGAGATTAGGCCAGAGCGCCAAGAGTGTTGCCTGCATTGCGATCTCAAACTTGTAAGCTTCAGGATCCGCAAGCCAATCACTGTGCTCCGCAATTTTGCTTTTCAGCTTTTCCCTTAAACCTAGATCTTCAAGATATGCCTTCCAGGCCAATACTGGGTTTGTGGAAACTTGGCAGTAAAATGATCTCATCCACCCCAGGCCCCGGGCAAAATCGTTCCCGAATTTGCCCATCTCTCTTTCAACCATCTTCGTATAAACGCAGCGATGTATTTGCTCTCCAAGTTTGATCAAGAAAGAACCGGCTGGTTTTTCCTGATTTAATTTCTCGCGAATCCTCTCTGCCCAAAGACCAGGCAGACTGTCTCCACCATTCACTGACTGCATATCAGCAAGAAGGGATTCCACTACGTTTTTCTGGATTTCTAAGTCTAAACTATCCAGCGCGGCGAGAACCTGCTTAAAGGCGTCATCTCTCTCTTCGGGCTTATATCCTACGATTACTGCCTCTCTCCCGACGAAATTACGACCCAAAAGAATAAGCGCCTCTCCCTCCTGGGCTGGTGTGCAGGCGTGCTTCCGGATTGCTGCTATTGCCGCTGTGGTCATTGAAACTAAATCTCCAGGCCTTGGATTAATCAGAACCTGATCTGCTGCCGCCAAGCTCTCGCCCTGTTTCAGGGCTAGTGCTATTGCCTTTTCATTAACCATCATCCCTCTCCTTCCTTTTCTTTGACAGAACATACGAGAAAACATTAAACTACCGAAACACCCGAATCATAGTGTAGCTCCAAATTTGACATTTTAAAAACCTCCCTCCACATTGAAATGCCAACCGCGAAAAGTAGAAAGAACGAAATTAACTGAATATATTAGTAGATTATAATCCAAAAAGCAAAGAAAGACAATGTTTTCTGAATAATGCGGAGTTTGGAATCAAGGGATTTAAGTTCCAAAAATAAAAAAGCGGTCTTATATTTCTACCGCTTTAGCAGGGGCCCAGGATAGTAATGGTTGCAGCAGAAGGAAGACTGGTTGATTCTCCATCTTCATTAACCACGGCTACCAAAATGCACGGCTTATCTATAGAAGGGACCGTTGCTCTAACGCACACCTTCTGATCAATCACCACTTTCCTACCCACTTGCAAATGAACGTGAATCTCCTTGTCCTTGATCCTGTTATAAGCCTTCGCATGGGAAGTTTGTCCCACAACAAACCTCTCATGCAAGAAAATCTTGCGGAAAATCTTCCAACTTAGCAGCAAGTAGCAAAGCACGAGGTTAAGGAGAGGTGAAAGCAGCCCCAAAACCCCCTTAAAGCTCTCCGGATTCCCCCATCTAATAACTGTGGTGAGAATAACCACAAAGAGTGGCAAAAAGTACAAAAAAGCGAACATTTTCTTCTTCACGATACATCATCCCTCCTTCTGTTTTTGATGATTACCACCCAGATTTTAAAACAATAAATGCCTCTTAATCTGTAGACGCTAAGCTCCTAAGTCTACTTAAGAGCAAGGCTAAACTCCAAGGATTAGGAAAGTCTGGCCCCCTCGCCCAATGAAGATTCAATTTACGATCATCATCCGAAAATCTTCGCTAAGCGAGGGGTAACTCGCCATTAAAAAATCCATTGACAAGCATAGCCCCGTAAAACCGCCTACAGATTAAGAAGCATTAATTATAAATCGAAGGTCCCAAGGATCCTTAAGGAATACCCGCGAGATCCCTTCATCCTCGCCTCGCTCATCCTCGGGATGACCCTTGGTCACTTTGAACTAAATATCTTACCATAGCTGAATTTTCTTGTCAATACACTAAGAAAATGGTAAAATAAAACAATTGAAGTACAAAAATGGACCAAAATCCAACTGTTTCTCCTCAAGAAAAAAATGAAGATAAAAAGCTTGATTTGGCCCTGCGGCCAAAGACCCTGAATGAATACATTGGCCAGGCCAAAATCAAAGAAAGTTTGCGGATTTTTTTAGCCGCAGCAAAAAAAAGAGGCGAACCCCTAGAGCATATCCTCCTCTATGGCGCGCCGGGCCTAGGCAAAACCACGCTTGCTAATATTATCGCCCGCGAAGCTCAAGTTTCCTTGAGAACCACCTCTGGGCCGGCAATTGAACGACCCGGAGACCTCGCCTCAATCCTGACCAATTTAGAAGACGGCGACACCCTTTTTATTGACGAATGCCACCGGCTTGCCCGCCAGATCGAAGAAATCCTCTATCCGGCAATGGAAGACCAGGTTTTAGATATTATTATCGGCAAAGGACCGGCGGCCAAAAACATCCGCCTGCCCCTAAACCGCTTCACCCTGATCGGCGCGACCACTAAAATCGGAATGCTCTCCTCTCCTTTACGCGACCGCTTTGGTGCAATCTACCGTCTCCGTTACTATGAGACCGACGAAATCAAAGCAATCATCAAACGTTCTGCTCGACTTTTAAATATCAAATACATAGAAAATAAAGCCTTAGATAAAATCGCCGTCTGTTCGCGCTGCACGCCCAGGGTTGCTAACCGGCTTTTAAAAAGAGTGCGGGATTATGCGGAAATAAAGGCAGAGGGCAGAATCACACTCTCTGTTGCCCAAAGAGCCTTAGAAATCTTGGAAATAGATACGCTCGGCCTTGATCAGGTTGACCGCGAGCTTCTCAAAAATATTATTGAAAAATTCAACGGGGGACCAGTGGGCTTGCGCGCCCTGGCCGCTTCGTCGGCTGAAGAGCGAGACGCGATTGAGGATGTTTATGAACCGTTTTTATTGCAAAGCGGCCTGATCGCGCGGACCCCGCGAGGCAGAGTCGCCACTCCGCTTGCTTATCAGCATCTTAATATTATCAAACCAAAACAAAAACTAATCTAATCATCAAAATCTATGCCTTCAATCGACAAATCCAACATGCTAAAAGTCCTCCATGACTTCCCCTTGCAATTCGGCAAAGCCCTAGAGATTACCGCCAAAGTTAAAGTGCCCCGGAAACAATACAAAAATGTGGTGATCGCCGGGATGGGCGGCTCTTCTCTCCCTGCCGCGATCATTGAAACCTATCTGCAGGGAGAAATCAGTCTCCCGATCTATATCTGCCAAAACTACAGCCTGCCCCAAGAAGCTGATCAAAAAAGTTTGGTCTTTATCTCCTCCTTTTCCGGCAACACCGAAGAAACCTTGAGTGTGTATCAAGAATGCAAACAAAAAAAGATCACAATGGTTGGGATCACCACCAACGGCCAGCTTTCAAAATGGTGTAAAAAAGACAATGTCCCCTTCATTAAGCTACCCGAAGAAGGGATCCAGCCCCGCTGCGGCAATGGCTATAATTTCACTGGAATCCTGACCGCGATGAGCAAGGCCGGCATTGTCCCGGACAAAACCAAAGAAATTAAAGAAACAGCTCAAGCTTTAGCCAAGATGCAATTCCCCCCAGCCCAAAAGATCGCCCGCATGCTCAAAAATAATCTAATCATTGTTTATGCCAGCGAACGCTTCCGCGAAATCGCCCGGATCTGGAAAATCAAATTCAACGAGAACTCAAAGGTCCTCGCTTTTCACAACTACTTTCCAGAGTTAAATCACAATGAAACCGCCGGGTTCACAAACCTTAAAAAAGAAGGAATCCCTACCACTGTCATCATCCTCCGCAATAGTAAAGATCACCCCCGGATCCTAAAAAGAATGAAAATCACGGCAGACATTATCAACCAAAAAGGCGGCAATGTGATCACGATCAAAATGGTGGAAGGAAGCCTTTTAACCCAAATCTTCGGCACAATTTATTACGGCGACTTTATCAGCTACTATCTAGCCCTAGAATACAAAACCGACCCCAGCCCAGTAGAAATAGTGGAATACTTGAAGAAAAGACTTAAGGAATAAATCAAAAATAGAAATAAAAATGCGTAGGCAATATAGATTGCCGCTCGGACTAATTATATTTCTTCTGTTCTGCTTGGGGGCAGAATCTTTTGTTTTCAGGACCTATGCCGCCTCACCTAGTGATGTCCTAATCAACGAAATTGCTTGGATGGGAACTGGGGCTTCTACCGCGGATGAGTGGATTGAACTTTTTAATAACACTGATCAAGATATAGGCCTTGCTGGTTGGACCCTAGAAGCAAAAGATGGTACGCCAACAATTGCTCTTGCTGATACAATTCCGGCAAAAAGCTATTATCTGCTTGAGCGCACCGATGATAACACAATCTCCGACCTTCCCGCTAACAAAATCTATACCGGCGCTCTAGAAAACTCTGGAGAGCATCTTGTCTTAAAAGACAACTTAAATAATACAATCGATGAAATAGACAATTCCAGCGACTGGTTGAGCGGCAACAGTACAGACAAAACAAGCATGGAAAGGGTTGACCCCCAAAAAGAAGCTTCAAGCTCTGATAATTGGGCGACGAACAATCAAATAGTTATAAATGGTAAAGACAGCAATGGTGGCCCAATCTATGGCACGCCCAAACAAAAAAACAGCGCCGCCTACCCCCAAGATACCACCCCCTCTATAAACTATATTGTAATCAATGAATTTCTGCCTGACCCAGAGGGCTCTGACCAGGAAGGAGAGTTTGTTGAGCTTTTCAATAATTCAGACACAACCGCTGATTTATCATCTTGGAAAATAAAAGATAAGACCGCCTCAAGTTTTACAATTGATCCCGGCACCACGATGCCGGCCTATTCTTACCTTGCCTTTTACACCGGTTCAAAATTCCTTTTAAACAATAGTGGTGACACAGTCTTTTTGATTCACAATAATGAAACCTTGGAAGAGGTAAGTTATTCCGGCCCTGTACCCAAAAACCAATCCTACAATCGTAAGGAAGATGACACTTGGACCTGGAGCACTACTTTAACACCTGGACAGAAGAATGTAATTTCAGAAGACGAAAAAGACGATTCTTCCAGCTATCCCCGTCATATCTGGATTTCAGAATTTTTACCCGACCCCGAAGGTAAGGACACGGAAGGAGAATTTATTGAACTTTACAACCCAGGCCCAGATGAAATTGATCTGGAAAATTGGCAATTAGATGACGAAGAGGATAAAGGATCACGGCCCTATACCTTTCCTGAAGATTCTGAAATTAAAGCAGGGGAGTATCTAAGCCTCCCCTATTCCGAAACCAAGATCACCTTAAACAACAGTGGTGATTGGGTCAGGCTCCTCTGGCCCTCAGGCCAAGCAATTGATGAGATTGAATATGGAGAAGCCCCCAAAGCTGAATCTTATAATAAAATGAATGGTGATTGGTGTTGGAGCCTAGAACCCACACCAGCTGAACAAAACATTTGTTCAGCTCAAAGCCCTAAAGAAGCCCAAGAATATCCACGCACTGTCTGGATCAATGAATTTCTGCCCGACCCCGAAGGCAAAGACACGGAAGGAGAGTTGACTGTCCCTCAAACGAGTATTTATAGGGAATATTACAGTAAATATCAATCTTTGCGCCTTTAATAATTACCTTATCTATCAACATTTTAAGCACTTCTCTCTTTTGAGAATAGGTGATTTTCTTAAGATTGTCCTTGAACCGCCCATACATCTCCTGAATTGATTGTGTTCTCGCCTTCTTCTCTTCTTTGGAAATAAAAAGGTTATTATACCTTACTTTTTCCCGCCTGAAGCTATCGGCCTCTTTATTTATCTCCCCCACTTTCTCTTCGTAAGTCTCCTTATCTACCCCACCTCCCAAATACAAATCCAGTAATCGTCTGGATTTTTCTTTGTTCTTAAGGATCAGCTTATCTGATTCTCTCTGTTTCTCTTGAACCTCCTCAATGTTGTTCTCTTTCTTCTGTATCTTTTCCAATTGCTCAAAAGCTATGGCTGGATTACTCAACGCCTCTGCTATCTTGTTCCAGATGGGCTCACTAATTCTTTTTTCTGCCACGCTTTTGGCTTTACATTTCTCCTGTTTATTATCCGCTCTGGTGTTATGACAAAAATATCTCTTCCGTCCAACTACACCTCTTTTGCGTTCAGCACTATACATACTCCCATACCTACCTTCACAGTAACCACACTTAATCATGTGGGCAAAAAGATATTTATACTTACTATTTCTCGGTGAGTGTTTTTTATTTTTATTTATTTGATTCTGGACCAAATCAAAAATCTTTTTACTAACTATTCTAGGAGTTTTAATCTTAATCCACTCGTCCTCGGGACGTAAATTATCTTCTCCTCTAACCCTCCCCAAATATTTATATTTACGATAAGTAAATGTACCCGAATAAATCTCGTTAGTTAAAATCCTGCCAACGGTCCTTTTCTTCCAAAAGCACGCACCATTAACCTGCTTCTTTTTACCTAAGTTACCATACTTAGTAGAAATCCCTAAATCATTAAGTCGCTTTTGGACTGAATGTGAAGTTGAACCTTCTTCTGCAACCCATTTATACATTTTCCGAACAATCTTAGCCTCTTCTTTATTAATTTCAAGTTTGTGAGTCTCTTTATTGTAATCGTATCCATAGGGAGTAATGCCCCCCTTCCAGTTGCCCTCTTTAAGATACTTGATTTGTCCCATTAGAGTCCTTTCTCTGATCATCTCTCTCTCTAGTTCAGCTATGGACCCTAAATTCTGAAGCATATACTTGCCCATCGGAGTTGAAGTATCAAATGTCTCTGTAATTGACTTAAAACCAATTCCATTTCTCTCTAAATCAGCAACTAGCTCAAGGAGATTCTTTAGGCTCCTTGAAAACCGATCTAATTTATAAACTAAAACTAAGGCAAACTCCTTATTTTGAGCTGCCTGTAATAACAGGCTTAAAACAGGCCTTTCCTTTTTTGCGCCACTAATTCCTTCCTCTCGGTATATATGTCTTTTTTCTAATAGAAAACCATTGGATTTACAATAATCCTGCAACTTCTCTTGTTGATCTCCTAGGCTATAACCATTTACTTGCTCTTCGCTAGAAACTCTTGTGTAAATAGCGACTTTCTTCATATAAATTTAGATTAACGACTATCTAAAAACTTATCTAAATCCTCTGCTTTAATTCTCCATTGCCCAATCATCACTGCCTTTAATTTTCCAGATTTAATAAGCCTATACACAGTTCGCCGACTGACCCTTAAAATGTCAGCTACTTCTTGGGTGGTATAAAGTTGAATTTTCTTTTTATTGTTATTCATCCTATTTATGTTCTTTATATTATTGTACCTCTTTGTCATCTTTTGTCAACTTAAGTTATACACTTCCTTATAATCACCTTTTAAGGCTCGTGTGGGCCCTCTTTTTTATAAATGGGACACTTCTCTTTTTATAAAGCGCGCATAAAACTCTTTATTTTTTGATTCTTTTTGATAATATCCAACAAAGATTTAAAAGATTCTTTGTATTTTTTAAAGATTTTTTAATCGGTTTTGCGTTAGCAAAACATGTAAAAAACAATACAAGCAGAATAGGTGGACGGTCCACGGACGGCACAGGTAAGGTTAGGTAAGGATAGGTTAAGTAAAGATAGGTTAGAAGAGGGGAAGAAACAAACTTCTTTAGAAGTTTTCTTTTCTTTCCCCTTCTTTAAGTTAATACTTCTCTATCTATATCTTTATATCTATATCTTTATATATGTGGCCTTACTTTATGTAGAGCGTTCTTGCTTCTATTTTTTCCTTTAATATAAGCGTAGAAGAAGGCATTTTGTGCTTTGAGCCAAGTAAAGAAATTTTACTTACCCAAGTAAAGAAACTTTACCTGTCAAGTAAAAAAAATTTACTTGCTAGGTAAAAAAATTTTACTTGGGCTGACTAAATACTTTTAATTTTACAAATCCGCCAGAAGTCCTGCCGTCCCTTTTCACTAGTCCTTTTTTCTCCAATCCAACGATGGCTTTAAGAAGGGTTGGTGTTGAGATATTCAGCTCTTTGGCTGATATACTTTTATCCTTAAAAAATTCGGTCTCATCGGCAATCGTGCTTCTTTTCATTCGCCGTCTAACCCGCATATACAAATAAACTTTTAATTCATTACCCTTAAGCAGTCCCAATAAATTTATGTAGATGCCAACAAATTGCAATTTTAGCACCTTTACTGATTGTTTTCTTTTTGCTTTTTCTGGATCACGCACCTCAATATCCCTTTTGCGCAAAAATTCCTTCGCCGAGTCGTCCCGCGTATGTTCTCCTTCTTTCCGTCTTGTTATAATTGTTTCCAACTTTTCTGGTTCACTCATAATGCCTTTTCAACAGGAATAGTAAGCGGTGAAGGCATTAGCACCACCGCTCACTATTCTTATTGATGTACTAATTATTTCTGATAAAGGGTTAGTTTCTACTAGAAGTGGTGTTGGATGGCAACCCTTAAAATCTAACACCACTTTCAGCGAAAATGCTCATTTTTCTCTGAACAATTATTTTGTTCATATTTTTTGGAGCTAATATCTGAATCACTCAGGTTCAAAATAAAATTAAAAACCCTATTAAGTGCCTGATCACTTAACTTATTTTTAGAAAATCTTAATCTGATTTTAAATTTATTCTTTTCTATAAAAGTCATTTTCTATTCTCAAAAATAATTTTGCTTTTTTAATGGAAGAGTCATGAATTGCTTTGTATTCAGGATATGACATGGAACGATCCACCCCCTCCTCTCATCACAATTATTTTTATAAATAAAAAGATTACTAGTAAATCCTTGTAAAAGCTATATAAATTCTTTAATCCTTCTGATGAGACCCTTGGAGGTAAGTTTGAGGGGTATCTAGGGGAGACTATCGGTCTATAGTTTTATCTACGTTTTGATGGATTTTTCCCTGTCATGTTTCTACCAAATCTAAACTTATACAGAGCACAGTCAAGAATAACGCATTTTCTTACCTCTGCTTCTGACCAACCAGAACAATCAAGACATTTCAAGCGAATAGCCCTTAAGGGAGAAAGTCTTGTCCCTTCTTTGATTTGTTTCAGTCCTTTTTGGTAAAGTTTTTCACATTTGTTCATACTTATTTTTATCTAAGTCAAATCGTTTTCTAAAAAGCTTTTGGTATTTGCAATAAGCCCGTCGGCTTTCCAACATTCCTTCAACTGAAGGAATGAAGTGTGAGTGGTCGGTAATATCATAATAACTAATAGGCATTGTTAAAATAATAGTGTCTAATATTTTCATTACTTCTTTAGTGGTTGTTTAGTTTAATATCTCCCTTGCCTTTGCGATTATTGCTTTTTCAATGGCCTCGCTGGCTTCTCTGTTGATGGGGTGGTAGATATTGATATTCTTGTCGCCTATTTTCTTCATGGGATAGGTAAGGCGGTATCCTGTGCCGTCTAGGCGGGAATAAACGCCTATTGAGCCTAGATAGAGACAATTATCGAATACTACGCTGGCAAAGGCCACAAGACCGTTTTGAGGCTTAATTGGAATTATTTGAATCTCTGTTATTTTCATTGTTTTTAGTCTTTTTATATAAACGCGGGCTTACTCTTTGGTCTATTTCCAGAAGCAAACTGAAAAAACCGGACAAGTTTTTCCTTGCCTCAAAATCAGATTCTTTTTTTGAGTTATCTATTTTTTTTATTATTTTTCTCATTACTTACTTCAGACATCTTTAAACAAAAAACCAGCAGTTTGTGTACTGCCGGTTTGTTTGTTGAAAGTTTTTTAAAAAAGAAAAAGCCAAAACAACAAATACCAGCTTGCAAAACAAACTGTTATTCATTGTTCTGGCTTCTATAGTCCACCTATGTGGATTACCTATAAATTAGAAACAATTCTCTTGTATGTGCATCCCACAAAACAAGATTATTTATAATTCAACGAACCTTATTAAGTACATTATAGCAATAATCACTAATTAGTCAAGTCAGATTTAAAAATAATTTCATTACCATTGAACTCAAAATAATTAGGTGTTTTGCAAGAACGGCATTTCCAATATTTTTTGATGTTAAAATTTCTTAATAACTTTTTTATTTCATCTAATGATGAAAGCTCTTTTCCTAAGAATCTGCCACATTTTTTGCATTTCCATTTTGGTCTATCTTTCATTGAAATAAATTCTGGTATCTTATCTATAGTATGGTTTAAAATAGCATCAATTTCCTGTCTTAAAACCATAAGATTATCTTTGTCATTTACCTCTACGCCAATAGGTGTTGCCATTCCACCACCTGCTACTGGCATACCCCATTCTCCAGCTTCAAAGTCAGCATCTGCACTAATATCTACAGCGATATAAGAGGTTCTAAACTCAATAAATTCAGCAATTTTCCAATTCCAGTCATCTAAACCTTCAGGCATCTTTTTATCAGATGTTTTGTCTATTAGCATATCATCTAACATAGGCAAAAGAATTTTTAGATTATCACATTCTATTTTTGCATAATCAATTATAATTTTTGCATCTTCCTTGTTGTTTTTTACATTTTTCATTACTTTTTTATTTCCCCCTATCCAGATTACCTAAAAGGCAATGCTAGTAAAATACACCCTGAAAAAAAGGTGTATTTAGTTAAGCCGAAGCCTCTAAAAAATTAAAATTATTGTGTTATTTCAGGATGTTTCTTTAAATAATAATCTCGTAGAGGAATAGCCCCCGCTCTTAATATTTGTCCGAAATCCTTTCCATTGTTGAAGGCATAAGTTTTCAAAGGTTTGAAAGCTTCACAATCATTTAAGCTGTTCATAAGCTCTCTAGATTTTTCTTGGACATCATATTTTGTCGCAGGAGAGAATCGGGTTAATTTGTTTACGAGATTATTTTTATGTTTTTCAAATATGCTGTAAAAGTCACTCTCTTTTAATAATCGTTTTCCAAATTCAGTAAGCTCTATTGGACTTCTGGATTCATAGATACTTTTGTCTATGAATTTTTGAGCATTTGCCTTGAATTCTTTTAAGGTGGCTAATTCTTTCTCTATTGCATTGATTTTTGTTTCACATTTTTTTCCATTCTTCAAGCTTGTCTATTTTTTCAATAGCTCTGCCAATTTTTATAAAAAAAACCAAAAGCGTTGCTATAACACCCAGAACGCCACCAATGATTCCAATAATAAGGTTTAATAAATTTGCGTCTGACATAATTCTTACTTTAATTTTATTATAAAATGTGGAAAATGTCAAAATCAAATGGGATTTTTTTCAAAGCATTATATAAACATTATTGCGTTTGAGTATAAATTGAATAAGCTTAAATTCTTGTTTAATCTTGTACCAATCTATAGTTCTAAATGCGTCCAATACAGGGAGCCAACAAAAAAATCGCTTATCGACGCGATTATTTTTTATTACCCCGAATCAAATTCGAACTCCTTTGATTCCTTCAATCAAAGCGACCTGCTATAATGAAAGCAGGTTTTATAATTATATAGTGAGTGGCAGGGCAGGACAAATTATAAAAATAGAATAAAGGAACGAAAAAATATATCCATTCTTGTCATGCTAACTATCGCATTTTTTATAACCTCTTCTATAACGGTTTTTGACATAGCATTGAATCGGACAACATAAAGCACCTGACCTACTCGACCTCAATCTCGATTTACTACAACCCTCACTCTAAATCCCAACCTTTGGGAGCTGCAATTCCACCATTTTCCATGGTTTTCCACGTTTTTCCACGTTTTTCCACGTTTTTATATAAAAATATTTAAAAAGATGAAACGAATCTGGAATTTCGTTAAAAAAATATTTCCTTGGAGGATTCTCTCTTATATTTGCGCTGGGGTTGCGCTTTTTTTGATTATTAACTTTTCGGTCTTGGCTTCTTATGTTAAAACGCAAAGATCATCAGAGCAGGAGCAAATCAGAACTGAACAGCAAATAGGAAAGCAGTTGATTGATCGAGAGATCACTAAGCTGGAAAAAGAGAGGCAAGAAGCGGAACTCCAGAGGCAAACAGAGGAAAGAGTAAGAGTAGAAAAGGAAGCGGAAGAAGCAGAGGCAGAAGCCCAAGCAAAAATAGCGAGAAGAGCAAAGGAACAAGAAGAAGAAAGAAAACATCAACAACAAGTCTTGGCGGCTCAACAGGCTGAGGCCGAGAAGGAAGCAAAAAGACAAGTAGAAGCAGAGAAAAAAGCGACGGAAGAAGCCCAAAGGCTAACCGAAGAGCAAAGAAAGGAAGAGGAAACTCAATTAAAGATAGAAAAATGTAAGGCTGAAACCCAGTTAAGTTTTGACAAATTCAAGGTCAATATGAATTACATACAAGAGGAGGCCGAAAAGACATTGAAACCTAAAGAACTTGAAATATTAGATGCGAAAGGCGACTGCGCTAAGAAATCATACGAACCATTACCAGAAAGATTACAAGGATTTCCTTTTAGTCCTTCTCAACTTCGAGATATTAGACAATCAGAGTACGATACTTGTATGGTCGCAGTTTACTCCAGTGAAGAATTGCTACAAGCGATCAAGGACAAGGCGGAAGAAACGGTCGTTAAGACTGAGCAGGAAGCGAAAGCCCTGTCTGACAAGCAGTATTTAGAATGCCTGAACAAATAATTCAAAAAGATGAAAAAAATAATATTATTTATTATTTCAGTTAGCCTGTTTATTTTATCTGGTTGTACAGGAACCACTCAAATCCCCAGAGAAGAAGAAACCAATATAGAGGAGACGAAAACAGGAGCAACCGAAGCAGAACAACCACAAGAAGATGTACAGGAACAATCAGCCACTGAACAAACCCAAGAAGTTGAATCGTTAAGTCAAGAGCCAAAGAAAGAAGAGCCATCTCAACCTGCCTGCCTGCTGTTTTGGCAAGGCGAAATTAACAGGCCACTCTGTTCTTTTTTTAATATTCTTGCTATACTAAATACGTAAGGAAACCATGATGTATAATCAAGCAATCTGATGGAATAAAAATTTCATGAAGACATTTTTTGAAACAAAACAAAAATTTGATAAGTTCTATTTGACAAAAAAAGACTTCATGGCCTTCCTTCCTGTCAATCTTAAGTTGAATAAGAAGGTCAAAATCAAGGGGTCAAGAAATACGCCCAACGAAGAATATTACAAATGGCAATTTTTCTACGGATTGGTATATTCAGGACTTTATCAAAAAGATTTTATCGGCTCGGAGGTTTATTTTCCGAAAGGCAACAAGAATTCTGCACCCATCAAATTTGACGGCGCGATTTTCGACGATAAGAATTGGTTTGATAGATATAAAAATTGGATTACAAAAAAGAATCAATCCGACCTTGATTGGTTGAGAAGTCATCTCATTGCCGTCATTGAATTCAAGAAAGAAGATGGCAAGGATATTGAAACGGTCTATAATCAACAACTTAAACCAGCCATTAAAGAATCGGAGAGCGACTTTTGTCTTGGCGTTCTCTATGACACCGAACGGCTATTTTTATTCCAAAAAAAGCATGGCAAGTTTATTCGCCTTGATGAATCGTACAACCTAAAAGGAGAAAACAGTTCAACAAGAGAATTGTCTCTCCACCTACCCGATGAATTCCGAAAAATTCCGTCCTTTGATCAAATCAAAAAGCGCATTATTGATATAGAAATTGACAGGTCTGCACGAACCGTAAATGATCTTGATGTTATCACCGGAGTCTTTAGTACTCAAATCAATCAGGCGATTTCCGATATTTTGCGAACGCTCGACAAGGTAAGCATGTTGAACCAGCGCGGATATGAAATTTTGGTTCAACTTATCGCGCTCAAAATTTTCGACGAAAAAAAGAACGAGTTGTTGAAATACTATATTCAAGACGATGAATACGGGGATATTCATCGTCTCAAATTTTATATCGAACAAAATGAACGCGATTTCAAGACGCTCAACGACCAAAGTATACAAACATTTATTAAACGCATGCGGGATTTGTGCGCCCAAGCGGTAAGTACATATAAAGTGATTTTGAGCAATTCAATTATTGACTGGAAAAACGAGGGACATGTTGCCGTCGTGGGTTCAATAGTCCATAACTTGCAGGATTACAGCTTTACCAGATCGAGTACAACTGATCTATATCAACTCATTTTCTATCGTTTTGCGAACGCTTTTACCAAATCCGAGAAGGGACAATTTTTGACACCAATTCCATTGATTGATTTTCTTGTTGATATAGTTCACCCGAAAGCGTTGGACACGATAGCCGATCCGACTGTTGGCAGCGGAGATTTCTTGTCAATTTCTTATGTCAAGTCCGACAGAAAAATGGACGATAAAAACATTTATGGAATTGATAACGACGTGCAAATGGTCATGTTAGCACAGTTAAATATGCTTCTGAACGGAGACGGAAACGCCAAGATAGAATTCCAGCCGGGCTATGGTTCCATCACTCACAAATTCGACAAGGACGGGAAATTAGTAAATCTCATTCCAGCAAAACACAAGGCCGGAAATTGGGATGCGTGGGACGACTATACTGAACTCAAAAAATTTGATATCGTCCTAACTAATCCGCCGTTTGGAGAAGATAGGAAATTTGAACCAAAAACTCAAAAAGATAAAGAGATTATTGAACTCTATGAGCTTTGGCACGTTGGAAGAAATGGAAATTGGATTGATCTCGGCCTTGTGTTTTTTGAAAATGCTTACCGTATCTTGAAAGAAAACGGCCGAGTCGGTATTATACTTTCAAATTCGATAGCATCAATTGATAGATGGGAGAAGGCAAGGAAATGGATTATGTCAAAAATGAGAGTCGTTGCTTTATTCGATCTTCCTGCAAATGTATTTGCCGATACGGGAGTCAATACAACGGTCATCGTTGCCTACAAGCCATCTGAGAAAGAATTGAAGAAACTCAATGAGAATGGCTACAACATTTTTGTGAAAGATATTCAGCGAGTCGGATACAAAGTAAAAACCATCAAGCGTGTTAAACATTTTGTTCCGATCTATAAAATTGATAGTAATAAATTTGAGGTTAAAATAGATGAGGAGGGTAAACCCTTGCTTGATGAAGAATTTACCCAAACAGTCAAGGAATTCAAGGATTGGTGTTTAGGTCAAGAGAAAACTCTACAAGATGTTTTTTTGGACAAATGAACTATATTAAAGTACCAACTGAAATACGCTCCAATGAAGTAGCTTCCAGGCACTATTCTCTTTCCGCTTCTCAATATAAAGGATTAAGAATTGAGAATAGAAATAGTGTGGATTTGCGCGATCTCCTTGATCGTCCGCTCAAATCCACTGATAAAGGAGTTGAGGTCGGATCGCAGAGTTATATATCGAATTCTCCATTTCAGTTTATTCGAACAAAGGGGTTACAGCCGGATTATTTTTTGCCTGCATTCTCGCCCGAAAGTGTGGTTCCTATTCTACCCTCGAGTTTCAAAAATTATGAATTAAAAAAAGGTGATATTTTGATTTCAAAAGATTCGAATGTCGGCGAGGTTATCATTTTGGATAAAGATTATCCACAACATATGATTTCAGGCGGCATATACAGGTTGCCCCTTACAAAACAAAAACTATATGTGTTTGGATTGCTGAAAAGTGTTTTTTTTAAAATTCAACTCTTACTCCTTGTCTCACGAGGCACCACGATCAAGCACGCAAAAACACTTTTTTTGGATTGTAAAATTCCATTTCCGAACCAAAAAAATCAGGAGGAAGTAATTAAATATATTGAAAAACTTGTTACGGCGGTCATAAAACAAGAAAGGTTTGTCAGAGACAAATCCGCCACTATCAATGAGTTGATTGAAAAGGAACTCTCAAATCAAAAATCAAAGAAATTTCAGTACGAATATCCAACTACCAACAAAATCGGGAAAGAGATTCGTTTAGATACTAGGACATATAGCAAAGAATTTTAGCAGATTGATTTTTTAGTTCGGAATTACAAAGCAGGATTTTTTCTAATTGATCAAAAAAATATCAAGAGTGGGAACACGCCTAAAAAACGCATGGTCGGGACAAGTCAGGAACTAAAATATTTTTGGGTTACGCCGGCAAATATTACTGACTTCGGCGCGTTTAGAAACGAGGAGCGTATCACTTGCGAAAAGAACAATCTAAACAAAAATGCGATGTTGCTCGTCAATCGAACTTCGCGTGGCGGCCGAGGAGAATATGTTGGTGTCGCAATGTTCTTTGACATAGCTCTGTATGGTAAAGCCCAACACAATCAAGGGATTTATAGGGTCTCCGGTTATCCTGATACTGATTTACTATTTATGTCTTGTTTTATGAACTGCAACTATATGCGACTTTATTGTGCTGGGCTTGCGATAGGGTCAAAGATGAAAGAAATCAAGACAAATCAATTTTTGAATACACCATTCCCTAATTTTCCAGCTGGTCTGAGAGGCCAAATCGCAAAAGTTTATCGGGAAGTTGTTTTGACTCACGAGAAAACCAAACGAATCAAGCAAAAACTGGAATCTATTGCTGGCGATTTGGTCGCTGGAAAGCAGATTGATATTGACCTGACTATACTCAAAAATTGATTTGGCCTGTTAATTTCGCCTTACCAAAACAGCAGGCAGGCAAAAATGGAGGGGGTTGGGGGGAGGAAATTTTTGCCTGGGAAAAAAGGTGTCAGGAACCTTTTATTCAAAATATATAGTGAGTAGTGGGGTGGAGTAATAATCAATAAACTAAATCTGACCTTGTGAAGATAAGTCTGGGATGTAAATATACTCATTTTGTCGCTGGATAATAGTTCTAACATTATCCACGATGCGGAGCAACATCGGACTTTAAGTGTAAAACTTTTGAGTTTAAGCTAAAGAAAAATCAGAGTCGACCCCGACCCCATTTTTCCCAAGTTGTCGCAGTATTTCTAAATACTTCCGTGGTTTATGCTTTGGAGGATTTGTGTCTTTAGTATTCATCATATTTTTGTTGCCAGTGTAAAGAATTATTATAATTTTGTTAAAATAGACCTATGGAACAAGAAATCATTCAGAAAGTTGTTAAAAACAGGGCAAAAGACCCATGGTGGGTAACGTCAGAGAAAAAGGTGGTTGGAGAATATGGGCAATTGTTTAATCCGGCTAACCTCGATGGTCTTATAAAAGAAGATTTCAAATCGTTTTTACTCCTAAAAAACAACCTTCACTGGGAGGGAATACATAGGCAAGGAAATCTAGTTACCTCTGATATGGACGCACTAAAGAAGTTTCTGCATCTTCTTCTTGATGAGAATATCCCCATAAAAGAGAGATTACAGAAGGCGTTTAGTAAAAGAAGCAGCTATAATATCAAGGGATTGGGTAGAGCGGTTGTTACCCCTATTCTCCTAGTCGTTTATCCTGCCAAATACGGTGTGTGGAATACCAAAAGTGAGTCGGCTTTAAAGAAACTTAATCTATTTCCCAGGTTTTTGCCAAGAGATACCTTTGCTGATAAGTATCTGAAGGTCAACCAAGT
Source organism: uncultured Candidatus Saccharibacteria bacterium (assembly GCA_964555185.1). GTDB lineage: Bacteria > Patescibacteriota > JAQUNI01 > JAQUNI01 > JAQUNI01 > CAZKRD01. Next base: position 28,468 of record CAZKRD010000003.1, on the reverse strand, counting down.
GTTGTTGGAGTTAGCAGATAAGCACGATATAACCCTGTGGCAACTGGATGGTGTTTTAGGAAATATTTCCGGAAGTAGCCCATTTGGTGTTTCTCAAAGCGAAGAAGAGGCAATAAAGAAGGAAGCCGAGGAACATGGAGTTGCAGATTTGGTCAATTTTGGCATGGAGAGCCATCTTGAGGATTTTCTAATAGCTAACTGGAGTAAAACAACTTTCGGTAAGAAATACGAGTTGATCGAAGAGGAAGGGGACTTGGTAAGCCAACAATATGCTACACCAGTTGGTCCAATAGATATTTTAGCTCGATTTAAAGATGGCAAGGAGTATTTAGTTATCGAGCTAAAAAAGGGCAGAAGTTCCGATGCAGTTGTCGGTCAGATACTGCGTTATATTGCTTGGGTTCGAGAAAACCTTGCCAAAGACAAAATAGTTAAAGGAGTAATTGTGGTTTTGGAAGTAGACAAGAAATTAAAATATGCTCTCAAAGAATTGAAAAACATTACTCTTTACACCTACCAGGTGAATTTTAAGTTGATGAAGGAAGATTTGTAGAAAATGACAGCAACAAGAGCTACTGGAGACCATTCGCAGAACTTGATTAAAAAATCAAGAATCGCAAGATTCTTTTTTTGTTTTGCTTGATGGAAGGAGAAATAAAAAAAAGGTCAAGATTCAAAACCTGACCCCATACCTTTTATAGTATCTATTCGGGATAGAAGGATTCTATAATACCGTTATATTCGTCGACTAATTTATTATATTTAGCAATTTGATCATTGGCCAAAGCTGTTTTAGATTTATACTTTTTTACCTCATATTCATATTCAGTATATACCTGTTCATAGTCCTCATACGATGCGTAATCTTGGATTATTTGATGCCTTTCATAAGCTTCATCAACCTGCTGCTCATAATAAGTAATATTTTTTTCTAATTGCTCCAGTTCTTTAGTTAACGAGTTTATAACTATATATAAACTATCGATTTCTTTTTCTAGTTTCTGTAATTTCTGCTCTGTTTTGGCTATCTCAATTACTCCTTGGTAACTATTTCCATCAGTTATTTCATATATTTCAACACCTTCTAAGGGCAAAAGGTCTGTTCTTGTATTGTTTTGCTTATGCGAGCCCAATGTAGTTCTGGCTTTCGGCTTATTTGTTTTGTTATCTATTAGAGGTATTTCACCTATTTTAAATCCTGTTTCAGTCGTTTCTGTAAAACAATAACCAGAGTCATAGGAAGAATATTCTATTGGACACTTTATTGCGAGAGCTATGTGCTCTTCTTTATCAAAATCAAACAAGGCGACACCATAGCCTAGTTTGCTTATAAGGGATGTTGTTAAAAAGCTCTTATCTGTACAAATTCCCGTATTATCGTATAGGGTTTCGTATGGATACCTTGGGAGGGTTTTTTCTATTTTAGATTTAACATCATAGTCGTCTTCATAATAAGACTCTGGGAGTGATGTAATTAATCTAGCCTTATCATCATCATAAGGAATCGATTGAACAAAGGCTACAACTACTTCTACTAACTCATCATTACTGAATTCGTTTTCAGATGCTATTTCTTTAATATCCGAAACTATCCTTAAAATTGTATTGTCTTCTTCCGCTTCTTCTAGGAACTTTTTAAAACAAATCTCTTCTTCAATCTCTCTTTGGGAACAATTTTTATCTAGGTCTGAATTGTAATAATCGTAAACCGTCTTGTAAAAAATGTCTGTTATTGAATATTTTGATCCTTTATATCCCCATTCAAATGTTATAGTCTTTGGTTCTTCCAGTTGAGGAAATTCTCTTGCATTAAAAGTATTGTCAGTATTATCCTCGGAATTAATAAAAAACCAAATAAGTACAGTTGCAATTATTGCAAAAATTATAAACTTACAAAAAAATCCTACTATTTTTAGGATTTTTGGTTTCTTTTTATTATCTCCAAATCTGTCAATATATTCTTTCTTATATTTATCAGGAACTTCAGGATAATAATTGTTCTCTTTTTTATTAACAGACATTTTGCTTTTCTACCACCCACCTGTTTTTTACCTGTTTTTACAGGTTGATTCTTTATCGCCTTTTTTGTTTAATTGTTGCCGTTCTCGTTTTGTGTTTCTCTTAAAAATTTTATGATCTCTCTTGCTTTCTCTTGAGCTTCTTTACTACTACGAAAGCAATCTGTGCTACAGAGATGTTATCCTTTATCGCTATCTGTTTGACAGCTGCATCAAAAATAGTAGAGAAATTCTTAGTTCCTTTGGGCCGACCTTTAGGGTTACCAGATTGTCCTTTTTTGAACTGTGTTTTTTGCGACTCTAATACCACCTTACACCGAGACTTCGGAAAATGCAAGAATCAATAATACTGCCTCATCTTCTTGATATTCCTGATAATCTTGTTTCTTCTGTGCATTTCACTCATCGGAATCATTCTCGTTTCCAGCTTTATCGTAAAAAACTTGTTTTTGGGGGACAGTGAACGAATTGGTAAGTCGCTTTCAAGTAGTAAGAGCGCAAGGAAATTTTGAACAGGCCTTGGCTTCAAGAGCGAGGCGCTAATGTTCATTTTAAGATTTACAGATAATAAGCCTCTGCTGTATAATAAGATTATAAAAGGCTAAGTAATAATTGATGTAAGAGGAGTTAACCAGTTAGACCCTACAATCAAATCGCCTAAGTCAGTTTTCAACTGATATGGCATCAAAAGCCTTGTAAAGCATAGAGAGCCTCTCGTCAGAGGAACTTGCTTTACAAAGTCAGTCTCGAAAGAGTCTGTTGGTCGCAAGACCATAATCTGGCGGGAGGTTTTGTGATTTAAATCAAGGTATATTTTCTAAACATATGAAAAGAATATTCTCTTGGAAGATCGTTCACATCGTTGTTATCATTCTGGTTTTAGGATTCCTGTTTTATTGGTTTCAATTTAGACCTTATCAAATAAGAAAGGCTTGCTATACTGAAGCTAACGACACAATGAAAGGCCTAACAGAAGTCGAATTACCTAAATTAGCAGACTCTGAAGTTAATACTTTTGTAAAAAATATGTTCGGCTTTTATTATCAGGCGTGCCTTTATGAGCACGGCCTAAAGGAATAAATAGACTCTTGGATAAATATATGGCAGACGAAAATATGCCAGATGAAAAAAAGAAGTCTATCAAACCCAAAATTATGCTTGTTGGGATGATTTTAGTTTTCTTGTTGATTGTAATTGGTGGGTGGTTTTACTGGTATGAATATCGCCCCCTACGAATCAGGCAAAGGTGTGATGACCTAGCCTCGGAAAAAGCGATAAACAAAATGAAGGATATACGAATAAAGTTTGGGGAATTTGATGAGGAGCTTGCTAAAACAGTTGAGCAAGAAGAAATGTATAACATGGATGATTTTAAAGTCTATTTCGACCAATGCTTGGAGAAGCACGGCTTAAAGTAAGTGACAAAGCTAATTTTAATATCATGAAACAATGGACTGTTAGAAAAAATATTGTTCTGGGGCTTATCCTGCTTGCTGTAATTCCTAGTTTGCTTTTCCTTCTGCTTGGCAGGTCTTTAGCAGTAACAATCGTCGCTGTGATTATCCAGTGGGTTGGTTTAGGCTTGCTTGTATGGATGCTTTTCCGATCAAATAAAGAATATGCACAAGCCAAAGACAAAATGGGCCTTCGTTCGGGTAAAACCTTGGTTTATTGGGGCATTGGGCTTTTGGTTGTCTTCGCAATACCTGGGTGGTTTTCAACAATTATAGTGCAACAGGTATATTTTAGTGGCGCGACCATGGCTTGGACTATTATTGCGATTGCTTTAATGGTGGGTGGTTTTGCAAGGCGTAAACATGACAAGGAACAAAAATAGGCGATGGGCCTTATTTTAAATATATGATAGAGGAAAAGACGATAGACAAAAACAAGAATTATTTCATCAATAAAAATGATGATTTTGATTTTAATTATAGCTTTTATTTATTTTGGATATAATTTCCTTTTTAAGAAAGATAATTATCAGGGTTTCTATTATCCTAATGGTTGTTTGACTTGTAATAATTATATAATTAGCCCAGACTTAAAATCTGCCGAAGAATGTGTTAAGTGGGGAGAAGGAATAAAATCTCAAAGTGGGAATTTAACTGATAGATGGGAATGTGGCAAAAATTGTAAATGGGAAGGCGGTTTTAGCCTTTGTGAAGAGACCTTTGGTGAGGAGGGAACAGGTGTTCATTATTAAACAATTATATGAGAGAAAAAATCAAAAAAATCTTTATTTGGAAAACAGTCTTAGTAGTTTTGGTGCTTCTCATTCTAGGATTTGGGTTTTATTGGTTTGAATGGCGACCAAGCCAGATTAGGAAAAAATGCTATGAAACCGTAGGGGGAAGTTTTAAGACCGATGGCACTTTTAAAGAGTTTGTCGCCAAACAACAGTTTTTAATAAGTGATGATTTCGAAAGGTCTTATCAAAATTGTTTAAGACGAAATGGGCTTGCAAAATAATTCAAAAAGATGAAAAAAATAACATTATTTGTTATTTTAGTTGGCGTGTTGATTTTATCTGGTTGTACAGAAACCACTCAAATCCCTAGAGAAGAAGAAACCAATATAGAGGAGACGAAAACAGGAACAACCGAAGCAGAACAACCACAAGAAGGTGTACAGGAACAATCAGCCACTGAACAAACCCAAGAAGCTGAATCATTAAATCAAGAACCAGAGCAAGAAGAACCATCTCAACCTGAAGAATCAGAATCGACACCTGTTGAACCCGCTCCTACGACACAACCCAAAACCGAACAAACCCAAAAAGTTGAACCATTGATTCAAGAGCCAAAACAAGAACAACCGCCTCAACCACAAGAACTAGAACCGACACCTGTCGAACCCACCCCTACTGCACAACCCAAAGTGACACCTAAGCCTACGCCACCGCCCACGACAGCAGTTTGTGATTGTAGTTATAACAGATATAATTGTTCTGATTTCACAACTCACGCCGCCGCTCAGGCCTGCTATAACTATTGTGTGCAACAAGGAGCTGGGAACATTCATAGGTTAGATGGTAATGATAACGATGGCCTTGCTTGTGAAAGTTTACCTTAAAATTATGAAGAATATTAAGACAATTTTTCCGGTTATTCTCATTGCAATTGTTTTGATAATTTTCTTGCCAGCAAATACAGAAGCAAGAAGTGGTTGCTGTTCTCATCATGGTGGCGTCTGCGGTTGCCGTTGCTGTGATGGTACACCACTTTCAGCAAAATGCGCACCATACTATCCAGGTTGTAACTCTAAACCGAAACCAGTCTATGAACCACCACCAGAGCCAGAAATATCTGAATCGAAACCTTATGAGCCACTGGAAGCAACTCGTGAACAACCGAAGACGCCGGAAAATCCCGCACCGACTGAAGTTGATCGCTTCGAATCTTATCTTATTGGGCTAACGGGCAAAGTTGTTTCTTCCGTGCGCTGGGCAGTTGATGGCCTTAAATCTCTATCTGTTAAGGCAGGTCGTTTTTCTTTGGGCCCTATTATTGCTTCTTTATCCCAAGATAAACGACGAACAGAAATAGAATCATTATACCAAGATATTTTTGACCGAGTTGCTGAGGAAGATGAAATAAATTTTTGGGTTGATCAGAACGATTATTCTATTGATGATGTTAGGCGAGCTTTTTTAAATAGCCATGAATACGAAAAGAAAATTATCATTTTGGAAGATCGCTATAGCAGGCAACACGCCTTAAAAACTTTATATCAAGATTTTTTTGGAAGTATTCTAGAGATAGATGGTAAAAATTTAGAAGATTGGAAGAAAGATAATACTAATATTTTAGGAATTAAATTTTACTTCCTAAATAGCGAAGAATATAAAGAGAAATTTATGGATAAACAAGACACAGAACGTCTTGAGAAGATAGCTCATCTCTATTGGACAGTCTTTAGACGCAAACCAGACAGAGAAGGATTAGCTTACTGGGATCAGGTTGATCTTTCAACTGAACAAATCCGTGAGAAAATGCTTCAAAGTTCTGAATTCGACGATTTACTAAAAGAATACGAGAACGAAAGAGGAAGAGGGCCAGCATTTGAGTTCTTATTTGAAGCTATTTTTGATAGAGCTGCGGATTCTGAAAGTTATAATTATTTTATTATTGAAGAGAATGGAGGAAATATTCAGTCAGTTAAAGAAGAGTTAACTCAAAGAGAGATGAGAGAATAATAAATTAATAAAATAAACAAAAAAACCATGGCTAAAAAAGTAGAGTGCTCAACCGGGCCTAGTTCTGCTAGGTGGTTGGGTAACTGCAACCCCAAGGATCCGAAAAGGAAGCGTGAGTTTCATGATCTGCAGAACAAAAAGAAAAACTGCCAGATAAATGAAATCAAATGTAAGGTGTACTTTGAAACAAAAGCGAAGGCATTGGCTCGTGGCTATGATCCTTGTGCGTACTGTATGCCCTGTGAATCTACGAGATAATAAATTAGCTTTTGTATTTTTAACTTTACTTAACAACAGATTGAGCTTTCTTGTCGTCTTTTTCATTTCTTTAAATAGGCCCTAGCATCATCCCATAGCCGAGCTAAGAGTGTTGCAATTATTGTAATCAACTAGGCAAAGGCGACATTCACCAATGAGACCGCGATAAAGACGGACTCGCTTGTGAAAGTTTGCCTTAGAAATATGAAAAGAAAAAGCTAGTAAAACTTTATTTACAATTATCGCGATCATCTAAACAAAAAGGCTTAAATCGCAAATACAAAAAGTATTTTTGATTTAGGCCTTTAGTTTTTATATCAGCTCTAAGTTATTCGCCCACAATCTCACAATGACGCAATGAAATAACACCCAGATCTTGACTACTTACTTTTCCTTGCACCGTAATAATCTCACCATTTTTAACTTCCATTAGTTGCTCCGCATCCTCAAAATTACATTTAACCGATGTCATCGTAAACTCATCACTACCAACAGGTTCTAATGACAAAAACGGCGTACCGAAAATGTCATCACTAATATTCCGAATTTTGGCCTCCATCCGCACCCATTTATCCTTATACTTTTCTTCAGCAGCTAACTGATTATCATCAAACTCCGCCATAAATTCCTCAATATCCACTTGCGTTACTTCTATAGCTTCTTCATCGATAGTCTCTCCTTCCGCTTCAGTATCTGTGACAACTTTTTCTTTCTCTATTTCTTCTCGTTCCTGTTCCTCAGCTTCTTTAAGTGCTTTACTACATGATGCAATCAAAACAATTCCAATAATCAGAATCAAGCCAATGACCACCAGAAGCGCCCATAAACAACCGTGCTTTTTCTTTTGTGGCTGCGTAACCGGCGTATTAGCAGTCACATTTTGCGGTTTTTCCACCTCCTCTTGAGCTTGTTCTTGCATATGTTTAAATTAATTCTCTATTGCCTATCTTTTTTAGTATTGTCGTTTGTTGGTTGTCATCGACAACGCAACTACCAGTCTCCAAGAAGTACTCAATATCATTAGGACCGGGAGACGCGAATTGAATAAAGTCAAAATCGTTTGTAATTTTGAGAAACTGTCCCGGAATGATCGTTGAGTTTATATAAGTTGCTCCAGAAATATTATCGTGAATTTCTCCTTTGAATTCATAGCCTTTGTCTTACTGATCTTTCACAGTAACTTTTCCTACTCTTGGATTTGTCTGGTCTCTCTGCACAGTCATCAACATATCAAGGTCATCATAATCAAAGCAACCGTCCTCTTGATCGCATCGTACTTTAGACTTAACGAAGCATTTGAGTGTATGCCAATCAGGCGCATGTTCAAGTAATGTTTGAAGCGATCATCACCCCTTGCCCCTTAGAGAAAAGGATCTCTTCTTCATCTTTCTTATTGGATTTTCCGAAAAAACCTCATAGGAAACCTTAACTTCTTTATCTTTCAACTTAAATTCACATACGCTGGTGGTCGTAACGAGATAATTATCCCCTGGAAACAAAATTGGCTTGTTCGGATCTAAATAGCTCCTATATTTAAAAACTCCTTTATTGCCCCTCAAGTCCAGTATTTGCTCTTGATTTGGCAAGCGCCACGCCACCGCCGCTTCATCCTGAGAGTAAAATATATTAAAACCGAAATCAGACGATATTACTTCACCCTTATTGACTATATGAATTATTAAAATGGGGTGACTGCAATAAATAGCAGTTGAAAAATCTAAATCTAGTTCAGGGTATTTTGCACGACCCATAACATCTAATATTTCATCATTAGTCATGGGCTCCGTTTTGAAGTTTCTCCTTCTGTAATACCTATAATCTATTAAAGATTGTACCGCAGTATAAGCCTTTGGTACCTCTATAACCGCATACCAATTTTTACTACTAGATTTTTTAATGACATGGATATTGATATCAATTTTGGGAGAAATATTGCTTAGCAATATTTGCTCTAGGTCTTCCTTCCCTAAAATGTCAGGATCAATCCCATTATCAATTTTATCTATTATTTCCATCTTGCCCTGCTTTTTGGGCTTCACGCCCAATATTATTTTTCCTGAATCCGCATTTGAAAAACCAGAAATGCCTTTGCACAAACTATTCACAAACGGATCCTTCCGTCTCGGATCAACCAAGCCACAAGAGAAATCCATATAATGACTTTCGGGAGTATTATTGGTTTCCAAGGACTTTAAAAATTGATATTTATATTTCATAACTCAAATGGATGTTTACTTTCAAAATAAATGAGGCAAAAGCATTATGTCTTAAACTAGTATTAAGCTTATACCTCTGCCACTCGAAAATCAAGACTTAATAATACTGCCTCATCTTCTTAATATTCCGAATAATCCTATTTTTCCTATGCATCTCGCTCATCGAGATCATCCTTGTTTCAAACTTTATGGTAAAAAACTTGTTTTTGGGGGACAGTGAACGAATTTACTGAAATCTACAATCCCGGTCCAGATGAAATTGATCTGGAAAATTGGCAATTAGATGACGAAGAGGATAAAGGATCACGGCCCTATACCTTTCCTGAAGATTCTGAAATTAAAGCAGGGGAGTATCTAAGCCTCCCCTATTCCGAAACCAAGATCACCTTAAACAACAGTGGTGATTGGGTCAGGCTCCTCTGGCCCTCAGGCCAAGCAATTGATGAGATTGAATATGGAGAAGCCCCCAAAGCTGAATCTTATAATAAAATGAATGGTGATTGGTGTTGGAGCCTAGAACCCACACCAGCTGAACAAAACATTTGTTCAGCTCAAAGCCCTAAAGAAGCCCAAGAATATCCACGCACTGTCTGGATCAATGAATTTCTGCCAGACCCCGAAGGAAAAGACACGGAAGGAGAATTCATTGAACTCCAAAACAGAGGCAGCGAAGAAATTGATCTTTCTGGCTGGCAATTAGACGATCTGGAAGATGGCGGCTCCCGGCCCTATACTTTCCCAGAAGGCACCAAGCTTCCGACTAATCCCTATCTTGTGGTCTATTATCAAGACTCTAAAATAGCTTTAAATAATAATGGCGATTGGGTCAGGCTTTTAAACCCTGCTGGCCAAGCGATTGACGAAATCCAATACAACAAAGCGCCCAAAGGAGAGTCCTATTCCCGCCAGAGCATAACTTCCTGGCAATGGGTAAAAACCATAAGTCCAGGCAAGGATAATGAGTTTCCACAAATCCTAGCCATTACCTCTCAAAAATCCCAGACCCAATCCCCTGCCTTGCCCCAAACCGGCCCAGAATTAAGAATCTACCTCTCTCTGATTTTCTTCCTTTGTTTGACATTCTTGGTCTGTAAATATAAAATAAAGGTAAATCTATGACAAAATCTCTCTTAGCCATAATAAAAAATCGCCAATTTCCTATCGTTGTTGAAAAAGACGAGGGTGACTTTTATGTTGTTGAATGTCCACTTTTTCGCGGCTGTTATTCTCAAGGGAAGACCTTGGATCAAGCAATAAAAAATATTAAAGAGGTTATTCTGCTCTGTTTAGAAGAAAAAGAAAATCAAGAGATTCTCAAATCTCATAAACCGAAGGAATTAAGTCTACATACAATCACTTTGAAATAAAATCTGTGCCCAAACTACCCCAAGTCTCTGGAAGAAAAGTTTTAAAGGCATTTACCAAAATTGGCTACCAAGTCGCAAGACAAAAAGGTAGTCATATTCGTTTAATTCACTACGATCCAAAAAGGAATCCTCTCACCATTCCCGACCATAAAACCATAAGCAAAGGATTATTGAGGAGATTACTAAGAGATGCAAAATTATCAGTAAGTGACTTCTTAAAGCTGCTTAGGAAATAAACCAGTCATATTAAAAAAGATGCAACAAGGTTCTTTTTTGTTTTGCTGGGATTGTGGGAATAAAAAAAGAGGTCTAGATTTTAAAGTCTGACCTCGCTTCATTCCTTGTAGGCAACAGTTCGCACATATTTGTATTCATCTCCTATTTTATGCGAACTATCACTGATAAGACAAATGTCTGATGGAAGGCCAAGCGCAAAAGTCTTTTCGTCAAGTTTCTGCAGGGCCTTTTCAAAGGGAGCTATGGGAACTGTGACATCCCCTGTTAGCCATTCTCCTTGATCATTGAGTCTTAAACAAAAGCTTTTCACTGCCATTTGTATCTTTCTCCTTTCCTTTTCGTGAATATGCAGAATTATTGTCTCCAATCGCAAAGTGTGTATTGTAGGCTAAATCAAAATATATCACATATGAACAGTTATGTCAATCTGAAACCCTAACTAACAATACTGCCTCATCTTTTTGATATTCCTGATAATCTTGTTTCTTTT
>CAZKRD010000003.1:0-17584 GCA_964555185.1 uncultured Candidatus Saccharibacteria bacterium | reverse complement strand
TGCATTTCACTCATTGAAAGCATCTTGGTCTCTAAAAATAAAGTAAAAAATTTGTTTTTGGGGGACAGTGAACGAATTTGTCGAATCTTTAAATCTTGAGGTCTTGAAAGACAAAATTTAAGAAAGTATAATAATTCTTGCAAGCCCTTATATCTCTACCAGAGAACGTAACAAAGGACAGTATTGCCATCAATCCTTGCTCTGGTGGATTTTTTATTTAAACTCATATCAATTCTGTGGTATTATATAGACAAAATTCATTCTATCCATACTAACTGCAATTTATGTCCGGACACTCTAAATGGTCCACAATCAAACACAAAAAAGGAGCAAAAGACGCAAAGCGCGGCAAGGCTTTTAGTAAAGTCGGTCGGATGATCGCAGTCGCGGCACAAGAAGGCGGCGGCAATCCGGAAACCAATTTTAAGCTGCGGCTCGTAATTCTAAAAGCGCGGCAAGTGAACATGGCCCAAACCACAATCAAAAAAGCAATTGATCGTGCCACTGGCGAGAATAAAAAACAAATCAAAGAAACAACCTATGAAGCTACTGGTCCTTTTGGGCTTACGATTATCATTAAAACCGCAACAGACAATAAAAACCGCACGCTCGCGGAAATCAAGCATATTTTATCTAAAAACAACGCCAAACTGGCTGAATCCGGTTCTCTTTCTTGGCAATTTGGACAAAAGGGTATCTTGGATCTGGGAGCAATCAAGCTCTCTGAAGCCCAAGAACTAATCGTTATTGAAGCCGGTGCTCAAGATATTAAAAAAATTGGAGAATCCCTCTTGGTTTATACTAAACCCCAAGACCTACAAAAAGTGAAAGAAGCTCTAGATAAAGCAAAAATCAAGATAGAATCAGCTGAACTCGGGTTTGTTCCTAAAAATCCGATTGAACTTGAAGTCTCTAAGGCAGAGCCCTTGCTTAATGCTTTGGAAGAACATAATGATGTGCAGGAGATATATACTAACATTAATTCAAAATGCAAAAATCAAAATGCAAAATGACAATACTGGGCATTGACCCAGGCACGGCAACTACAGGGTATGGAATAATCAAAAAAGACGGGAATCTTTTAAAGTTAATTAAATATGGCACAATTACGACAAAAGCAGGGGAAGAACTGTCCAAGAGATTATTGATAATTCATAAAGAACTCAACAAAATTATTAAAGAATACAAACCTCAAATCCTGTCTTGTGAGCAGATTTTCTTTTTTAAAAATGCAAAAACTGCAATTTCCGTTGGCCACAGCCGTGGAACCATCCTGCTTGCTGCTGCTCAAAACAGGGTCCCGGTTTTAGACATTACTCCCTTACAAGCTAAACAAGCCGTGGCCTGTTATGGCCGTGCTTCTAAAGCCCAAGTCCAAAAAATGGTCAAAATCCTTCTGCATATGGACAAACTCCCCAAACCAGATGACGCAGCCGATGCCTTAGCTTGCGCAATTTACGCCGCGAACACAAAATAGAATCTATTAAGCGCCTTAAAAAACCGAGACGCTTTTTTACCTTGGAGAACGCGGGCAATCACCTGAAGGGCGGCATGATTCAAAATTTCACCCTTACTGGGTGACCACCCGGAATTGGTGGCATCATTCATGATTCCAACATTTACTATTTCCCTAAATTAGGTTAAAATATAACTGTTAGAAAACATAAACTAAATTTAGTCAAATTTATGAACAAAAAGATTTTTCTGATTAGCTTTTTTACTATCTTTGTCTGTCTTTCTATGCTTTGGATCCAAGAAACAGAAGCCCAAGAAAAGGAGGACCTGCCCCCTGAAGAAATCCTCCAGACTCAAATCACGCCTGAAATCCAGGCTAATGCGGGCGAAGACCAAAATGTAGCGATTCAAAAAAAGGTCCTGTTTGACGCTTCCGGGTCAGTGATCACGCCTGATAATCTGGATGTGAACTATCGATGGGACTTTGGCGACGGGGCAAGGGCCAGTGGCGTTGATGTGATCCATATCTACAACGAACCAGGAAATTATCGAGTTAAATTAAACCTCGCCTCGGGAAACCTGAAATCAGAAGATGAAATCTTTGTCACGGTCTATAACGACCTTTTGGTAATGATTACGGATAAAGACCCGGAAGACCCGGAAGTTATGTACCTCACTCAATTTGCCGCCCAAAAAGGAATCCTGATTGTTCCAATTCAGTACGAGCCTGGCGAGGTAGAATATACGGGTTTGGAAAAATTAACCCGCAAACTCTCTGAATCCTCGCTTGATCTTAAAAAATCCAATATCATCATCACCTGGACTTCTTCCTCTGTCAGCTTAGATGCCCTAGCCAAACTCGGCCAGCAGACCGAGAATATTGAAGAATTGAGTTTTGGCAATAAAGCGATCGTGGCGATTACGGACAAAGGTTTTGGCCTGGCCAGCAGGGTTGCCCAGACTACTTTTGATATCTTGAGGCCGGAGATTATGCTTTTGACCCGCAAAGAAGCGCTTGAGTCCGTAATCTCTGTCCGGACCCCGGGGAAAATCATTCCCGAACTACGAGCCCAGGGGACTGAATTTAGAACCATAGGCGTGCACAGTCAAAGAGCGATCACCAAATTAACCCCCTGGAACTTTGCTTCTTATGCTGTGAACTTTATGATCAACAAGGGCGTGCCGGCAAATACGATTCTCTTGATTTTGATGCTGCCGATTGTGGCCACGATCATTGCCTTTGCCCGCCAGATCTTGGGGATTAAGGCTTTCGGCATCTACATCCCTTCGGTGGTTGCCCTTTCTTTCGTCGCCACGGGCCTAAAATACGGCTTTGCAATCTTTATTCTCATTATTGTTTTTGGCACCTTAGTCCGTCTTGTGCTTCAAAAAATTAGAATGCTCCATCTTCCTCGGATCGCGATTGTACTAAGTTTAGTCAGCATCGCGATTCTGGCAATGCTCGCGGAAGGAGCTTATCGCGGCCGCACCGGCCTGATTGCGGTCTCAATCTTCCCAATGTTAATTATGATTATGCTGGTTGAACAGTTTGTGAATGTCCAAGTGGAAAAAGGAGCGCGAACCGCGATCAAATTAACAATTGAAACCCTGATTCTTTCTGTGGTCTGTTATTTTATTGTTACCTGGCAGACCTTGCGCGCCCTGATTATTGCCTATCCCGAGCTTATTTTTATCACCCTGGCCTTAAACTTTGGCTTGGGCAAATGGACGGGACTGCGGGTTTCTGAATACTTCCGCTTCCGCCGCGTAATCAAGGGAATGGCGAAGAAGAAGGGTGCATGAATTATGAATTATGCCACCCATTCCGGGTGGTCATCCAGTAGGGGTAAAATTTTGAATTTGGAACTATGTTTAATTCCTTAAAACTGGCCCAAAAAATCCTGGGGATGAACGCCCGGAATTTAGAATATATTCGGCCCAATAATAAACGGAGTGCGGTTAGACTTGCTGATAACAAGCTTGAAACTAAAAGGGTCTTAAGCAAGATCGGCATCCCCGTGCCTGAACTTTACGGTGTAATCAAAAACCGTCTTGATCTGGATAATTTTGATTGGGAAGGCCTGCTTCCCAGTTTTGTTTTAAAACCAAATATGGGACTGGGCGGCGAGGGGATTATGGTCGTCTATGGCCGCAAAAAGAGCGGCAATTGGATCAAGGCCTCGGGCCAAGAGGTTTCAATCGCCCACTTCAAATCTCATATCCAAGACATTCTGGATGGCCGCTATTCTATTTCCGGCGATCCAGACATTGCCTTTTTTGAAGAGAGGCTCAAAAAAAGCAAAAAATTCCGGCGGCTTTGCTACAAAGGAACACCCGACGTCCGAATCATTGTCTACAACCTAGTGCCGATTATGGCGATGATCCGTTTGCCGACCAAGCACTCCGAAGGCAAGGCCAATCTCCACTTAGGAGGGATTGGACTAGGCGTTAACATTGCCACTGGCATTACCACGACAGCAATCCAATACGACCGGATTATCAAAACCGTGCCTGGGACCAACCGCGTCCTCACCGGCATTAAAATCCCCCATTGGCAACAAATTTTAAGGCTTGCCGTAGAGGCGCAGGAAGCTTCTCACTTGGGCTACCTGGGCGCGGATGTGGTCTTAGACCGCAATCACGGTCCGGTTCTCTTGGAAATCAATGCTCGCGCCGGCCTCTCTATTCAAATCGCCAACCTAATCCCGCTCAAAGAAAGACTGGAACGGGTCAGGGGTTTGAAAATTAACAGTGTCGAGAAAGGCCTTCGCGTCGGACAAGAGCTGTTCGGCGGAGAGGAAGGGAAGCCAACAACTAAAAAAAAGATGGGTAAACAAATCATTAGTCCAATAGAATCCGTCACTTTGATCACTAAGAATGATCAAAAATATGAAATTCAGGCAAAAGTGGACACCGGAGCGGGTTTTAGTTCAATCAGCACTGAATTGGCTCAGAATTTGGGTTTTAAGCAAGCCCTGGAGGCGCTAGAGAAATACCCCTTCAATACCCCGCTCTCTCCCGAGGCAGCCCGCCAGATTGCTTCCGACATTGAAGAAAAAGTTTTAGACGAATATGAAGAAATAATCGACACAATTATTATCCATTCCGCTCACGGCACAACCTATCGGTTAATGGTGCCCTTGACTTTTGTTCTTTCCGGAGTTAAGGTGAAAACCCGCGTTTCAATAGTTAAACGGAAACACCTCCAATATCCAATGATTATTGGACGCAAAGACTTAAAAAAATTCCTGGTTGACCCAAACTTGAGAAAAACAAATAACCGGTAACTAAGTAGACGGGCAACGGGTAGTTTATCCGCCATTTTGCTTTTCTGCGGGGTTATCGGTTATTGCCTATTTAATGTCTAATTTTAACTCCGAGGACTACCTAAAATGGGCCGAAGAGTATCTTAAAATAAATAAAAAGAGGATCCCCGTTAAAATCTCCGGTAGTAAATACAGCCGACGAGACGACTTGGATTATTCTAAAAAGCTAAAATCTCTCACTGGAAGCTTCATTAAAACCTATCCTCTCCACACGATCACCAATGAACCGCGAGAAAAAAACAGATTCTTCCGCGCCCTTTACCAAAACAAAATCTATCACCCTGATTTTCACTACAAAAAAAAGCCGCCTTGGGACTTTAGGAAAGCAAGGGATTTAATCAAAGAACTGGACAAATTCGCCAAAAAACTGCCTCCTGATCAGGCTCTGGGTCAAATCTATAAGCGCAGGATCTTCGATGCCCAGCGAGCAATCATCCTCGCAAGCTTGAGCCAAAAAAAAGGCTTCTCCTGGGCAAGTAAAGAATACTATAAATTCAAGGCTGCAGAGAAAAGAATTCTGCCCAAAAAAATTGCCTTCCCTCACAACCGCCAAGAATATATCGAGGCCTATGAAATCGTCTACCTCGCCCAGAAAGTCCTCAAAGAAATCGGCCTAAAGCACAAAGCAAGAATCTCCTCGTCTCGTTACCGCTTCCGGGGCATGGCGACAACCAATCGCAGTGTGAAAATAGGGGTCGGGACCCTGCGCTCCCCTGCCCGGATTATTCGCAGTCTGGCCCATGAAATCTTAGGACACGCTCTCTGTTCAACTAATGCCCGCAAATACCCAGCCTACTTTGCCCGCGAAAACAACGTAACCACCCTCCTAAAAGAAGAGGGGATGGCGGTTAAAATAGGCGAGCTCTCCTATCAAAATCTAAAAAAATCCCTGCCCCGCCGTCTGCGAAGCAAGCGAGAAGACTTTATTCCTCATCTGCGGATCAAGGCAATCCAAATTGCGGCCCGTAATTCTTTCTATCAAACTTTTTCCAAGCTAAACCAACTGAATATCAACAAAGATTTGGCCTGGGAGCTGGCCACAAGAGTAAAACGGGGAGTTGCTGACACCTCACTGCCCGGAGCAAATTACCACGACTCCCTCTATTACCTGGGTTTGGAAAAAATTAACAAGCTAATCTCGGAACAAAAACTGAACTTTCAACAAACGATCCTGCTTTTCAACAAGCTGAATCAAGGCAAATTTGACTTGCTGGAATTCCCCTATTTAAATCAACTCTTCCCCGCGCATCAAAATCTGAATTTAGAAAAAGCATTTAATGTCTTCAATAAAGAATTCAAAAAAATTATCAAAACCAAACTAATCAAATAATTAACTATGCCTAAAACCGTAAAGGATCTCCCGAGTCTTAAAAAAGTGTTCCCGGAGATCAAGAAGCCGATTGTCGGCATTGGCGTCACTGCCTTCAACCGCCTTGGCCTTGAAGACATTGTTCCTCATTATCGCATTGTTTGTCTCCGCTATAGCCTAGATACGCCGCGGATCGAAAAAGACGTGGATGTCTATTCCCTAGAGCGGGGCCGCCCGATCCGGCACCTAAAATGCCGCCGCAATTCCACTTCCGTGCTCTTAAATCGCCGCACCCAAAAATACCTTAACAAACTAAAACCCAAGCCCGCTTTAATCTTCTACAAAACCACAAGAAAGATTCAAAAGGCCTGCCGAGAAAACGGCTGGCTAATGGTTGGCAATTCCCCTAAATTCGGCAAAGAAAGCATTGAAAACAAAGTCTTTTTCCGTAATGTTTTAGAGAGTAGCGGGATCGATCCGATCCCTGGCGAAACAAACAATCTAGCCAAGCTTGAGTTTAGTGTCTTAAATAAAAAATACGGCCCCCGCTTCGTGATTCAGCTTCCTGACCGCGGCGGCGGCAAAGGAACATTCTTTATAAATAAAAAGGAAGATTTTGATAACTTTGTAAACCACGACCGAGTCAAAGAATATAAAAAGCCCCCTGATATTGTGATCACCAAATTCATTGTCGGGCCCTCGCCCAGTCTCACCGCCTGTGTCACCCGGGAGGGAATCCTTGCCACCAATCTTCAGCATCAGCTTTTGGACATCCCCGAACTTTGGAACCTGAAAAAAGGTTCTGGCCTCTTCTCGGGTCATGACTGGACTCAAAGCAATTTCAGCCCAAGAGTGGAAAAACAAGCCCAGAATTTCGCTCAAAAAATCGGCAACCACCTGCATCAAATAGGATACAAAGGGATCTTTGGCCTGGATCTGCTCTTGGAACGGGATACGGGCAAGCTCTACATTGTTGAGTGTAATCCGCGGCTTTTGGGCTCTTTCCCCTGCCTGCCCATGATCCAGGTCGCGAACAATGAGCCGCCGCTTTTAGCCTTCCATACTTTGGAGTTCTTGGGGGCTCAATATCATCTTGATCTTAAAAGTGTAAATCGCGAGATCCAGCGCTCAAAAACAGGAAGCCAAATGATCCTCCACAACCTGCTCTACAAATTCGCTGAAACCAAAAAACAAATCCCGGCTGGAATTTATCGTTACAAAAATGGAAAATTTTCCTACCAAAGAGAGGGTTATCATTTTAGGCACTTAAAAAACCAAGATGAATTCTTTATTGCTGACGGCGTCCCCTTAAAAAGATCCCGATTAACACCCAACCAAAGACTGTTTCGAGCAATGTCTTTGCGCGGCGTGCTTGATCTTAAAACCAATAAATTAAATCCCTGGGGCCATGAAGTCGCAACCTGGCTCCACAAGCAACTTGCGATCACCCCTCTGCCAGAGCAACCCGACTATATTCTTAATCATTAAAGCTAAAGCATGCTCTCTATCGGCATTGATCTTGGCGGGACCAAAACCAATTTTGGCCTGATTGAAATCCAAGAAACAAAATTCGAAATTCGAAAAAAAATCACGATCCCTTCGCCCCAACAAAAAGAAGGGCTAATTTCTGCTCTTTACAAGAATGTACGCAAGGTCTGGGACCAAGGAGCAGAAAGAATTGGTCTGGCAGAAGCCGGCCAGATTGATTTTGAAAAAAAGATGAGCATCTGCTCACCGAACATCAAAATCTTGGAAAAAGTCTCTTTGGCAAAGCTTTTGGAAAAAAAGTTTAATCTGCCTGTACATCTCAATAACGACGCCAATGCCTTTACTTTAGCAGAAAGTATTTATGGCGCTGGCAAAGACAAGAAAAAAATAGTGGGGCTAACCTTGGGAACCGGAATTGGAGGAGGAGTAATCTTGAATCACGAACTCTACCACGGCGCTTTCACCTCTGCTTCTGAATTCGGCCACATGATTATCCAAGCCGATGGCCGTCCATGCTCCTGTGGTAAAGCCGGCTGCCTGGAGGCCTATGCTTCGGGTACTGCTATTGTCTTAGAATATGAACGTCGGACTGGATTCCGCCGCGATGCTGTCAATATTGAAAAAGAGGCAAAAAGCAGTCTTGAGCCCGCTAAATCCGTGTTTTTAGAAGCGGCCTCCTATTTAGCAGTCGGACTGGCTAATATTATCAATATCTTTGAGCCAGAAGTAATTATTCTGGGAGGAGGACTGTCGCGAAATAATAATTTTATTAATTCTGCGATCAAAAAAACAAAAAAAATCACCGCTGGAAAAATAGGTGAGAAAGTAAAAATAGTTAAAGCAAGCTTAGGCACGGACGCCGGCATGATCGGCGCCGCATTGTTGTAATGAAAAAAGCCCAAAAGGCTCTCAAATCCTATATTTAATCTTAGTTCAGACTACTCTGATCCCTCTGAAGAATGTTACGAATGGGGAAAGGTAATGGCAAGAAAAATATTGGAAAACTAATAGTCCTAAAAACCGCTCACTAAGATACTCCCTGGAAATGGTTTTTTAAATCCAGCAAATTTAATTCTCAATCTTGCAATATCTCCGCTTTCCAACTTGAACAACTTTATTGTTCAAGTTTTTAATTTTCGCTTGCCAAGTAGAAATCACTTTTTGATCCACCCGAACCGCTCCCTGCTCGACCATCTGCCGTGCTTCGCTCTTGCTTTGACAGAGCGTGGTTTCAACGAGCAGATCTAAAATATTTAATTCTTTGGCTTTGACGCAAGCGACAGGAATCTCTTTGGGCAACCCCTTCTCATTAAAAACACATTTAAAGTCCTCTTGAGCTGCTCTAGCCCTTTCACGACCATGATACATCTTTGTGATCGCTAAGGCTAATTCTTCCTTAGCTTCTTTGGGGTTTTGGCCTGCTTTAAGACCCTTTTCAATCTCCAAGACTTCTTCCATCGGCACTCGCGTACAATGAACAAAGTATTTAATAATCAAATCATCAGTCATACTCATCACCTTGCCGAACATATCATTAGGATTGTCTGTGATATTAATTGTATTGCCCCAAGTAGAACTCATCTTGCGGCCGTCTAGGCCTTCAATCAAATTGTTCATCACAATATCCTGCGCTTTTTGACCAAAGTGCTCCTGCAGCCTGCGGCCAGCCAAGAGGTTAAATCGCTGATCCGTCCCGCCAAGCTCCAGATCTGCTTTGATTGTCACTGAATCATAGCCCTGCATTAGAGGATAAAGCAGTTCGCGCAAAGAGACCCGTTTATTGCCATCCAGCCGTTTCTTTATATTTTCGCGGGCAATAAATTCAGCCAAGGAAAAAATATTGGCCTGCTCGCCTATTTCTTGATAATTCAGCTTTGCAAGCCACTTGGAATTATGGCAAAGCTCAAATTTCTCTTTATCCTCTGTATTTAAAATCTTTTTTGCCTGCTCAAGATAGGTTTTCTTGTTACGTTCAATAGTCTTTCTGTCTAGCATCGGCCGCTCAGAGGATTTATCACTGGTATCCCCAACCAAGCCAGTAAAATCACCAATAATCAAAAAAACTTTATGCCCCAGTTCCTGAAAGTCGCGCAATTTCAAAAGCGGAATCGAGCGGCCCAAATGAATGTCCGGGCTGGTCGGATCAATCCCCAGCTTTACCTTTAGCTTCTCGCCAGCAAGCATTCTCTTTTTGAGGTGATCTTTATCAATCACCTCGGCAACACCGCGGGCTAAAACCTCCTCTATTTTTTTAGGATTAGTGTCAATCACTCTATTGTGTTTTAATCTCTTTTATCTCCGGCAATTGCTTTTTCAATTCTTTCTTAATAAAACTCTCCGTAGTCAACTGGGCCATGGGACAGCCCTGGCACGCACCTTGCAATTTCAAGACAACTGTTTTTTTCTCTTGATCAAAATTGGTAAGCTCCACCCCTCCTCCATGTAAAGCAAGCCTCTTGTTAATTTCCCCTATCGCTTTATTTAATTTTTCTTTTGACATAATCTTAAGTCCTTTTATCTCAATTATACTTTAGATAAACACTAATCGTCAACTAACACAACGTTACAAAAACCGACGATCGTCGGTTTTTGTAACGGATCTCTTTTGACAAAAGCCCCAAATTTTAGTAAAATCAAGGCACTATGCTCAAAAAACCAGCAACAAAAAGCAAAAAAAGAAGGCCTAAAATCAAGCCCCGTTCCAGAATGGCTGTTTTTAGCATTAGTAAAGGGGACCTGAAAAAGAAAAAGGGTCGATTTAGAAAAATCCTAAAAATAATCTTGAGCCTCGCCCTCTTGGGAATATTCGCGGTGATTATCAGCGCCATCTCTGTCTTTGCTTATTTCGCCCGCGATCTGCCCACGCCGGACAAACTCAACGAAAGACAAGTGATTGAAAGCACGAAAATCTACGACCAAAGCGGCGAACACCTGCTCTACGAAATCCACGGCGAAGAAAAAAGAACGGTCGTCCCTTTAGGCCAGATCTCAAGTCATTTGATTCTAGCCACCCTCGCTGCTGAAGACGATGAATTTTATCTCCACAAAGGCGTGGACTTTAAAGCGATTCTGCGCGCCGGCTGGTCTGACATCAAAGGCGGCGGAGTCCATCAAGGCGGGTCCACGATCACCCAACAATTCATCAAAAACGCAATTTTAACTCCAGAAAGGACTTTCTCGCGCAAATTTAAAGAACTAATCCTCGCTTTAGAGCTCGAAAGACGGTTTTCCAAAAACGAAATTTTGGAAATGTACTTAAATGAAATCCCTTACGGCTCTAATGCTTATGGGACAGAGGCTGCCGCCCAAACCTTCTTCAGCAAAAAAGCTTCCGAGCTGACCCTGGCCGAGAGCGCGACTCTTGCTTCCCTGCCCCGCGCCACTACCTATTACTCCCCCTTTGGTTCACATCCAGAAGCGCTCAAAGGGAGACAAGAATATATCTTAGACCGGATGGTGTCTTTGGGCCAGATCACAGAAGAAGAAGCCAGAAGCGCGAAAGAAGAAAAAATGATCTACAGTGAAAACCGCGAAGGGATCGCCGCCCCTCACTTCGTGATCTATATCAAGGAACTCCTGGCGGAAAAATACGGCGAAGACTTTATTGAAAGAGGAGGGCTTAAAGTCTACACCACCTTGGATTTTGAAAAACAACAGGCAGCCCAAGAACTTATTTTTGAAATGACCAAAGACTATCCCCAAAAATTCAATGCCCACAACGCCGCTCTCCTTGCCTTAAATCCAAAGAACGGCCAGATCTTGGCGATGGTCGGCTCTCGCGACTACTTTGATCTGGAAAACGACGGGAATGTTAACGTTGCCCTCCGTCCGCGTCAGCCCGGCTCTTCTTTCAAGCCCTTTGCCTACGCAAGAGCCTTTTTGAAGGGCTATACCCCTGACACCCTATTATTTGACATCAGGACCAGCTTTGGCGAACAGGGCGGCAAAGAATACATCCCTAAAAACTATGACAACCAAGAACACGGGCCGGTCACAATGCGCTCCGCGCTTGCCAATTCCTTTAATATCCCTTCGGTAAAAACTCTTTATTTAGCCGGCATCAACGAAACGATTGACCTTGCTCACCAGATGGGGATCACCACCCTGGAAGAACGTTCCCGCTTTGGCCTTTCTCTGGTCCTGGGCGGCGGCGAAGTCAAACTGATTGATGAGGTCCAGGCCTATGGAGTCTTCGCCAATGACGGAATGCTCAACAAGCGAACCGCGATCCTTAAAATAGAAGACAAACAAGGCAAGGTCCTAGAAGAATGGGAGAAAGAGGAAGGTAAAAGGGTGCTCCCTGAACAAATCGCGCGCCAGATCAACAGCATCTTGTCAGACAACAACGCGCGAGCCCAAACCTTTGGCAGCCGCAACTACCTAAATTTAGGCACCCGGCCGGTTGCCGCCAAAACCGGAACGACCCAAGATTATCGAGACGCTTGGACTGTTGGCTATACCCCGGCTTTAGCCTGCGGAGTTTGGGTCGGCAACAATGACAACAGTGAAATGAATCAGGCGCCAGGCTCCTCTGTCGCCGCGCCAATCTGGCAGGCATTTATGAAAAAGGTTTTAGCAAGCGCTGAAGTTGAAGAATTCCCTCCTTATCAGAAATACTCTCTGGACAAAATGGTTCTCCATGGCAAGTATAACGAAACCGTGGTCAAGGTTTGCGAAGTTGAAGGCAGTCTTCTCCATGAGAGTTGTTGTCACCCTGATGATCTGGTTGAAAAAATGTTTCGCGAAACACACTCTATTCTCCATTATGTTGAAAAGGATGATCCGCGCGGACCCATCCCCGAAAATCCAGAAAACGATCCGATGTATCTTAATTGGGAAAGACCAATCCAAGACTGGCTCGAAAGAGAAGATATTGAACCAAATGAGCCTCCCGAGGAAACCTGCGATTACCATGAAGGGCACAACCGGCCTGAAATAAAAATAACCTCGCCAGCAAACAATGATCTGATTGAGGACAACGAGATTACGATCAAGGCCGAGGGTGAAGCTTCCCTGGGTTTCTCTAAAGTGGAATTCTATTTTGACAACAACCTGTTTTTTGTTGACCGTACAGACTCTCCTTTTAGCGCGAACTACCGAAGCTATGACCAGCCTGGGTTCCATACGATCCGGGTTGTTGCTCATGACAAAATGGGCAACACCGAACAGAATTCAATAACGATCAACCTAAAAAATGATAAGGTCGTTTCTTTGATCCAACCAAAGGGCGGGGCCGTCTTGAAAAAAGGAGAAGACTTTCCTTACGAGCTGAAAGTGATCGCTTCTTTTGATGGCGGCGTCCGCAAGGTTAACTTCTACGGCCGCGATCACACCTTAGACAAAAGGGTTTTCTTGATCGGATCCACTTTTGAGCCCATCGCCTTTGAGGGAAATGAATACCGGGTGATCTGGCAAAACGAACCCCTCGCCAATCAATTCGAAGTTTATGCGATTATGGTCTCCAATGACAACGACCTAATCCAAAGCGCGAAAGTGATTGTGCAAGTGGAGGAATAAAAAACAGCCTCTGTTCCGATCGTTCAAACAATCTTATTCCACCCGAAAGACGATCCGCTCAATCATTTCCTTGCCTGCTAGCTGGTTAATCTTTCTGGTAATCTCTGCACAAACAAACTGAAGCTGGCAGGCCCAAACCGAGGAAGGGACGGCCACCCTTAAAATTTTGTTTCGTAAAAACAAAGCTCGCGAATTCTGCGCGGCTTTTTTATTTAAAACCTCTCCCACAACCCTGCCATAAGCAACATTGATCTCGTCGGCTTTAAAAATCGTACGGGCCTTCTGTAGGCTTTTGGTTTTGGGCAGGATGGATTTTAAGGGGACAAACATTGTAAAAAGCTAAAGGTGTAAAGCTGGAAACTAAAAGCGCAAAGTCAAACTGAAAATTTGCTCATCATCTTTTGTCTGACCTACACTTCCTTTATCCTTCCTGCTTTTATTCTTAAAATCAGCGCTTTTCTTTTCAAAACAGAAGTGATGTGTCTTAAGTCTGTAGTGGTAATAAAGGTCTGCTGCCTTTCCAAAAGGCGCGCTATCCTCCTTTGTCTTTTGGCGTCTAATTCGGAAAATACATCATCAAGCAAAAGAAGAGGACGTTCGGAAAGCTTTTTTTCTAAAAAATCTAATTCTGAAAGTTTTAAAGCCAGGATTGTTGTCCGAAACTCTCCCCGAGAAGCCTGATGAATCACATTTCTCTGTTTTAAGAAAAAATGAAAATCATCACGGTGGGGGCCAACAAATGTCTGTTGGCGCTCAATTTCACTCTTCTGCTTTTTAAGGAGCTCGGCGCGAAACCTAAGTCTAGTTCCCTCTTCGTCTAAATCTTTGGTCAAATGGAAAGAAGAAAAATAATGCAGGCTTAAGGCCTGTCCTTTTGACAAATCCTCTCCGCTGATTTGATTATAATATCGCCGGACAAGGAGATTCAATGCAGAAAGCATCTCTTGCCGGAATTTGATGATAAAACTCCCCTTATCCACCAACTCATTATTCCAAAAAACAAGCTCCCCGAGGTCGCCTACGCCCTGCTTAATCCGAAGCAGAATTTGATTGCGGTTCTTAACAATCTTGTTGTATTCTACAAGTTTCTCGCAATAGTCAGAACTGACCTGACAGCCGAGGATATCCAGAAAGCGCCTGCGGCCCGAAGGGACGGTCTTAATCAAATTAATGTCTTCCGGACAGAACAAAACCGCTAAGAAAGCTCCCAGGATTGCCCTGGCAGGAGCAAGAACACTGTTGAGTTTAATCGTCTTCTGCTGCCTCCTCTCGCCCTTTGTATTCTTTTTAATTACCACCTCTAACTTGAAAGCTTTCTTACGGCTCTCAAACTGGGCCTCAATCCGGGCAAACTCGCTCTCTGGCCCTAATAAATCCAAATCACTCCTCAAACGAAAAGATTTGGTAATTGCCAAAAGGTAGATTGCCTCCACAAAATTAGTCTTGCCCTGCGCGTTGTCGCCCACCAAAATAATCGCCCTTCTTGCTGTCTTAACCTCCGCGTCTTGATAGTTGCGAAAGTTGACTAATTTTAGGCGCTCCAGTTGCATAGAATAAGATTTTTAATTGCGGATCGGCATCACCAAATAAAGGAAAGAAAGTTCTTGTTCTCCACTTCCCCTTAAAATGCCTGGTTCTTCCTGGCCATTGGTCTCGAAGTATACCTTTTCGCTGTGAATATTAGACAGTCCTTCCAAAAAATAACGATAGTTATAGACAACCTCTTGGGAAGGGCCTTGGATCTCTACTTTTACTTTTGCATTGCTCCTTCCAGACTGCGAGGTTTCAGCAGAAAAGACGATTTCCCCCCTGCCAGAATCAAGATTGATCTTAATGTCATTGGTCTCGCGAGCAGCAAAGAAGCTGACCTGCTTCACTGCCCGGATCAAGCCTTCAATATCTGCCGTGGCCTTGGTTGATAATTTTTGAGGAATTATTTGTTTGTAGTCAGGGTACTGTCCCTCAACTAATCTGGCTGTAAAATCAATCCCCCGCACATGGAAAAGAACCTGTCCCTCGTTGAAAAAAATCTTTACCAATTCTTCACTGTCTTGTAAAATATGAGTTAATTCTTGCACAGCCTTAATTGGAATGATTACGCTGAAAACCTTACGATTAGATTTATTAAGCTTGACTTTTTTTTCGGCCAAGCGGTAGCTGTCCGTAGCAGTTAAAATTAAATTCCCCTGGTTAAAATAAAAAAGGAGGCCGGCAATTTCTGGCCTTAACTCGTCCAAAGCCGCGGCGAAACTAACACTATTGACTCCCTGGCGCAACCGCCCCTCCTCTATTTCAAACACTGTTCCTTTTTTAATTTTATTGACTAAATTGTACTGAAAAGGGAAATCTGAAGCCGGCAGTCCTCTAATCGCTGCTCGATTATATTTCGTTTTTATCCTCAATTCTCCCTTGGCGCTTTCCAGATCAACCCTTCCTTCTCCGAGTGAATTAATATAGTTGGCAATCAAAGAAGCAGGGATGGTGATATCTCCCTCTTCAATAATTTTACCTCTGACGAAATAATTGATTCCGGTTTCAAGATTAGTGGCTGCTAATCTTAATTGCCCCCTTTTTGTTTCTAAAAGAATGTTGTTCAAAATTGGAAGATTTATATTTTGGACGATTAACTTATTAACAGTTGTTAACCCTATATTTAGATTTTCTTGAGTACAATATATTTTCATAAATTAGTTCTTATATCTATTATTGTTATTATTAGGCTGTTGATATTTAAGGAATAGAGACAAATTTTCCTTTGGTTATCAAGTTTTCTTTGGGGATGGAGGCTTTGTAAGTTGTGGCTCTTTGGTGGATAGAATTGATCGGTTTATTGTTGTGCTATTAATTCTGGGGAAAAGCTGTTGATAGAGTCCCATTTTTTCCCCAAGTTCTCCTTAGGTTCTCCCCAAGATTTACCCCCAATATCCTAGCTGTAAATTTTTTGTTTGATTAATTCTATTTCTTGGCGCAGGTCTTCTTTCTCGCTGATTTCTCGCTTGATTTTTTTGTAAGCGTGAATCACGGTGGTGTGATCCCGTCCGCCCAGCTCCTGACCAATACTGGGATAGGAAGATTTACCCTCTTCGCGCAGGAGATACATCAGGATTTGGCGCGGAAAGGCGACTTTCTGTTTGCGCGATCTTTCCAAGAGTTCATCAAGATTTAAGTTATAAAATTGAATCACGGCATTGATAATTTCTTTCGTGGAGACTGCCTTGATTCTGGGGATTTCAATGACGTTTTTGAGAATTTTTTTAATGTTTTCCAAGGTAAGCTTGGTATTATGGAGCTGGTGGTGGGCGGCAACACGATTGAGCGCTCCCTCCAGTTCGCGAACATTGCGCTGAATGTTGTTCGCGATATAGTTTAAGGCTTCTCTTTGAAGTTTAATTCCTTGTTTCTGGGCCTTGTGTTCTAGGATGGCGGTCCGGGTTTCAATATCCGGGGCAGTGATGTCAGCAATCATCCCTCCTTCAAAACGGGAAGAGAGCCTTTCTTCGAGGGTGGGGATTGCTTTTGGCGGTCGGTCGGAAGAGATAATGATCTGTTTGTTTTCGCCATAGAGAGTGTTAAAGGTGTGGAAGAATTCTTCCTGGGTTTTTTCTCTACCAGCAATAAATTGGATGTCGTCAATGATCATTACGTCTATGCTGCGGTAGCGGTCTTTAAAATAATCCACGTCATGCTTGCCGATTGCTTTTACCAGTTCATCCATAAACCTCTCGCTGGTGATGTATTTTACTTTTTTGGCTTTGAACCGTTTTAAGATTTCATTGCCCACGGCCTGCAGGAGGTGGGTTTTGCCCAAGCCAACCCCGCCGTAAATAAACAGGGGGTTGTAGGTTAATCCAGGATTACAGGCAACCGCATGACAGGCGGCTCTCGCTAATTCATTGTTAGAGCCGACAATGAAATTATCAAAGGTGTAGTTGGGATTAAGATTTGTTTGGGAGTCTATTTTTTCTTTTCTAAGAGTAACGCTCTTTTGGTAGGGGCCTTTGTTCTTGTTCGAGTTGGACCCAAGGTCGGAGCTGGTCGGGGCCTTGAGGCTGACCACTTCGTATTTCACTGCTTCCACCCGTTCGTCAACCGCTTTATTTAGAGCGTACAGAATCAATTTTTGGTACTTGTTTTCCAACCACTCTTTGGCAAAAAGATTAGGTACACTAATTATTGCCTGGCGATTCTTATAAGAGACAAGTTCGGTGTTAGTGAACCAGGTAGTAAAGTTAGCTTTGCTGATACTGATTTCTAATGCGCCCAAGACATTCTGCCAGATTTGTTCATTGTCGATTCGGTTGGGTTTTTTTGATTTTGGGGCGGAGTCAAAGATTTTTTTTTCTTGGAACATGGTGATCGCGTTCTTTAGATTGCAAAATCCCGGAGAGGAGAGGCAGACCTGGGTTTATTTCCTTGTTTATTTTTTATAATTTGCAGCGAGGAGAAAGTGAAATTCCTTTTCACTTTATCCGAACAAGAATTTCAAGCT
>CAZKRD010000002.1:201706-330638 GCA_964555185.1 uncultured Candidatus Saccharibacteria bacterium | reverse complement strand
GTACTTGAAAATTGAAAATTGATTAGTACATTGGTACTTGAAAATTGAAAATTAAGGATTGATATGTTATTGACAATAGTTATTTTTATTCTGATCCTCGGGCTTTTGATTTTGGTCCATGAATTTGGTCATTTCATCGTGGCTAAAAGGTGCGGGATGAAAGTGGAGGAGTTCGGCTTTTTTTATCCTCCCCGCCTTTTCAAGATTAAGCGGAAAGGGACGGTCTATTCTTTTAATCTAATCCCCTTGGGCGGTTTTGTGAAGATTAAAGGCGAGGACGGGGGTAAAAGGCAGGAGCCAGGAAGTTTTTCTGCTCAGCCGATTTGGCAGAGAGCTTTGACCCTAGCAGCAGGCGTTGCAATGAATTTTATTTTAGCTGTTTTTTTAATCTCTGTTGGCTACAAGGTTGGATTACCTTCAATTGTTGATGACCAAAATAAAGATTTTGTTCGCGACCTCAGGGTGCAGATTATTGAGGTGGTTCCTGATTCTCCGGCAGCAAATTCTGGTTTAGAGATTGGGGATGTGATCCGTAAGATCAATGATCGAGAAATCAAGGAAACCGAAGAGGTTCAGGAAGAAGTGAAAAATTTTTTGGGCCAGGAAGTTGTCCTTGAGATTGAGAGAGGCAAATCAACAATCAGTGTTGTTGCTGTGCCTCGTCTTGAGGTTCCAGAGGGCGAGGGGCCGATTGGCATCGGTTTGGTCAAAACCGGGATTGCTTCCTATCCCTTGTTTCGCGCAATCCGCGAAGGGGTAATTGATGGTTTTTATTCAGTTAAGATCATCGTTACCGTTTTGTATGATTTGATTGTTGGTCTTATTGTGTCTGGCGAGGTGTCCGTGGATGTTTCTGGGCCGGTGGGGGTGGCTGTGATGACGGGCAAGGTGGCGCGTCTGGGTTGGGTTTATGTTATGCAATTTACCGCCCTGCTTTCAATAAACCTGGCGATTATTAATATCCTGCCTTTTCCCGCGCTTGACGGGGGACGGCTTTTGTTTTTGGGCATTGAAGCAATAATCAGGCGGCCTCTAAACCAGAAAGCAGAGCGGTGGGCCAATACAGTAGGGTTTGCCCTCTTGATTGCTTTGATGGTAATGGTTACTTTTCGCGATGTAGTCAATTTTGGCTTAGTAGAAAAAATCAAGCAGTTTTTTTAAGTGATTATTTTGACTAAACCCCGCAAGAACTTACATTTCGAGCTGGGGCCCCCACTTGAGTAAAAATCTTTAAAAATTAATATGCTGCAGTCAAAATTATTTTATCAAACACTAAGACACCTTCCGGGGAAAGCAGAGACAATAAGCCACCAGCTTTTGCTAAAAGGCGGCTTTGTTGAGCAGGTTGCCGCCGGGATCTATAATTTTTTACCTTTGGGCTATCGGGTATTGCGAAGAATAGAAGGAATTATCCGGGAGGAAATGAACAGGATAGGAGGACAGGAAGTCTTTTTAGCCGCGTTACAGCCAAAGAAATTGTGGCAGGAGTCAGATCGCTGGGATAAGATGGACCCTCCTCTTTTCAAACTTAGAGACCGTCATAATAAAGAATTGACCCTTGGCCCTACTCACGAAGAGGTGATCACGGCGACGATTCGGACTCGAGTCGACTCTTATCGGGATCTGCCTTTTGCCCTTTACCAGATCCAGACTAAATTTCGCAACGAGATGCGGGCGACAGGCGGGCTTTTAAGGGTGCGAGAGTTTGTAATGAAAGATCTTTATTCTTTTCACGCAGACCAGAAAGATTTAGATAAGTATTATCAGATCGTAATTGGCGCCTATCGGAAGATTTTTAGCCGTTGCGGCCTTAAGACAGTAATTTCCGAAGCAGGTTCCGGCTCAATCGGCGGGAGTGAGTGCCACGAGTTTCAATTACCCAATCAGAAAGGCGAAGACAAGATTTCGTTATGCGAAAGATGCGGTTACGCGATAAATGTAGAATCAAAGAGTACAGCCAAAGTTTGCCCCAAATGCAAACATAAGATGAAAGCTATCTCCAGTATTGAGCTCGGTCATGTTTTCAAACTGGGCAGTCTTTATAGTGAAAAGATGGGCGCTTATTTTGTTGACCAGAGAGGAAAGAAAAAGCCGATCCTTGCCGGCTGTTACGGCATTGGTTTGGGTCGTTTGCAAGCGGCGATTATTGAAGATGATAAATACCATGACGAAAAAGGAATGATCTGGCCAGAGACCGTTGCTCCTTTTGATTTTCATCTGATTGAAGTGAAAAGCGGGCCAGAGGTTTCCCGTTTTGGCCAAAAGGTTTATAATACCTTGATCAGGAAAGGTTTCACTGTTTTGTATGATGATCGTAAAAATGTGTCAGAAGGGGAGAAATTTGTGGAGTGTGATCTGATCGGCATCCCGATTCGTTTGGTGGTTTCAAAAAAAATCAAGAATAAGGTTGAGTACAAGAGAAGGGACAGTGATCAGATTAAATTGTTCAGTCTGGAGGGGTTGGTTAAAAAATTAACATCAAAATCTAAATAGATTTTGATCTTTGATTTTACGACATGTTCAACAGAATCTTAGGTATTTTTTCCCGGGACATTGGCATAGATTTAGGCACAGCAAATACGTTAGTTTATGTCCGCGGCAAGGGTATTGTCATTAATGAACCTTCGGTAGTGGCGATCAATACGAAGACAGGCAAGGTTTTGGCTATCGGCAGTGAGGCCGAGAAGATGGTAGGCAAGACTCCGATGTATATCGTTGCCAATCGCCCTTTGGTTGATGGCGTGGTTTCAGACTTTGAGGTGACAGAGCAGATGCTCAAATACTTTATCCAGAAAGTGCACCAGGGGATGTTCACCTTGGTCCCTCGACCGCGGGTGGTGATCGGTATTCCTTCGGGCTGCACCGAGGTGGAGCGGAGAGCAGTGGAAGACGCGACCCGCAACGCCGGGGCGCGTCAAGCGTTCTTGATTGAGGAACCAATGGCGGCAGCGATTGGAGCGCGGCTGCCGGTTCAAGACGCGTCAGGCAGTATGATTGTGGATATTGGCGGCGGCACCACAGAGATGGCGATTATTTCTTTAGGTGGAGAGGTTATTTCTCGTTCCTTGAGAGTTGCCGGTGACGAGTTAAATGAAGACATTATTCAATACGCGCGGGATGAATTTAACTTATTGATTGGCGAAAGACGAGCAGAGCAGATCAAGCTCGGAATCGGTTCCTGCTGGCCTTTGAAGGAATCTCTAGAAGCTAAACTCCGAGGCCGTGATTTAGTTACCGGTTTACCCAAAGAGGTGATAATCAACGACAACCAGGTCAGAGAAGCTCTCTCTCGCTCTGTCCGGACCTTAATTTCCAATATTAAAGGCACGATTGAAGAAACCCCTCCTGAATTGGTGGCGGATATTATGGACCGGGGCATAATCTTGGCTGGGGGCGGAGCGCTTTTACGGGGTTTGGATCGTTTGATCGCGCGGGAGACTCAAATGCCGGTGGAACTTGCTGACGACCCTTTGACCTGTGTAGTGCGGGGGACAGGAATGGTTTTAGAGGACTTGGATGCCTTAAAGGAAATTTTGGTGGACACCCAATACGAAAGTCCGCCTAAATGATTATAATAACCAATCGCCAAGAAACAAGATACAGACAATAACCAATAACCAAGAAACAAGGTACAAATAATAACCAAACCGTTTGGTTATTGATTATTGAAATTTGTTTGGTTATTGATTATTGGTTATTAAAATAAGCATGTTTCGTTTTTTCCGTTCTAAATTTGGTATGTTTGTTTTTTTCTTGGCAGTCATTATCCTGCTTATTTTTTTGCATTATTTGAAAGTTTTGCGACCGGTAGAGAATTTGATTTTTATTTGCAGCCAATCGGTTGAAAGGTCTGTTTATAAAGTTTCGAATAAAATTTCGGGTTTTTTCAATTTGATTACTTCTATCCGTAATTTGAACGAAGAGAATGGGGTATTGCTTTCTGAAAATCAGAGGCTGCTTTTGGAAAATACCAAATTGCAAGAAGCGCGGGAGGAGAATCGTTTTTTAAGAGAGTTGTTGGATTTAAAAGAAGAGAGTGGGATCAGCGGTCTCCCGGCGGAAGTGATTGGCCGCAACCCAGACAGTTTGGTCCAGAGCATTAAGATTGATCAAGGCAGATCTTCCGGTGTCGAGGAGGGGGCGCCAGTGATTGCGGGCGGGGGATTTTTGGTCGGACGGGTGATTGAGTCTTATTACAATACGGCCAAGGTTTTACTGATCACGGATCAGAACAGCGTGATCAATGTTCTTGTTTCTGGCTCGCGAGCCAACGGTAATATTTCAGGACAGCACGGCTTGGGCATGCTTATGGATATGATTCCCCAGACCGAAGTGGTTAATGTGGGTGACGAAGTTATCACCTCTGGCGTTGATGACGAGCTGCCTAAAGGGTTAATTGTTGGTGAAGTGGTAAAGGTGGAGAGTTCGGCAAATCAGCTTTTTCAAAAAGCGCAGGTTAAGTCTTATATCAATTTTGCAAAATTAGAATACGTATTGGTAATTGGCGCGATAGAGCCTAAAAGATAACTATGAAGGGAATTTTTTATCTAATAATTTTGATTTTTTTAATTCTGGCGGAATTGTTTTTTGTTTCTTCTGGGGTGAGATTTAATCCGGTTTTAATTGCTGTGTTGATTTGGTTTATTTTAAATAATTTCAAAGAGAGCGTTATCTGGCTTCTAGTAAGCGGCTTTGCTCTTGATATATTCTCTCCCCTGCCCTTTGGGGTTATTACTTTAAGCTTGTTTTTTAGCCTGTCTTTGATTCATTTTTTATCTTTGAAGGTTTTCAGCCAGAAAGGCTTGGGTGCTGTTATTCTAATCACGGTGATTGGCAGCTTGGCTTATAATCTTTTTTTGATCTTGGGGACTAAATTTTTTGCTCTTTTGCGGATTACTTCCCTAAACATTGACTTGATGTCCAATCTCTATCTAATCCTGCCGACAATTGGTTATAATTTAGTGCTCACCTTTTTTGTCTATAAGATTTTAAAGTATTGTGCGTTCCGGTTTCGTTTTGTAAAATAGGGAGCGTAACTTGAATGAACAAAGAATAAATGAATATTTTTAATCTTCAAAGATCTGGACTTAAAATATCTGATGATTTTTTGGAAGAAAAGGATTGGGAAGGGGAAGAGGGATTTTCTCAAGAAAAAGATACCCGTCTCGCCGAGACGAGATTTAAATTTGGGCGGTTGAGGTTTTTGCGGGTATTGGTTCTGGTTTGTTTTTTCGTTCTGGCTTGGCGGCTTTTTTCCCTGCAGATTTTGGCTGGGGAATCTTATCGCCAGGAAGCGGAAGGCAACCGGATCAGAACTTTTGGTATTCCAGCATCAAGAGGAATCATCTATGATCGCAATGATAATTTGTTAGTGCGGAACATTCCCAGTTTTCAGGCAGTTTTTGTGCCCGCTGACCTGCCGAAAGCGGAAGAAGAAAGGATTGCATTGACAGGGGAGCTTTCCGAGATCCTAGGCCAGGACCCTTCTGTGATTTATGAGGTTTTCACCTCGGCAGATCAGGCCTCGCGAGAAGCAGAGATTTTGATACGGAACCTCGCGCGGGACAGGGCCTTAATTTTGGACACCAAGCTCTCCTCTTTGCCGGGAATCAATTTACTTAAGGTTCCAATCCGGGAATACATAGAAGGGAATCTACTTTCCCATATTTTAGGTTACACCGGAAAGATTTCCCCGACAGAGTATCAGGAAAGGAAAGATAAAGACTATTTTTTAATTGATCAGATCGGGAAACAGGGAGTGGAATCTTCTTATGAGGAGAAGTTGCGGGGCAAGAGCGGTCGTGAGATAGTAGAGGTTGACTCTCGGGGCAGGATTGAGAAGATATTGGGGTTGCAGTCTCCCCAGGCCGGCAAGAGTTTAAAATTAACGATTGATCTGGAGTTGCAAAAAAAATTATACGAAGAGGTGAGACTGGCTTTAGATCGGAGTGATTCGGAAAAAGGAAGCGCGGTTGTTCTGGATCCAGAGACAGGAAGGATTCTGGCTCTGGTTAGTATTCCGGTTTATGATAATAATCTTTTTGCTCAAGGCATTTCTCAATCAGATTTTAATAGGCTGACCGAGGATCCTAATAAACCTTTATTTCATCGTCCCTTGTCTGGCGAGTATCCTCCGGGTTCGACGATTAAACCTTTGATCGCGGCTGCTGCTTTGGAGGAAAGTGTGATTGGACCCGAGAGCAGTTTTGACTGTTCAGGAAGCTTGGTCTATCATGGTTGGGCGGGAACGGTTTGGCGCTTCCCTGATTGGAAGGCCCATGGGCCAACCAATGTCCGGAAGGCGATTGCTGAATCCTGTGACGTTTTTTTCTATATTGTCGGCGGCGGCAGTGAAGCTCATGGTATCCCTGGCCTGGGGATCGCAAGAATCAAAGATTGGGCGCGTTATTTTGGCTTGGATAGTGCTTTGGGCGTAGATTTGCCCGGCGAGGCAAGCGGCTTGATTCCGGATCTGGAATGGAAGCAGGAGGTCAAGGGCGAGGACTGGTACATTGGCGATACTTATCATGCCGCGATTGGCCAGGGCGATATTTTGGCCACTCCTTTACAGATTACGACTTATGTAGCGTCAATAGCGAATCGAGGGATTCTTTATCGACCAAAGA
This sequence comes from uncultured Candidatus Saccharibacteria bacterium, assembly GCA_964555185.1. GTDB lineage: Bacteria > Patescibacteriota > JAQUNI01 > JAQUNI01 > JAQUNI01 > CAZKRD01. Next base: position 324,012 of record CAZKRD010000002.1, on the reverse strand, counting down.
TTGGTTATAAGATCATTGACGAACTTACCGGCATGGAGCAGGAAATCGAGCCCGAGATTATTCGGAGGGACTTTGTCGAGCCCGAGAACCTTAAAACAGTGCGCCAGGGGATGAGGGAAACCGTAACGACGGGTTCTGCGCGCAGACTGGCTGGTCTGCCAGTAGAGGTTGCCGGCAAAACAGGGACGGCTCAATTTACTGCTCAAGGGGATAGAACCCATGCTTGGTTTACCTGTTTTGCCCCCTTTGAGAGACCAGAGGTTGTTTTGACCGTATTGATTGAAGGAGGAGGAGACGGTGATAAAGTTGCTGTGCCCGTGGCCGAGAATGTATTGAATTGGTATTTTGGATCCTATAAACAAAAATAAATTTGACTATTATGTTATGACGGCTCAAATTTTAGACGGCAGGAAATTAGCCAAAAAGTTCTTAAAAGAAATAAAAAAAGAGGTTCGGACACTGTCCAAGAAACCTCGTCTTTTAGTTTTTTTGGCGGGTGGTGACCGGGCTTCGGAGGTTTTTGTCTGCGCTAAAAAGAAGGCTTGCGCGGAAATTGGGATTGATTTTGTCTTGGAAAAGATTCCTCTTGGAAATTCTACCGATGATATTTGCCAGATTATTACCAAGAAAGACCGAGAAGAAAATCCTGACGGTATTGTGGTTCAACTGCCTCTGCCCCGAGGCATTGATCCAGACAAGGTTTTGGCCTGTATACCGCGAGAAAAAGATGTTGATAGTTTGAGCGGTGATTTAGTGAAATCACCGCTAGCGCTTGCGATTATTGCTTTGCTTTCAGAGTACAAGATAGGATTAAAAGATCGTCGGGTAGTTGTCGTGGGGGCGGGAAGATTGGTTGGTCAGCCGGTTAGCGATCTTTTTAGAAGTTTGGGCGCTCGAGTCAGGGTTTGTGATTTCCTGACCCGGGATCTCAAAAAAGAAACCCTAGACGCGGATATATTAATTTCTGGGGTGGGTCAAGCAGGTTTAATTTCCGCTCCGATGGTCAAAGAGGGAGCAGTAGTTGTTGATGCTGGAACTTCTTTTGTCCGGGGAAAGATCAAGGGGGATGTTGATTTTGCTTCGGTTAAGGAAAAAGCCTCGTTGATCGCTCCTGTCCCCGGCGGTGTCGGCCCAATGACTGTCGCAATGCTTTTGATTAATCTGTTAGATTTGATAAAATTGCAATCTAAATAACCGTTACAGAATTTTTAGGCTCTCTGTTTCTAGCTTTAAATTTGTTATCCCCACAAATTTTACTTGACAAATTTTTTCTGTTGATTTATGATAGGAATAATAAAATTTAATATTTTGAACAAAAAAGTGTGCTTTTTGAGCGAGGCGCATTTTAAAATGGTCTAAAAAAGAAAATTATGCCAGGAAAGAAATATCTCACCCCAGAGGGGTTTTTAAAATTAAAACAAAAACTAGAGTATTTAAAAAAAGAAAAAAGAAAAGAAATTGCTGCCCGGATCAGGGCCGCTAAAGAGCTGGGTGATCTTTCGGAGAATGCTGAATATCAAGACGCCAAGGACGAACAGGCTTTTAATGAGGGGAAGATTTTTGAATTAGGGACTATTGTCAAGAGCGCAATTGTCGCAAGCGGGAATAACCAGCATGATCTAGTGAAGGTGGGTAATACCGTTAAGGTCAGAAAGGATTCAGAGGAGAGGGAGTTTATGATTGTTGGTTCTAACGAGGCTGATCCTTTGGACAACAAAATTTCTAACGAGAGTCCGATCGGACGAGCCCTTTTGGGAAAAAGAAAAGGCGAAGTAGTGGAGGTGGAGACGCCAGCAGGAAAGAGTAAGTATAAGATATTGAGGATTAGCTAGTGAAATTCCAAATTTCAAATTCTAAACCTTGTAGGCTTTAGTTATTGAGATTTGGAATTTTATGTTATAATAATCAAGGATATCCGCTGCAACAAGTTGTGGGTTTGATCATTCATGAAAACAAATGCTCCGAGACATAATTCAAAATCGAAGAAAGAAATTAGAAAATTTTACTAAAAAAGGAATTAATCCTTATCCTGATTCTTCTTGCCGCACCCACACAGCAAGAGAGGTTTTAACCGGTTTTAAAGCTATCCAGAAGGAAAAAAGAGATGTTGTTTTAGCGGGCCGGATTCGGAGCATCCGCGAGCACGGCGGCTCTAGTTTTATCCATGTTGAGGATGAGAGTGGTTCTTGCCAGGCCTATTTGAAGCGCGATACCCTGGGCGGAAAAAAGTATAATTTTTTCAAAAATTTTGATTTAGGAGATTTTATTGAAGTCAAGGGAAAGGTTTTTGTTACCCAAAAAGGCGAGAAAACCATTCTTGTTTCTCGGCTTCGCCTTCTGTCCAAAACACTGCGGCCTCTGCCGGAAAAATGGAAGGGCCTGAAAGATACTGAATTACGTTTCCGAAAACGTTACTTAGAGCTTCTGACGAGCCCTAAAGCAAGAGAGAAATTCAGAAAGAGAGCGGAGATTTGTGATGCTTTGCGTGATTTTTTGACCGATCGCGGCTTTTTAGAAGTAGAGACTCCGGTTTTACAAACCAAAGCTTCAGGCGCGCTGGCCAAACCATTTATCACCCAGCATGAGGCTTTGGATATACCCTTGTACTTGCGGATTGCGCCAGAGACTTATTTAAAGCGTTTGATTGTCGGCGGCTTTGAAAAGGTTTTTGAAATGGCGCGCGTTTTTCGCAATGAAGGGATGGACAGCTCCCATTTGCAGGATTTCACGATTCTTGAATTTTACTGGGCTTACAAGAACTACGAATTTTTAATGGAACAGACCGAAGAGATGTTTGTTTATCTTTTAAAAAGAGTGTTTGGCAGTTTAAAAATTTCTTATCAGGGCCAAGAAGTTGATTTCACTCCCCCTTGGCCGCGCAAAACCTTTCAAGAGTTGATCTTAAAAGATTGCGGCATTGATATTAATAAGGTGAGAAACGCGGGTGATTTGCGAAATGAAATCAAAAAAGGAAAGATTAAACTTGATGATAATGCCTCCAGTTTTGCTTCCTTAATTGATGAGCTCTATAAAAAAGTCTCCAGACCAAAAATAAAGGATCCTCTGTTTTTAACCGGACACCCGGTTGAACTTTCCCCGCTTGCCCGCAAAAATGACAAAGATCCTAAAGTAGTAGATCGTTTCCAATTAGTGGTTTTGGGTCACGAAATTGTTAATGCTTATTCAGAGCTTATTGATCCTTGCGATCAGCGCGAGCGCTTTCTTGCTCAAGAGAAAGCAAGAAAAGCAGGGGATCAAGAAGCGCACATGATGGACTGTGATTATATTGAAGCGATGGAATACGGTATGCCGCCGATGGCGGGTTGGGGCATGGGCGTGGACCGTCTAGTGATGCTTTTAACCGACGCCCCCAGTATCCGTGAAGCTGTGTTTTTCCCTTTGATGAAACCTCGTCTGCCAGACAAGCAAGTCGTTGCGGCCAGTAAAAAGATAGATCCGGGGATCAATCGTGAGAAAGCTTGGGAATTAATCTGCAAACATGTTAAGAACGGAAATTCGCGCAAACATATGTTAGCCAGTGAGGCGATTATGCGGGCTTTGGCTCGTCATTTTGGAGATGACGAGAGGCTATGGGCGATAGTTGGCCTGCTTCATGATTTGGATATGGAAGTAATTGATTATACTAAAAATCCAGAAAAACACGGGCCAACCACTTGTAAGATTTTGAAAGAAGAGGGCGTTGATCCTGCGCTTTTAGCCGCAATCCTCGCCCATAATGATCAGTGTGGCTCTGTCCGTGAAACCAGACTACAAAAGGCAATTTACGCAATTGATCCTCTGACCGGCTTAATTGTTGCTTCTTGTTTGGTTCTGCCCTCACGTAAACTTTCTGATCTTAAACCTGGGTCGATTTTAAAGAGATTCAAGGAAAAGTCTTTTGCCCGGGGAGCAAGGCGCGAGGTGATCGCTTCCTGCCGTGAATTTGGTTTAGAGCTTGATCAGTTTGTGGAAATCGGCTTGAAAGCAATGCAGGGGATTGCGGGGGAATTGGGGCTGTAATAAAGTTAAAAATTCAAAATTCAAAATTCAAAGTTGAATTGCAAGTTCAAAATTGAAAACTTTAAACTTTGAACTGTAATTTTTAATTTTGCACTTTGAACTTTAAACTAATCTATGGTTGATCTAAAGTTGCTTCGTCAAAAACCAGAGCTTTGGAAAAAAGAGCTTAAAGACAGGAACCTAAAGAAAATACCCGCGTCAAAGGTAGATGAATTTTTAAAATTAGATGAAAAGAGACGGAATTTAATTGTTGCCAAAAATAAATACGAGCAGGAGAAGAATGAGTTCTCACGTCAAATTGTGAAGATAAAGGATAAAAAAGAGCGCGAAAAGATGGTTATTAAGATGAGAAAGAAGAAGGATGGTGCGCAAGAGCAGTTTAAGAAAAGTTTAGGAAGAATAGAAAAGGAAATTGCTGTATTATTAAATCAATTCCCTAATCTTTCTCATAAATCCGTACCTGTGGGGACTGATCAGACTGGGAACAAGGTGGATCGTAAGTGGGGCAAAAAGCCCAAGTTTTCTTTTAAACCAAAACCTCATTATGTTTTAGGGGAGGATTTAGATCTGATTGACATTGATAAGGGATCAGAGGTTTCTGGTGCCCGGTTTTGGTACTTAAAGCGCGAGCTTGTCCAGCTTGAATTTGCCTTGATTCAATATGGTTTAGAGACTTTAATTAAAAAAGGGTTTATTCCACTCCTGCCGCCCATGCTGGTCAGAGAAGAAGCAATGTACGGCTCGGGTTTTTTGCCCGCAGATCAGAATGAAATTTACAAATTGGAAAAAGACGATTTATACTTAATTGGTACGGCCGAAGTCCCTTTGGCTTCCTATCATCTGAACGAAGTAATTGATATTGCACCAGACAAACCAAAGCTCTATACTGCTTTTTCTTCCTGTTTTCGGCGGGAAGCAGGCGCTTATGGCAAAGATTTAAAAGGAATTATCCGCGGCCATCAGTTTGATAAGCTCGAGATGTTTGCTTTTGCGACTCAAGAGGATTCATGGAAGGTTTATCATGATTTGGTTGTTCAAACCGCGGAAGAGATCTGGCAGGGTTTAAAGATTCATTATCAAGCAGTTAATATTTGCACCGGTGATTTGGGCGCGGCGAATAGCAAAAAAATAGATTTAGAGGCTTGGCTGCCCGGAGAGAAGAGGTATTTGGAGGTTGTTTCAGCGAGCAATGATACGGATTTTCAGGCACGGAGATTAAATACAAGGTATAAGGACAAAAAAGGTAAATTGCAATTCGTGCACACAATCAATTCCACCGTGGTCGCGATCGGCCGCGCTTTGATTGCGATTATGGAGAATTATCAGAAGGCTGACGGTTCAATCACGGTGCCGAAAGTTTTGCGCGAGTATTGCGGATTTGAGCGGATTAGCCGATTAAGGAGTTAACGGATTTTAATTTTATTTAAAGCGTTGAAAAAGTCACGTCACCGAAAACAATATCTTAATCCTTATAAACAAAAGACCCGCCGCCGCAACCCAGAATACAAGCGCGGGTTTTTTAGAAGGCGCCGCACATTGAGTAAACCCAAGATTTATTTAACCACTCTCCATTTCCGCGCCCGAGAGGCTTCCGGGGATGTGCAGCGCAAGATTTTTTTCTTTCTTTTTCTTTTAGGGATGGGCAGTCTTTTTTATCTTTTATTCTTCTTCCCTTTTTGGGAGGTAAGCGAGGTTAATATCGTTGGAGAGGAAAATGTCGAACAGAAAGAGGCAGAGGAGATTGTCCGTGACTGTCTTAGGGCTAGGAGATTGCTGATTTTTCCTAAAAAAAATCTGATTATTGCCAGCAAAGAAGAAATTGAAACAAGATTGGAAGAGAGGTTTGCCCAAATTGAAACTGTGGAGGTTTCAAAAGAATTCCCTGATATTTTAAAGGTGGTGATTTTAGAAAAAAAACCGGTTGCTGTTTGGGCCACTGGTGCTGGGCGGGATTTGTTTTTGCCTATCAAGGCTTTTTCGGCCCCTGATACTAGCCCTGCAGGAGAGGCTGGAGAAGCCGGAGAAACTGGGCCGGATCTTTCCGCCTCTATTTTGGATTATCCGGAAGATCCAGTGATTGAGTATTATTTTATTGATCAGAATGGCGTTTTGGGCGATTCTGTTTCGTTAGCGGAAATTTCCGAAAAAAATCTGCCCATTATTTATGACCAGTCTTTTAGGCAGGTGAAACCAAGGGATGTTATTTTAAGCAGTGAATTTTTTGAATTTCTTTTTCAGGCGCGCGATTTACTGCCGCTCAAAACCCAAGTTGCAATTGAGGAGTTTATTGTTCCGATTCCAGAGTCGCGTGATTTATATGTCAAGGTTGATAAGGGCTATCAGATATTTTTTGATACCAAAGCTTCGCTTTCGGATCAGGTTGAGGCTTTGAGTATGGTTTTGGAAAAAGAGATTAGCAAAGAAGACAAGCAGATTAAATATTACGCTGATTTAAGGGTGGAGGGTTTAGTTTATTATAAATAGTTACTCTCCTTCGATGTAGTAGACGCGGATTGAGTGTCCAATTACTGTCTCCGGCTCGATTTTTTCCAGGTAGGCATAAGATTTTTCGTAAACAGCGTCGTCGCGATAAATGCTTTCTGAAAAATAAGTGGCGCTTACCGCGAGGAAGCCCGTAGTCGGTCCCAATGCTGCGTGCCATTTCACAAATTTGTCGCCGAGATAATAGGCAGGAACGCCGCCGCCAAAGTAATCAACTTTAATTTCAGTAATCCCCCGCTCCTCTACCCAATCATTAAGTCTCCTTAGATCCTGACCCCAGTCCAGATTAGAGTCGGTGATATATTTATAGCCGTTTTTAGGACCGCCAGTCAATTCGTTGTAATAAGCCAAATAGGAGGGGTAAGTAATTACTATCCCTACGCCAATCCAAATCAATAAAACAAGCAATAAGGCCGTAAGGGTCTTTTTGTATTTACTTTCAGAAAACCTTATTTTGAATTCTTTGATGATCAGGACGTAGGTAAAAGGAAAGATGATCATGATGTGGCGGACGCCGATGTTAAGCTTTCCCTGAATACTCGTGGCGCCATAGACAACAATAAAGAGGAACATGCTGATTTCGGTTATATGTTCAAGACAGTAGTTTTTGATTCTTTGCGGACAGTCTTTAAATTTATCTTTTACTAGGTTTCGGACCATCTTTCTTAAGGCCAAGAGAATAGCAAGGCCGGTTAAAATTAGTACGGAAATCGTTTCTTTTAAGAGGAAGCAGACTGGAAAATAGTGATACCAGCCCTGATTAGATACTTGGCCCAAGAAATAGTTAGTGTTCCCGCCGCCAACGCGGATAAAGACCATTACCACGCCTAAAAGATATTGAGTCAATCCGCGTGCCCCTGGGATTCTAGAAAGACCAAGAAGCAGATCTTTGACGATTTCTTGACCCACTACTCCACTGATTAATTCTTGTTGTTTTATTGCAGAGAAACGAAGAACGGTTGGCATATAGATTACTAAAATTACTGCCGTCGAGATTAGAGAAATCAAAATGAAGTGAGCTGTATATTTTCCTATTTGTTTTCCCCAAGATGTTCCTTCGGGTTTTTTAAAAAGAATGGGGATGAGGGCAAGAAGAGCAAAACAGGGGAAGAGTAGAATCGCAGAGAATTTAGCGGTTTGGGCCAAGCCTAAAGTGATGCCAGCCCAGATAATCGTTTTTTTGCTCGGATTTTTAAGATAGCGGGCAAAATAATAGAAGGCAATAAAAATAAAACATGTCGCAGCCAAATCTGTAGCCACATAATGACTATGCGCTATGATTGTTGGTGAGAAAGCATATAAGAATAATACGACAAGAGCCCACTTCTCACCCAGGAGCTCGCGTGCCCATTTCCAAACATAAATACCCAAAAGAATCAAGAGTGCGATTATGGGGAGTCGAGACCAGAAGAGGATCTGGTCAGCGTCATTGCCAAGATAATAGAGGAATTGATACCCGCTTTCCCATTGACCGTTTATTTCCTCGGTCCAGGCAGGGTGATTTATGGGGAATTTTAGGTCCAAGAAAAGTAAAGGGACGCTCGAGAGCATTTTCAGAAGAGGCGGGTGTTCTGGATTGAGGCGATAGTCTTGAAACCGCAAGTAAGAATAGCCAGCTGGGATATGGGCGACTTCGTCCATAATCGCGGAATCTTTTTTTACGGAGAAAAAGGAAATCAGGACCATTAGAACAAGGATTGCAGGAACAAGAATTTTAGCTAGTTTAGACATTAATTTTAATTTTTAGTTTTTAACTAAGTAAACCTCCATCCCTTTCCCTCCAAACCGATTGTATTCTTCGTAAATCAGTTTTGCTTTGGGGTGAATTTTTTTGAAGGCCTCGACTTGGCCAAAAACAGGAGAAGGGAAAATTATTTTAGTCCTTTCTGGATAAAGAGATCTGTCCGCTTTTTTGGGAGCGACCAGGCGATAGGGATGATTTTGATCAGAAGTTAAGAAGCGGACTATTTGATTATTTTCGGAGTCTAAAACCAGGAAGGTACTTTCTTTATTGTTGTTTTGATTGATGTAGCGAGCAGTTGCAGTTAAGTCTCCATTATAGGCATTATAATATCCAGGGGCGTTTTTGGCAACCTTGAAATAGATCCAAAGGTTGTGATTGGCCACAAAAACAACAATCACCAAGATTAGGAAGCTGGTAATTATTGGATAGTGGCGCGCCTTTAAGAGGAGGGCGCGCAGACCTAAAGAGGGGAGAATGAAGACAAGAGGGATTAAGTTGATTGCGATCAAGAAATCAGGATTATCTTTGCCAGCTAACAAGAGGGGAATCAGCATGATTAGAAGCCAGCTAAGAAGTAGAATGTTTTTGGCCAAGGTTTTTCGGGAGATACTTGCTTTTTTAAAGAAAGGCAAGATACAAACTAGAATTCCAACCAGGAAGAGAACACCGGTTACCGGGTTAAAGAAAGGAGCTCCCGCGAGATTATTGCGCCAATTTGTGTCGCCGGAGACATTAAACATAGTTAGGATTCCGCCAAGATTTCTAGCCAAATAATAGAAAGGGCCGCGAGCAAGATCAGGGTTAAAAACAGAATTGTTTTTGGCGCGAGCCCAGAGGAGTTCAGGATTTTGTCCGAAATAGACAGCAAGCGGCGTGATTAAAATCGCAAAGGCGATCAGGGCAGTTAGGATTTTTTTGGAATGGAGCTTGATAAATGTGGTCTCGGATTTTATTCGGCGCTCGCCTTTCGTAGCGGTGCTACTGCGAAGGACGCGAGTAAAAATTTCCGCTATTACGATCAGAGCGAGGACAAGGAAGGAAATGATAAAAGATAAGCAGATATGATCATAAAACCCCAGAGCTAAAAGGATGCCCGCCAAGAAAGCGTAGAAGTATCTATTTTTGTTGTTTTTTAAAGCTTTGATTGCGAAATAGAGGAAGAAGACGCTTGTGGCGGGAATTAGAATTGGGCGGAAAGCAGCACGGGCAAGGATCGTGTAGGGGATGGAAACAGCAGCAAACAGGCAAGCAAAAAAGGCCACTGTTCGCCTGTAGAGCAGCTTGGTCAACAGATATAAGCCAATCAAGGTGATCATACTAACGAGGCCGGAAACAATTTTTATTTGCCAAATTCCAACCCCGAAGACCTTCAAGGATAGAGCGAGAAGGTAAGAATACAGTCCTTGATTTTCTTGGTTGCGCGGTTCGCCTCTTAACAGGTTTTGAGCATCAAGGCCGCTAGCAGCCTCTTTTAGGGCAAGTCCGCCTGGCAGTGAGCGGATTAGAGCAAAACGAAAAAAACCGGCCAAAGCCAGGATTAACAAAACGATGATCAAGCTGATTTTGGTTTTTGTTTGCACTTTAGTTTTTCCCACTCCTTATCATTATAGAACATTTGTCATTTTAGGGCAAACTGTTTTTTGGGCGGTTAAAGTAAGATTCTAATCTTTACTTTTCCGCTCAAATAAGGTATATTAGTTTCGCTATGGCCAAAGAAATTACCGTTGGTCAAAAACGGTTTTTGATTCATTTTAAGCGGTTTTTTAGGTCTGCATTCGGGTCTAATAAACTCAATCTCACCCTTGTTCTATCAAGTTTGTTTTTTAATATAATTATTTGGATCCTTTTGGGCCTTTTTATTGGGCGATCAGAGTTTCCCGTCCCTCTCCACTACAACATCTATTTTGGCATTGATTTGACTGGTCCTTACCGTAATATTTTTAATCTACCCAGCATTGGCCTATTCGTAATTATTATTAATTTCATTTTGAGCTTTTGGTTTTATTTAAAAGACCGGATGATATCCTATATTCTACTTTTAGTTTCTTTGGCAGTTCAGGTGTTTGTTTTGATCGGCGCAATCACTATCATTTTCATTAATCAATAATTCGTTAACCCTTTAATCCACCAATTCACAAAGTAATGGATCCCAAAGGAATTGCTAATCATACCAGTTTGAGTATTCCTCGCGACAGAAGGATTTATCGCGCGTTGGAAATTTTACCAGCTGCTCTCGCTTGGGGCACTCTTTTGGGCTGCCTTGGTTTTTCTTTTTGGAAACCTGTTTGGGTTGCCTTTTTTATTATCGCTTTTGATCTCCACTGGCTTTTAAAGATTACTTATCTCTGTATTCATCAGATCAGCTCTTATTTTCGTTTCAAAAAGCACTTGAGAATCAACTGGTTGCGCAGATGCAAGCAATTTCGGGGCGACAAGAGCTGGCTTGATCTTTATCATTTAATCATCTTGCCTACTTATAAGGAGAGCTTAGAGGTTTTAGAAACCACCTTCAAAGCGCTGGTTGATTCTGATTATCCTAAAGAAAAGATGATTTTGGTTTTGGGAGTTGAAGAGAGAGACAAGGAGAATGGTCTCAAAAACGCGAAGATTTTAGAAGAGAAATTCGGCAAGATGTTCTATAAATTTATGGTTACGGTTCATCCCAAAGACATCGCTGGAGAATTAGCGGGCAAGGGCTCTAACGAAACATGGGCTGGCCGACAGGCGAAGAAATGGATTGATCAGGAAAAGATTCCGTATGATAATATTATCACTTCGGTTTTTGACGCTGATACCTGTGTCCATCCGCGTTATTTTTCCTGCCTGACTTATCATTATCTCAAAAATCCCGATCGGACTCACGCTTCTTACCAGCCGATCCCAATGTTTAACAACAATTTATGGGATTCTCCATCTTTGATGCGGGTTGCCGCCGCTTCCACTACTTTCTGGCATATGATGGAACAGGAAAGGCCGGAGCGGATGGGCACTTTTTCCTCTCACGCGATGAGTTTCAAGGCCGTGGTTGAGATTGGTTTCTGGCAGACCAATATTGTTTCCGAGGATTCGCGGATATTTTATCAGTGTTTGTTTCATTATAAAGGCGATTACGAGGTGGTTCCTTTGCATATGCCGATTTCAATGGATACGGTTTTGGGCAACTCTTTGTGGCAGAGTATGGTCAATCAATACAAACAGAGGCGGCGTTGGGGCTGGGGTGTCGAGAATCTGCCTTATGTGATTTTTCGCTCATTAAAAACTCATGGGATGAGCTGGAAAAAAAAATTTGCGGCAATCTACCGCGAGGTGGAGGGCAAGTATTCCTGGGCGGTTACCGCGATTATTTTGGTTAGCGTGGGCTGGCTGCCCATTTTTTTGGGCGGTGAGGATTTTCGGGACACGGTTTTGGCCCGCAATCTGCCTTATGTTACTCGTTATCTAATGACCTTTTCGATGGTCGGAATGATTGTCTCTGGGATCATTGCCACGATCCTTTTGCCGCCGCGGCCCAAACAGCACCACCGGGGCAAGTATGTTTATATGATTTTTCAGTGGCTTTTGCTTCCAGTGGTAACCGTTATTTTTGGCGGCATCGCCGCGATTGACGCCCAGACCAGGCTAGCCCTCAAGAAATATATGGGATTTTTGGTAACGCCCAAGCCCCGAAAAAGCAGAGCCGAGAATATTCGCGATGATAAGGCGCACAGCCGGACACTCTTTAAAGAGGTATAAAGTAAGCCCCACAAAATTTTTGATTCGAGCTGTCCCCCCCGGGGGGTAAAATAAAAAAAGCCGAAGATTCGGCTTAAAAATCCGTCGCAGTGACTCTTTTTTCTTCTTTGACAATTCTTTGCCCGCTCAAGGTCTTTATTATATCATTTTTAAACCAGAGATGTCTACGATTTGGCAAAATTATAATCTATGGAGCTTTCTTCCTGCTTTTATCGCGGGGTTGTTAATTTGTTTTGGGCTTACGATTCTAGCGCGCAAACTAGCTTACCGATTAAAGATTTTGGATTACCCGATTCTATCTCGCAAGATTCAAAAAAAAGCAATTCCGCTTTTAGGCGGCGTGGCAATTTTTCTCGCCTTTTCTTTAATCACTTTGTATTATCTTTTTTTTACTGACGCCCTGGCCACAGGCACGATCAAGTTTAAAAATATTATTGGCATCCTAATAGGCGGCTTACTTCTGATTATTGGCGGGGTTTTGGATGATAAATATAATTTAAAACCCTGGCAGCAGTTTGTTTGGCCCCTGCTTGCTACGATTGTGGTTGTTGTCTCCGGAGTGGGCATTAAGTATACAACCAATCCTTTTGGCGGCTTGATTTATTTTGATAAACTTAAATTTGAGGTTTTGTGGTTCCGCGGCATCCCTTACTATTTTACAGTGTTTGCTGATCTTTTTGCTCTTTTTTGGATTTTAGGTATAACTTATACAACCAAGTATCTAGATGGCCTGGATGGTTTAGTGCCGGGCATTACAGTGATCGGTGGTATTGTCCTTTTCTTCTTGAGTTTAACCCGGGCTGTCCATCAGCCAGAGACCGCTCTTTTATCGATCATTGTCGCCGGGGTCTTTGGCGGGTTCTTAATTCTGAATTTTCATCCGGCTAAGATTTTTTTAGGCGAGGCAGGTAGTACCTTTTCTGGTTTCATGTTGGCCACAATCGCTATCTTAGCAGGAGGAAAGATCGCTACTACGCTTTTGATTATGGGGATCCCGATTTTGGATGCGCTTTGGGTAATCGCCCGTCGGATTTTTGTCGAACGTCGTTCGCCTTTCCGCGGCGATAAAAAGCATTTGCATTTTCGTCTGCTTAGCATTGGTTTTTCCCACCGCCAGGCGGTTTTGTTCTTATACTTCCTCTCTCTTGCTTTTGGCGCGACCGCGATTTTTATGCAGAGCCGGGAGAAACTGCTTGCCTTGATTATTATGACGATTATAATGATTACTTTAGCTTTGACCTTGGTTTTGAGGTTTAAAAGAACTGTAAAACAGCCGTGATTTGACTTTCCCCCTTTTTTTTGCTATTCTAATGATAAGTAATTTTTATGAAATATGTTTGCAATAGTTAAAATTCACAGCAAGCAGTATTTAGTTGCTAAAGGTGATATTTTAGAGGTCAATAAACTTCCTGTTAAAGCCGACCAAACCTTAAACTTTAGCGAGGTCTTGGTTTATGTTGATAGTAAAAAATCAAGAATTGGACAGCCTTTAATTAAAAGCGCCAAAGTAGAAGCCAAGGTTTTAGAGCCGGAAAAGCGCGGGAAGAAAATTGAGGTTTTGAAATTCAAAGCGAAAAAAAGATATTTAAAAAAACAGGGGTTTAGACCCCAGCTCACCGTTTTGAAAATCCAGAAGATTATTTGTGAATAAAAATTATTTTTAAGAGTGACAGATCAGGTAGAGTGTCACTTTTTGTTTTACTCAAATTTTTTTCCGTCCCTGCAGGGCGCTGATCAAAGTGATTTCGTCAGCGTATTCTAGATCGCCGCCTGTAGGCAGGCCGCGGCCGAGGCGGGTCAATTTGGTTTTAAAGTTTTCTAAAATTCGCTTGAGATACATCGCGGTTGCCTCGCCTTCCATTGAAGGGTTAGTAGCGATAATGATTTCATCTGGTTTTTTCTTCTTAATTCGCTTAACAAGTTCAGGGATTTTTAGATTCTCGGGTCCGATTCCTTCCATCGGAGAGATAAAGCCGTGCAGGACATGATAGAGGCCGTTGTATTCTTTAGTTTTTTCTAGGGCAATAATATCAAGCGCTTCTTCCACCACGCAGATGATTTTGGGATTGCGATTAACGTTATCACAAAAAGGACAAAATTTATTTTGAATCAAAGTAAAGCAGACAGGGCAGAGGTCAATCTGCTTTTTTAGATTTTTTAAGCTCTCTCCGAATTTACAGACCTCTTGCTCGGGTTGTTTGAGCAAATAAAAAGTAAGCCGCGTCGCGGTTTTGGGGCCGATACCCGGGAGACGAGAAAATTCATTGATCAAATCTTTGACAGATTGGGGAAGAAGGGGCATGAATAATTTTTAATGGTTCGACTATGCTCACCACTTGAACCTTGCCGAAGGGTTTACTAATCAATTTTCAATTTTCAAGTACCAATGTACTAATCAATTTTCAATTTTCAAGTACCAATTTTCAATCAATTTTCAATAACCAATGACTAAATGTTCAAACTGTTTAGTGATTATTGATTCTTAAAAAGCTACAGTTTCAAAATAGCCCACCGTTTTGCATTTTTTTTGCCATCATCATTTGAACTTGAGTTAAACATTGGGTAATTGCTTCGCGGATTCCGTTCTCCACTTTTTTTTTGTTTTGAGGATTCAGGATTTCGTCCTCGATTCGCACTTCTTTAATTTCCTGATTGCCATTCATTGTGATTTGGATTTTGCCGCCTTCTGCTGTGCCGATCATAGTCTCTTTTTCCATATCCTCTTTCATCCGTTTCGCCTGTTTTCTTAATTTGTTTAAGTCTTTGAGATTTGGGAGCATATTTTTAAGTTTTAACCTTTTTTGGCATGGGTTCTATCCAGATTTCGAAAAGAGGCGCGGTTTTCATCAAAATAGAGTTCAATTTGGCCGGTCGGGCCATTGCGGTGTTTTTTAATGAAGATGTCCGCGATATGCGCGCGATCGGTTTCCCGCTTATACATTACTTCCCGATAGATAAACATCACCACGTCCGCGTCCTGCTCGATCGATCCAGATTCGCGTAGATCTGAAAGCTGAGGAATAGCGGGCGAGCGGGATTCAACCGCGCGCGACAGCTGGGAAAGAGCGAGTACGGGGATATCGAGTTCTCTCGCGAGCGCCTTTAAATTACGCGAGATTTCAGAAACCTCTTGGACGCGGTTGTCGGTTGTGCGGCCTTCCATCAGTTGTAAATAATCAACAATCAAAAGTCCGATTTTGTGTTCAGCTTGTAACCGTCGCGCTTTGGTGCGCATTTCCATAATATTGCTGGTTGCGGAATCGTCAATAAAAATCGGTGCTTCGGCTAATATTCCCATCGCTTCGCCGATTTTGGGGAATTCACTTTCGCCGATTTTGCCAGTACGCATTTTCCAAAGATCGACATTAGCCTGAGCGCAAAGCAGACGATCAACGAGCTGTTCTTTACCCATTTCGAGGCTAAAGAGTCCAACCGGCACCTTGCTTTGGGTCGCTACTTGACGGACAATATCAAGCGCTAAAGAGGTCTTGCCCATAGAGGGTCGGGAGGCTAAAATAACCAGGTCTGATCTTTGCAGTCCAGCCAAAATGTTGTCAAGATCAGCAAAACCAGTCGGGATTCCTCGCAGTTTGCCTTTGTCTTTGTGTAACTCGTCAATTCGGTCAAAGGCTTCGATTAGGACGTCTTGGATTGGGATAAAGTTCTGTTTTAAATATTTTTGGGAAACTGCGAACAATTTTTGCTCTGCTTGATCAATCATCTTTTCAAGGTCTTCCTCTTCTTCGCGGTAGCCCGCTTCTGTAATTTTTTGGCCAGCCTGGATCAAACGGCGCAAGGTAGCTTTGTCTCTTACAATTTTCGCGTAATGCAGGACATTTGCCGCACTAGGCACGGCATTAACAAGATTGGTCAAATAACTTGAACCGCCCAACTTTTCAGTAAGCTTTTTGTTCTCTAGTTTATTGGAAAGACTCAAAACATCAATCGGTTCTCGTTCTTCATAAAGCTCGAGGCAGGATTCATAAATCTCTTTGTGCTTTTCGCTATAGAAATCGCGGGCGCCCAGACGGTCGGCAATTTTGATTAAAGCGTCTTTATCCAACATAATCGCTCCCAAGACTGATTTTTCCGCTTCCAGATTTTGTGGCGGAACGCGGCCGCTGATTTTTTGATTTTTATTATCTGCCATACGATTTTTCATTTGTAGATTTATTTTTTGAGTCATTTTAGTATAACACACCAGTATGCGATGTTCAATTCAAGATAGAGAGAACAGATTTAAGTTCTCGATAAGTCGAAACGGCCGTTAGTTTTTTTCTTAATTTACGCGCGCCTTGAAAAGCCTTGAAGTACCAAAGAAGGTGTTTGCGCATATCACGGACGCCCTTTTCTTCACCCTTGTATTCTATCATCAGCTTAGTATGTTTTAAGGCGATTTTTGTTTTATCCTCCAAAGCAGGCGGTTGGTATTTCTCCCTCTTTTTTATTACTTGAGGTCCCCGGAAAATCGAAGATTTTTTGGGGTACTTTATTTCAGAAAAAACCCAGGGGTTGCCAAAAGCGGCCTGGCCAATCATCAAACCGTCAGCATCTGTCTCTCGGAGCATTGTTTTGGCGCTTTCAGAATCACAAATACCGCCATTGGCAATAATTATCTTGCCTTTTGCCCCTTGTTTCACTTTTTTAATTTGTTGATAATCTATTGGTCCCGAGAAACCCTGTCCTAGGGTTCTGCCGTGAATCGTGATCGCGGAGAGTTTCTGCCAGTTGATTTTAGAGATAAAGTCGGAGGCAGTGATTTTTTCTTTCGCAATGCCAGCGCGGATTTTAATTGAAAGAGGCAGGCCGGTGTTCAAAACAATGGCTTCAATAATTTGATTGACTAGTTTGGGTTTTTTCATCAAACTCACGCCTGAACCGTGCGCCTTAACCTTGCGCGCGGGACAGCCCAAGTTAAGATCAAGACCGTCAGGTTTTTGGGAGTCTTTCAATTTGTCAATTATTTCAGCGGCTTTAGCAAAAGCCCTTGGTTCCTTGCCGAAAAGCTGAAGGATGATTGGCCTTTCTTTTTGAGTAAAGCGCATTAGATCAAAAGTTTTTTCGCTGTTGTGCACTAAACCTTTTGCCGAAACCATTTCCGTAAAAACAAGATCTGCGCCAAAGTTTTTTGCGATTTGACGGAAAGGCGAATCAGAAATCCCTGCTAAAGGCGCTAAACATAAAAAAGGCTTTTTGATTTTAAGCCAGGAAAAGTTAGACATCTGTTAGATTGTATTATAAGCTGAAGTGTAAAGAGTTTAGACTGGAGGTAGTGACCTGTTTGCCGCCGAAATTAGTGTGACCAATTGTTCTTTGTAGACTGTATGGCATTGCTTCGCAATGCCTTTTTTATTTTCCAAAAAATTGGACAGATTAGGAAGAAGGTGGTAAAATAAAGGAGTTTAAGGTATAGAACTATTGAATATTTAGAATTTTCGTGAGACGAGGAGGATAGATATGCTGAAGAATGTTGGTTACTTTTGTTTGATTTGGATTTCCATTCTTACGTTTCTGGTAGCGGGAGTAATTATGTTGTGGGTATTTTTGTATCGTCCTGAAAGGATAGATGTGGCAGGTATAGTCGTCGGGATCGTATCTTTAACAATAGGAATAAATAGTGTAATAAGGGCGGTTCGGGATCCGGAATTACCGCATCTGGATATCCATTTTCAATATGGTTCTTGTGGCGTACGAATAATCAGAATATGTTGAAGGAGAAGGAAGTGAGTGCAATGACAGAAAGAATTTTAAATGCCTTTTTGGTAAGGCATTTGATTATGGCTATAATCTTTTTAATTGCGGTGATAATAGCAGCACCTGTAATCTGTATGATGAAGCTAATAGTAGGGACGCAGGATATGTCCACGAAAGGGCAGTTGCTTATCAATATTGTCGATTTGGAGGGAGTTGATTAAGATCAAAGGTAAAAGTAGTTGGACCACAGAGGACACGTGGACGTTAAAGGATGTTCTTCGTCACCCCTTGGCTTCTTTGCTCGGATTTATTTTGCTGATCGTCATCTCTTGGAAAGGAGCGGATCCTGATAAGATTTTTAAGAATGGTCCTGATTAGTATGGCGTTAGGTTTATTTTGGACATTAGAAGACAACCTAACGTCTTTTTTATTTCTTTTTTACAACTGTTTCTTTTTTAGAATCTTTTAATTGATATCCTAATTTTTCAATTTTTATCCTCAACTCGTCTGCTTTTTTAAAATCTTTTTTTTGCCGCGCTTCTTCTCTTTTTTGAATTAAGCTTTTTATTTTCACGGGAATTGCGGGCTTTTGCTTCCCGATTTTGTCTAAGTTTAGACCTAAAACTTGATCGAGTTGGATTAGGAAATCATAAATCGGCTTTGCCTCTTTTTTGCGCAAAGGAGCAAGGCTGTTTATTTTCCGAATAAATTCAAAAAGAGAGGCAACTGCCTGCGGCGTATTCAGATCATTATTCATTGCTGTCTCAAATTTTTCTTTGTATTCTCTGATCAATTTATCGATTTCTCGCGGTGGAGCGCCGCCTTTTTCATAGCCTTTATCGAGAAGCAGAGTTTCAATAAAATCGTAAATTTTTTGCAAACCTACTTGGGTTGCTGTAATAGCGCCTTTCGTGAAATTAAGGTGTTTTTTGTAATGCGACTGCAGAACGAGCATTCGGAAAGCAAGCGGGGAGTAGCCCATTTTTTCAAGATCGCGCAGAGTATAGAAATTACTTTTGGATTTGCTCATTTTTGCATTGTCAACTAAAAGCCAGCTTGTGTGCACCCAAAAAGTGCAGAAAGGCTTACCCGTGATTCCTTCAGATTGAGCAATTTCGTTTTCATGATGAGGAAAGATATTATCTTCCCCGCCAGTATGAATATCCAGAGTATCGCCCAGATATTCCATGCTCATCACTGAACATTCAATATGCCAGCCAGGATATCCTTCTGACCAGGGTGAATCCCATTTCATAATGTGTCCTGGTTCTGATTTCTTCCAAAGCGCGAAGTCAAAAGGATTTTTTTTATCCGGATGTTTTTGGACTCTTGCTTCTTGTTTTAGTTTCTCTAAAGTATTGCCGGACAGTTTCCCGTATCCGGGAAATTTAGCGATTTCATAAAAAACATTTCCTCGCTTTTCGTAAGCAAGTCCTTTTTTGAGCAAGGTTTTAACAGCTTTGATCATCTGCTTGATGTGTTTGGTGGCGCGCGGGAATTTATGGGCAGGAAGGATATTGAGCTTTTGTTCATCCTCAAAAAACTTTTTGGTATAAAACAGTGAGATTTCAAAAGGGTCAACCTTTTTCTTTTTAGCCGCCGCTTCAATTTTGTCTTCGCCTGTGTCCGCGTCTGAAACTAGATGGCCGACATCCGTGATGTTTTTGATTTGAGTTACTTCATATCCCAAATAAGCAAGCCAGCGCCTTAGGATATCTGCAGTCAAGTTAGAGCGGAAGTTGCCGATATGAGCATAGTCATAGACGGTCGGCCCGCAGGTGTACATATTCACTTTTCCTCTATTTCGCGACTTGAACTTCTCTTTTTTTTTGGTTTGGGTGTTATAGAGTTCAAATGACATAAATTAAGCTTTATTTTAAACTATTCTTATTCTACCTTGAAAAATGAATAAAAAAAAGGGCTTTTAATTTGAAGCCCGTTTGAGTTCTCTTATTTGAGGTCGTACATTCCCTATGTGATTTACAAGGCTAATAATGGTTATAGGAATGGCTACCCATTTTAGCATGTTGTAACCAATATAGGCCATTCCGGGGACCGTCAGCTCTAGTAGTATAAAGCAGATCCCAAAACCATGCGCCCAATTTTTCATTTGTCCGTAATGATTAGCTCGAACCTCGATCTTGTATTTCCGGACAATAATGATCCTCAATAAACCTAAAACGCCCTCTAGTGCTATAATCACAATCGGCACCCAATACACTTTTAGCAAATACATTACAAAGAGCATACTGGGAATACAGATGGCTTTGTCAGCCGCGTTGTCAATCAGAGCACCAAAACTTGAGTTTTCATCTTTTGTTCCATCCTCTATCTCTACGCGCGCCCATGATCCATCGATAAGATCTGATAAATAGGCACTAATAGTAAAGACTAAAATCAGACTAATAAATTTTTCTTCGCCTGATTTGATAAAAAGAGCGAATAGAATAATATTGACAACAGCGATGATCATACGTCCGACAGACAGCCAATCTGCCCTAATGTGTCTTATAATGGGCCATTTGCGTACTCGGCGTATAATTTTCATGAGCCAGCCGTCTCGCGCTTTGTCAAATTTACTAATCATACCTGAACCAGTATCCAGTACTTTAGTAGTTCTTTTCGGCATAATTTCCTCTCCTTATGTTTCATGTCTTCCCAATTTTGTAGTTTATCACTAGTGCAGCAGAATAAAAAACAGCCAAAGGTTTGGCTATTGAGTATAGTATAAATATTCAAATTTTACAACCATTTTTTTCTCCGGAAAAATAAGATCATCAAAGCCGAAGTCAAAATAATCGCGAAAAGAATAGCGAGGATGCCGATTGTGTTTTGAGTGAAGGGCGCATCACCAAAGGAGATCCCGAAGAATTGAGTGATCAAGGCCGCGGGCAGGAAGATCGCGGAGATAATGGTTAGAGCTTTCATCACTTTATTTAACTGGTGCGAGATTAAGCTCTCATTAGTGCGGTCCAGAGCGAAAATCGTTTCGGCGTGGCCGTCTAGGATGTCCCAGATGTTTTCGATTTCTTCCAAGACATATTTAAAGGTGATCGCTTGGTGATGCAGGCGCGCCCCGTTTAAGTTGAGAAAGAATTTATCGCTCTCCATTATTTTTTTGATCACTTGGCGGTGGGCTTTCATTATCTTGCGGAAGTTGATCACGTTCCTTTTGATATTGGCAATGGTTTTTACGGTTTCTCTTTCGTGTCCGCGGAACATTTTGTTTTCCATACGATCGATTTCTTCTCCGATTGAATCAAGCAGGGGATAACAGCGGTCAAACATTCTTTTCAGGATTTCATAGAGCAGGAACCCCGGTCCGTATTGGAGATATTTTTCGCGGATTTTTTGATAAGATTTACATTCTTCCACAAAGCTTTTCAGGGTGCTTACCTTGCCGCGGTGAATCGTGACCAGATAATCTTTACCAATAAAGATATCCAATTCTGACGCCATAATCACCTTTTCTTTCTCTTTGTAGTAAGGCAGGCGGATGATTAAGAAAATATAATCATCGTATTCGTCAATTTTCGGTCTTTGGACGGGCGAGATACAGTCTTGAATATCAAGAGGATGGAACTGAAATTTTCTCCGGAGCATATCGTATTCTTCTTTTTGGGGTTTTTCAAGGTCATACCAGGTCAGATCTTGATTTTTGATAATCGTAACTTTTTTTGTTTTTACCCGATTAGGGTTTTTCATTGGTTTTTTAGCTTCAGTTAGAAATTTTATTATTTCTTGACATGTTCTCGTAACTTGATAATAATAAGATTTTAACTGGGTTCATTTTTGTTTTTAGCATAGGAAAGCCACTCTTATTTTTATTATAGCTTTCAAGCGAAGAGAAGTCAAGCAACTTTATTTGACTTTTATTTCATTTTTTGATATACTTTCTTTATATACTTTAATTAAAAAGAAACATTCCTCTCTCCTTAGTAAAAACAGGGGGATAAAACAAAAAGAGGAAAATTAAAGAAAATGGCGGATTTAGAAAAATTAGGCTTAATTAGGGAAATTTTAGGGCAGGCTGAATCCAGTTTAGCCCAGGCCAAAAAAATCATATCTGAATTAACCGGAGCTGATTTGGGGTCCCAAAAGCCGAAAGTGGACAAAAAAGAGATATTACAAAAAGCCCAGGAGCTTGCCGTGGAAACAGGCAAATCCCGGATTGTTCAAGGTGTTTTTAATGGTCAAAATATGGTTGGATCAGACGGCAGTGAATATCCAGTGCCGGCGAATTACGCCTCTAAATCTAAAATTGTTCAGGGTGATACCTTAAAGCTGACTATTTCTGAAGACGGATCCTTTATTTACAAACAGATCGGGCCTATACCAAGGAAGAAAATTATGGGCGTGCTCTCCCAGGACGAAAACGGCGAGTATCAGGTTGTCGCGGACAGCAAGACCTATAAGGTGTTGCTTGCCAGTATCACCTATTTTAAGGGTGAGGTTGGCGATGAGGTTACCCTGGTTGTGCCGGTTAAAGGCGAGTCAGAATGGGCGGCGATTGAGAATATTATCAAAAAAAGCGATTTGAAGGATATGGTTGCTGAGAAAGAAATGAGCCAAGAAGAGATAACCGCTTCCAAGAAAAAAGAAGAAGAAAAAGAGGTGGTTCCCGGACAGGTGATTGATAACTTGGACCTGGACTTAGAAGACAGCTTGGAGGGTTTAGTGGAGGAAGACGAGTAAGATTGCCAGACTTCGCTCAAATAATACTGAAATCAGCAACAGCAGAAGTTCCGAATTGTCAGGATTCTTTTTTTTTGTTACAATTTGTTTAGAATCATGAATGATGAATAGGTTATTTATTATTTAAAAAAATCATGCAAAAAGAAAACAAAAAGCTTTTAGAGAAGTATCCGGTGATTGGTCAGTTTTTAAAGTTCGCTCTTATCGGCGGATTTAATACGGCTTTGGATTTTGGCGTTATCAATTTGGAGATGTGGATTTTTAAGATTTATGCCGGCTGGCCGATCCTTGTCTTTAATGGCATTTCCTTTATGATCGCTTCCACCAACAGCTTTTTCTGGAACCGTTTTTGGACTTTTAAGTCCAAAGACGGAGAGCGGGCTGGTTTCCAATATGTCCAATTTATTATTGTCACCGCGATCGGCCTCGGGATTAACAGCAGTATTGTTTATTTAGGCACAACTTTTGTTAATCCGCTTTTCGACCTTTCCCCGCCATTATGGGCCAATGGAATTAAGATATTGGCTACCGCCATTTCTCTGATTTGGAATTTTGCCGGTTACAAGTTTATTGTTTTTAATAAAAAGAAATAATAAGTAGGGGCGGATCCCTCCTTTACTAAGGCTTTGGCGGACAGGTGTGACCCGCCCGAAATCAAGGTAATCAATAAAAAGAAATTAATCGTAAAATAAGATGACCCTATACCGTAAATACAGACCCCAGAAGTTCTCCGAGATGGAGGGACAGGAGCATGTTGTAAAAACCCTAAAGAATGAGCTCGCTCTGGATAAGGTTGCCCATGCCTATATTTTTGCCGGGCCTCGCGGGACCGGGAAAACAACCGTCGCCCGGCTTTTGGCTAAGGCCGTAAATTGCCTCAGCAAAAAAGACGCGCGGGAACGCCGTCAAGGCAAGATAGAGCCCTGCAACCGCTGTGTCAGCTGTCAGGAGATTGTGGCGGGGAGCTCCCTAGATTTAATTGAGATTGATGCCGCTTCGAACCGAGGGATTGATGAGATTCGGTCGTTACGGGAGAACGTTCGTTTCGCGCCCAGAAAAGCAGCCCATAAAGTTTTGATTATTGATGAGGTTCATATGCTGACCAAAGAGGCGTTCAACGCCCTCTTAAAAACCCTGGAAGAGCCGCCTGCTCATACCCTTTTTATTTTAGCGACAACAGAGGTTCACAAAGTTCTGCCGACGATCCTTTCTCGCTGTCAACGTTTTGATTTTAAGAAGTTGACCGTTGATCAGATTACCCATAGACTCAAGAGGCTTTTGAAACTGGAGAAGCGGAAGGTTGACGGCGAAATTTTAAGGCTGATTGCGGCCAAAGCTGATGGCGCGATCCGGGATGCCGAGAGTTTACTTGGTCAGATTCTGGTTTGGCCGCGCAAAGAGATTAAGGTAGAGAATGTTTCTGATTTTTTAGGAGCCGTAGATTGGAATTTAATTTTTGAGTTTGTCAATTTACTCGCCAAGAAAGAAAGCGCGAGAGCGATCAAGTTGGTTAACAAGCTCATGACCCAGGGCCACGATTTGCGGAATTTTACCGAATACGCGATAGATTATTTACGGAGGATAATGCTGGCTAGAGTCAACCTTGATTTAGTTGACTATGGAGGAGTGAATTTTTCTGAAAATCAAAAAGAAGAATTATCAAGTTTGACCCTAAAGTTTTCTCTAAAAGAATTGGCTTATCTGATCAAGCTTTTTGTTTCAGCGAAAAATGACTTAACCAGCTCCGCGATCGCTCAATTACCTTTAGAGCTTTGTATTATAGATTATTGCGGGATACCTCAAGAAAAAAAAGAGGAAGCAAAAGAAGAGAGAGTTACAGCTAAGGAAGCGATAAGTGAAATTACTTGCAAAATTGTGCCTGCTGACTTAGGCAGGGTTAAGGAAAAATGGGGCGATGTGATCGGAGCGGTTCAGCCCTTGAATTATTCTCTTTGCGCTTTTTTAAAGCTGTGTCGCCCAATCGCGGTTCAAAACGGCGCTTTGATCTTGGGCTTCCCGCGTGATTTTCATAAAAATATTGTCTCTCAAGACGCGAACAGGAGAACCATAGAAGGGGTTTTAGATAATGTTTTGGGTGGTAAATGGCGGGTTCAGTGTAAGAAGGTTCAAGAAGAAGAGCAGAAACAAGAAAACCACTTAACCCGCGAAGCCCTAGAAGTCTTTGGCGGAGAGGTGGTTAAATAATCATTTGCGAATTAACGAGTTAATGGATTAAAGAATTAATTTTATAAATAATGCCGGGTGGTGTAATGGTAACACCGAGGACTTTGACTCCTCTGATCCAGGTTCGATCCCTGGCCCGGCAGCACTCAAGGGCGACCGTGACGCGTCATAAACTCGTTAAAAACTCGCCAGGAAAACTGAAATATGGAAAATCCTGAAAAAATATTCACTGTTACTGAATACATCGGGACTGTAAATACAGCCTTAGATCGTTTTAAAGTGAAAGTCACTGGGGAAGTTACCCAAGTAAATATTCCAACTAGTGGTCATGTTTACTTCACAATTAAGGACGCTGAGGAAAGTGTTTTGGACTGTATCATTTGGAAGTATAACTACAGTATTTCAGGGGTTAAATTGGAAAAAGGCATGAAAGTAGTACTATTAGGAGTAGGGAATATTTATAAACCACAGGGCAGATTTAGCTTTAAAGCAGAGAGCGTTTCTTTACAAGGAGAAGGAGAATTAAGAAAAGCGTATCTCAAACTGAAAGAATCCTTGCGGAAGGAGGGTATATTTGAAAAAAAGAAACCCCTTCCAATATATTCTCAAAAAATAGGGCTAATCACTTCAAAGTCAGGCGCGGCTATTGGAGATTTCCGCGCCAACCTAGGAAAGTTTGGCTTTAAAATTCAGTTTATAGATGCTAGAGTTGAAGGCATGGAGGCTGTGAAAGATATTCTTTCAGCAATTAAAAGTTTTGAGAAAAAAGATATTGATTTATTAGTTCTTACTAGAGGGGGAGGATCATTGGAAAGCTTGCAGGCTTTCAATAACGAAAGCATTGTTAGGAAGGTGACCAGTTTACCCTTTCCAGTTATAGCAGCTATTGGGCATGAAAGAGATGTTCCTCTGGTTTCTTTGGCTAGTGATGCTACCTGCTCCACACCTACGGCTGCGGCTAAATTAGTTTCTTCTAACTGGGAAAAGGCCTCCTTGAGTATAGAAAGACAAGAAAGAACGATTATTAATTCTTTTCAAGGAATATTGCAGAAAAAAAATAAAGAGTTTTCCCAAAGATTTGTGAGTATGGCCTCTTATTTGAATAAAATCTTTGCTTCTTTTTATGCATTTGAATCTGAATTAAAAAAGAATTTAGAACAATTACACCAGTATTTAAAAGACAAGAAAAAAGAGATAGAGCAAGGAAGAGATACAGTCTTAAAAAGATTTAAAGAAGGATTGTTGGATATCAAACAGCGGTTGGTTTTTATCGAAAAAACAATTAAAGCCAACGACCCCCAAAAGAATTTCTCTCTGGGTTATTGTATAATGCGGGGGCAAAAGGGTGTAATAAAAAGTGTTAAACAAGTTAAAATTAATGAAATAGTTAATTTGCAATTAAAGGACGGAAAAATAAATTCAAAAATAATTGAAAAATATGAAAAAAACAAATCTTAAACCTCTTTTAAAAGAATTGGCAGAAATATCAAATTGGTTTGAAAACCAGCAAGAATTAGATGTTGAAGATGGTTTAGTGAAAATCAAAAAAGCTGCTCTACTAATCAAACAAAGCAAAGATAGGTTAAAAAAGATTGAAAATGAGTTTGAAGAGATTAAAAAAGATATCGAAACCGAAATTGAATAATTCCTTAACTATTTAAAGCGAAATAAGGGGGAGAAAAGGTGGGAGAAAAGGTGTCAGGAACCTTTTATTGTGATATAATACTCGTATGGGAAGAGTGTCACGTATAAACATAGGCAATGAGATTTATCACGTCTTAAATCGTGCCAATGCCCGTATGGTACTCTTTGAGAAAGAGAATGATTATCAAGTTTTTGAAACGATCCTAGAAGAAGCAAAAGATCATTATCCAATACAAATATTTTCCTATCAAATAATGCCTAATCATTGGCATTTTTGTTTATGCCCTAAAAATGATGGCGATATGACGAGGTTTATACAATGGTTAACGCTTACCCACACTCAACGCTGGCATGCTTCTTATCGTTCAATGGGCACTGGTCATCTATATCAAGGCAGGTATAAATCATTTCTAATTCAGAAAGATAATTATTTCTTACAACTTTGCCGTTATATTGAAAGCAATACCTTACGTGCTAAACTAGTCCAAAGGGCGGAAGACTGGAAGTGGTCTAGTCTTTGGAGAAGAGAGTATGGGGACAATAAACAAAAAGAACTTCTATCTCCCTGGCCAATTGAACTTCCGTATGATTATTGGAAGCAAGTGAATGATTCTCTAGTCGGAAAGGAGTTGGAATGCATTAGGACGTCAATCTCAAAAAGCCGTCCTTATGGCGACGACCATTGGATGAATGAAACGGTCAAAAAGTTTGGTCTTGAAACAACCCTAAGACAGCGGGGTAGGCCCAGAAAAGGTTCCTGACACCTTTTTCTCTAAGCCTCTTGATAATCTTTTAATAATTTTATATTATATCAATATAAACTATACTAATCATAATTGATGAAATAATATGAAGCCAAAATGTTGTAAAAATAAGAAGTTCGCTGATGAATTGTTAAAAACCGCCGAGTTTTTAAAAATCATTGCTGAACAAAATCGGTTAAAAATTATTTGTATTTTGAGAAACGGCGAAAAATGCGTTTGTGATATATGGCAATATTTGGAACTTCCACAGAATCTTGTTTCCCATCATTTAAAGGTCTTGAAAGATTTTGATTTAATTTCTTCAAGAAAAGAAAGTTTGAAGATTTTTTATAAGTTGAATCAAATGGTCGTAGAAAAACATTTAAAGTTATTAAACAAGTTTTTAAAGTAAAGCTATGATTATCAAAATTTTGGGCTCTGGCTGCCCTAATTGTCAGACATTAGAAAACAACGCTAAAAAGGCCGTCGAAGAACTTGGTTTAAAGGATATTAAAATTGAACATGAACATGACATTGCTAAAATTACTGAATATGGAGTTATGTCAACACCTGCCATTGTGATTGATCAAGAAGTCAAAGCGTCGGGTCGAATTCCTGATGTGGAAGAAATCAAGGGCTGGCTTAAATAAAAGTTAACCATACTTTATCTCTGTTTTTGCGGCAGAGATAAAATTTTAACCATAATATCAATATCTATTGATGATTATGTAGTTTTATGAATAAAGAAATTAAAATTTTTATTCTGTTACTTGGGCTATTTTTGTTTTTCTATTTTATGCCTATGCAGTCGGTTCTATTCACGGGCGCTATTCTTTCAGGCGTTAAACTGCTTCATGAATATGCCAGAGATCATATTTTAACCTGTCTCTTGCCTGCGTTTTTTATTGCTGGGGCGATTTCTGTTTTTATTAAAAAAGATTTTGTTTTGAAATATCTGGGCGGACGAGCTAAAAAAGTCATTTCTTATTCTTTAGCTTCTGTTTCAGGGGCTATTTTGGCGGTTTGTTCTTGCACTATTTTACCCTTGTTTGCTGGCATTAGAAAAAGAGGGGCTGGACTTGGCCCGGCTGTTACTTTTCTTTTTTCAGGCCCGGCAATAAATATCGCGGCCATATTTCTAACAATGTCAGTTTTAGGCGTAAAAATTGGACTGGCTAGAATCGTTTCAGCGATTTTTCTTTCTATTTTAGTCGGTCTTAGTATGCAGGGGATATTTAGAGAAAAAACAGAAGACGGAGAGTTAATTATCGAGAAATCTGACCAACCGCTGTATGGTAAAATCACGATTTTAGTATTTATGTTGGCTATGGTCAGTGTTTTGGTCGTTAATGGATTACAGATCAATCAAATACTCAAATATGTATTAATGGTGGTTCTCTCATTAGTGGCGATTGTTATTGCTACTGTTAAATTCCAAAAGCAAACTAATAAGGAATGGATGAAAGAAACTTGGTCTTTTACCAAAATGCTCCTCCCAATTCTTTTTATCGGCGTATTTGTGGCTGGATTTATTATGCCATTCCTGCCCCAAGAACTGATTCAAAAGATAGTCGGATCAAACTCTATTATAGGCAATTTGGTAGCTTCTATCTTTGGTGCTTTTATGTATTTTTCTACCTTAACGGAAATCCCAATACTTCAGGCTTTAATTGCAAAAGGTATGAGCCAAGGGCCTGCTTTGGCCCTGCTTCTGGCTGGACCTTCGTTGAGCTTGCCTAATATGCTGGTAGTCAGGCGCGTTTTGGGCAATAAAAAAACAGCTGTTTACGTATTATTAGTAATATTTTATTCAACAATCGCCGGTTTGATCTTCGGCAGATTGGTTTAAATAATATAAATCAAAATTAAAACTTATGAGCAAAAAAACATTATTAATATCTATTCTAATCATTGGTGTTTTAGTATTAGTGGGGTGCGGTAAAAAGTTTATAAACCAACAACCAAGCGACAATCAAACGGCTGATATCAGCGCAAGCCAAAATAAAAACAACAGCAATGTTCCAATAGCCAACACAGATATAGCGGCTGACAAATTGCAGGTATATTATTTTCACCGAACACAGAGGTGTTCTTCCTGCCTGACAATCGGCAAATATATAAAGGAAACAATTGAGAATAACTTCGCTGATGAGATCAAAAATGGAACTGTTGATTTTCAGGAAATAAATGTTGAATTGCCAGAAAATAGGGAGTTGGCCGCAAAATTCAAAGCCAGCGGCTCCTCATTGTTTATCAATGCCATCAGAAACAACCAAGATAATATTAGTCAAGATACAAATGTGTGGCGGCTAGCAGGGAACGAGAACCAATTTAAAATCTATTTAGAAGATAAATTAAATTCGTTGTTGGGCAAATAATATGGATTTCATTAATGTTCTAATAGATAACTACAATATTCCACTTTTAACCGCTTTTTTGCTCGGTATTTTAACTTCCATTAGCCCCTGCCCCTTGGCTACCAATATCACCGCCATAGCTTATATCTCTAAAGAGATTAAAACTACTAAAAACACATTACTGAATGGCCTGTTTTATACGATTGGACGAGGAATCAGTTACACTCTTTTAGCCACTTTAATATATTTTGGCTTATCATCTTTCCAGATTTCAAGTATTTTTCAAGGCTGGGGTGATAAAATTCTGGGGCCTATTTTAATTGTGATCGGTTTGATGATGTTCGGGGTTATAAAGATTAACATAGGATCAAAGAACGAGAGAATAGAAAAATTAAAAGAATGGCTATCTTCAAAAGGTTATATCGGCTCTTTGCTTTTAGGCGTTTTGTTTGCTTTGGCTTTCTGTCCATACAGCGGAGTTTTGTTTTTTGGTGTTTTGATCCCTTTGGTTCTTAAGTCAACTGAAAGTTTATTACTCCCACCATTATTTGCTCTTGGCACAGGATTACCTGTAATTATTTTTTCGTTTCTGATTGCTTTCAGTATGCAAAAGGTAAGTCGGGCCTTTCGAATTGTGCAAAAAGTTGAAAAAGTTATGAGATACGCAGTCGCTTCAGTATTTTTAATTACTGGTATTTATTATTTACAATATCTTATAAAATATCTAATACAACTATAAAGTTATTCAAAATAGAGAAAAGGTGTCAGGAACCTTTTCTCCCATTTTTCCTCTGTACTTTATTTTCGCTATTATCATGGAGGTGATACGATGAATGATTTGGGGGTTTGGATTATTTCCGCGTCTTCTTATGAGGACAATGGTAGATTGATGCAGTATAGAAGAGTATCAATGCCTCCGGCAGTGTTTTTAGTTCTTAAATCTTTATTGCTTCAGGCAACTGAAAGGCTAGAATGTAAAGTGAATATAACTTGTGTTAATGAAAGGACGGAGAATGGCGATGAATACCTAAGGAAGATTATCGCACGCAACGATTGCGGCAAGAAATTGGTTTTGATAAGCGCCAAAACTTTTGAGCTGCCGAGGGCGATAGATATAGCTGTTTACCTGAAGCGCCTTGACAGTGTGGATGTCGTGATTGGCGGGGCGGGTGTTACTTTGGCGGATTATAAAACTTACGAGCTGCTTCGCGACAAAGGAATTTCTTTTAATGTCGGAGAGGGCGAGGAAACTGTAGGCAAGATTATTGAAGATGCTCTCAACAACAGCCTAAAGATCTTGTATTGGCAGAGGAATTATGTCGATTTGAGAGAGGCGCCTCTGCCAGATGTGCCAGATGTGATTTCTGATGGCTATGGCTTAACGCTTAATAGGCTTGCCGGCATCGACACTTCCGAAGGGTGTCCTCACAACTGTTCTTTTTGTTGTGTGACTACTTTGCGTGGTCGTCAGATGACTAGATCGAGAGCAAGAGACCCCGAGGGCGTTCTAGAATGGATAGAGAAAACACATCGGGTCGGTTTGCCCATAATGTTGCTGGATGATAATTTTCGGCGTTCACCCATTTATAGGACCTTATCCGAACAGCTCATCAGATTGAATGAAAAACTGGGCGATACATTTTATCTTTTCATTCAACTAGATGCGACTCCCGATGTGATTAAAGAAGTTTCTGCGCTTGCTCGAATGGGAGTTAGGCAGGTCTTTTTGGGGATTGAGACATTGGATTCTCAAAGACTGGCTGATGAGGGAAAAACGCACAATAAGCCAGAGCAATATCGCCTAATAGTTGATGAGTTCCATAGATATAGCATTCTTGTTAATGCTGGCTGGATGGTTGGATTCCCCGACCAATGTGCGCCCGCTATACTCAAAGAGGCGCGTGCGATGGCTCAGCTTTTTGATCTGGTCGCTCTATTTCGTGTTGTTCCTTTTCCTGAAACAGTTGACTTCTATGAAGCGGTGCGTAATGGTGAAATTGTAGATTGGGACCCGAACAACTATGACACCGCGCACTTCGTGAGGAAGTTATCTATGATGACTAAAGAAGAGGCCGAGGCCGCTTGCTGTAGAGCTTTTTCTATCAACCATAGCGTTAGGCATATATTGGCAGGCGTTCCTGGGTTGAGACAAAGAGTATTTCAGAACAATCTGTATAGTAGAGTGATTGCCGAATGGGGGAAGTTGGCGAGAGGCAAGCCGTTTCAGTTTATTATGGATGGGATTCCTAGAATAGCAGGCAATCCCGTCTGGAGACCTGAAGACAGTTTCAGAGGATTTTCTTTAGTCTTAGATGATTTAGACAAAAGAGAAAAAACACTGGGACAGATGTCCTAGACAGCCATTTCGTAGATGACATTGCGAAATGGCTCTTTTTTGTTTTCCTTGGATTGATCAACTAAATTTGGTATAGTGATAATAAAGAGTTTGAGAGAGTTTCACCCTCGCAGCAATATATAAAGTTTAGATCTAACAAAAATAAAACTATGAAAATAACAATTTGCGGAAGCGTAAGATTTAGAAAAGAAATGGTTGAAGTGAGAGATCAATTAAATAAGATGGGGCATAAGGGGATCATTTGTCCTGTAATGGAAGATTTAGCCCTTGGTAGAAATCCAGAGTTAATGAAGAGAATTAAAGAAGACCACGGTCAAGTCAAAAGAAAAGAAGGTTATATCAAGTGGTATTACAAAGCGATTGCGGACAGCAATGCTATTTTGGTTTTAAATTATGACAAAGACGGCATTAAGAATTATATTGGCGGAAATACTTTAATGGAAATGGGCTTTGCTCACGTCAAGGATAAAAAGGTTTTTCTTCTAAATCCAATACCAGAAAAGGTTTCTTATACTGATGAGATAAAAGCCGTGACCGATGTGATTCTTAACGGAAATTTTAATAGGATGAAATAAAGAGAGATAGATAAATCAGGTCTTGGAAGAGGGAGAATGGAGCCAACTTTATTTTGATTCTAAACTTATGTCTAGGATAAAATCTCAAAAATCCAAACCAGTTGTGAAAATATTTGATGAAGATGAAAAGTAAGATTATTAAACTAAATAAAAAGTTCTCGGTGTTGCTAAAACCAACACCGCTTTATAATTTCAACGCTACGATCCATAAGCCCTCGCATTTTCCGTCCTCGGATAATGTTTGGGAGCAGGATAACTATTGGATCATGATGTTTTGGAAAGATGATATTTTTGGATTGAAGTTAGAAAACAAGGGCACGGTCGCTAATCCCAAAGTAAAATTAACTGTCTATTCTCGAAAACCAATCAAGCCGGAGATTAAAAAAGAAATTATTCCCGAGATAGAGTGGCGGTTTAATATTAAATCCGATATCGCGGAATTCAGTAAGAAGTTCAAAAACGATAAAGTGTTAGGGCCTTTGTTTAAAAAATGGAAAGGGATGAAGCCGGTGGCTGCTAATTCGTTCTATGAGACCTTGATCATTTATATTGTTTTGCAAAA
The DNA here is from genome assembly GCA_964555185.1 of uncultured Candidatus Saccharibacteria bacterium. Lineage (GTDB taxonomy): Bacteria > Patescibacteriota > JAQUNI01 > JAQUNI01 > JAQUNI01 > CAZKRD01. The sequence goes on along the minus strand of CAZKRD010000002.1, from coordinate 291,204 downwards.
TGCCACTGTCCGCCGTACTTCTCAAATGCTTGAGAATCTTTTCAATAAATTCGGCCAGCAAGTTGAATTTGACCATAAAATTTTATTTTCTTTTTGGAGTCCGCAAATTATAGCTAAGACAGCCGAGCAGGTTTTAAGAGATTTAAAGTTAGGTTATCGGGCTAAATTTTTGAAAAGAATTAGTGAACAGTTTGTTTGTGGAGAAATTAATGAGTTTCAGATGCGAAAAATGGGGAGGGGTGAACTTAAAAAAGAGGCGTTAAAACTCTACGGCATTGGCCCTGCCTCTGTTGAGTATCTTTTGTTTGAAGATTTTTACCATTGCGGTTCTTTAGAAACAATTCCGCCTTGGGAGCAGAAAATAATGTCGCGACTATTATTTGATAAAAAATTAGTATCCGTTCAGAAAATTCTTAAATTTTTTAGATCGAACTATCCCGGTTGGGAAAAATTAGCGTTCCATTACATTTGGGAGGATATTTTTTGGAAAAGAAAAACCCAGAATATTCCTTGGCTGGAAAAGGAGATCAGATCATGAAGATGGGAAATGAGAAGTTGAATGTTGATTATTTATATTTAAACTATGAAAATTCTTTTAACTGGTGATGATGGGTATGACGCGATTGGGATTCGTCTTTTGATCCATTTTTTAAAAAAAGAACATAAGCTTAAAATCGCGGGCACTAAAACCAAGCAAAGCGGGATTGGCGGCAAGATCAATTTTAACAAAAAGGTAGCTTGGGGCGAGACTTCAGTTTCTGGTGTTCCCGCGATTTGGGTTGCGGGGACGCCCGTAGACGCGATTGGCTTTGCTTGGAATCATTTTAAAGAAAAATTTGATCTAGTGATTGCCGGAATTAATTGGGGCGCGAATATGACTATGGGCATCTTTAGCTCAGGCACCCTAGCTGCGGCCTTGCGGGCAATTTCTTTAAGACTCGCTCCCAGGGGTATGGTAGCAAGCTATAACTGTTCTCCTGAAGATTGGTGGACGGAAGATAAGAGTATGCGCGCGATCAATCGATGCTTGGAATATCCGGGCAAAGAGTTTTTCAAGATTTTTAATTTAGCTTTAAAGAATGACCTTTGGGGCGCTCGGCTTTTGAATATCAATTTTCCTTATAAACCTACTCGCAAGATTCGCTTCACGAAATTTTGCCCTTATGTTACTGATTTTTATAACTGCAAGATTAAGATTAACCGCAAAGCCAAAAACTATATTCTGCCTCCGGGGATTATGAGGAATAAACTCGAACCCTCTTTTGATGCTGGCGCAATGCAGAGGGGTGAGATTTCCATCTCACCTTTTAGATCTACTTTCACGGACGAGAAGATTTATCGTAAATTAAAGGGTTTAAAAATTAGAATTTGAAATTAGAAGATAAGGGTCAGCTATTATTTCTTGATTTGGCAGGAAAATACGGCTGCTCTGTTTTTTTAAGCTGGATTATTGCTATTTTTGCAAAAATCTTCTATTATATTGAGTCCAATTCGTTTTACTTTCTGATCTTTAAGAAATCGGGTTTTATTACTGATATGCAGGAGGCAGGAGCAATGACAGATTCATATTTAGTTGGTGAACCTTTGTTTGGGAAAAAATTCAGAGAGAGCTATTACGCACCAGTTGGTCAGGCTGATCTTGCTTTTCGAATCTTACATGAGATTCAAAGTGAATGCGAAGCTTTGCAAAAGCTGCGCGAGGAATATGTCGCGATTGTTTATGCCCTAACGGAGATGGGGATTAATTTCCGCATCATCTATGCTCACGAAGATATGATTGATCAAACCTCTCTTGGTGCTTGTATACAAGGATTAAACTGTCGTTTGGTGGGTTTTCCTCCAGAATTTGTTCCTCCTTCTGTTATCTATCCTCGTGATTTTGCTACTGTTTTCCCTAATATTATTTTAGTGAACTCTAAAGTAGTAGAACTGCAAGTGACAGAGGCCAAGGGACATCAGATCATTTCTTCTCCTTATGGAGAAGGGGGACGGGTCTTGTCGCGCCGTAAGACAATGTTGGTTGGCGAGAGATTGATTCTTGAGAAAGGGGATTCAACCGATCCCCAAAAAGAGATAGAGAGAATCAGAGCATTAGGAATAAAGGTTGGCATCATTCCTTTGCTTCTTGCTCAAGTATTTTCCAGAAGCAAGAAAGCGGAGAAACTCATCTGCAATGATCATTTAGACAGAGTGGGCTGTTTGCTTGAAGGCAAGGATGGGGGTTTGCACCTAGTGGTAGATCCGTTAATCTGTACTGCGGATTGGCAGGGAGGCGGAGGGTATCCTTGGATTCCTCGTTTGCCTTATGATTCAATAGATTTAATAAAGCGCCGATGCGAATCTTTAGAGATTAAGGTGCATTATCCTAAGAAGATGCAGATTCCTTATTCTTTAAATCTCGTGCAATTTTCTGACGGCCGCGTGTTAATGACAGCAGGCGATGACCCTGTCGCGGAGACAGTTGCTAATATTGTTGGTGAGGGTAAGATTCATCAAACACCGATTCCTATTGAACTGTTTCCAGTTTTGTGTTATGCGGGGATTCGCTGTTTAGTCACCAGAAGTCCTGAAGCGCTTTTCAAGAAAGCCTAGGTAAGTTCCTTACTTCCTTTCCGGCGAGATTCTCGTCGGTTTTTTTATTCATTCAGCCTTGCCGTTCACTGCCAAGGTTTGGTATAATTTTAAAAGAAGGCAGATTTTTTTAATGATTCAAAATAAAAAAAGTTTTTTAATTTATGGACAAGGAAATTGAAATTCAAGTTAATATTGAAGACAAAAAAGCGCTGAAGGAATTTTTGAAAAAGAATGCCCATCTTGACTCCCAAAAACACCAGATCGATGAATACTTCGTGCCTGCTCATCGTAATTTTATTAATGTCCGGCCAGCCAAAGAATGGTTAAGATTAAGAAACACGGATGGGGTTTATTTTATTAATTACAAGAATTGGCATACAAACAAAGAAGGGAAAGGTCATTATTGTGATGAATACGAAACACGGATTAAGGATAAAGAGCAAATGAGTAAGATTTTTAAAGCCCTTGATTTAAAACCGATCGTGACCGTGGATAAACAAAGAGAGAATTGGATCTATAAGGATTACAAAATTTCTATTGATTCTGTTTCCGGGCTTGGTGATTTTGTTGAGGTTGAATATATTGGTTCGGGAAAAGATGTTAATCCCGAGAAAATTACAGAGGGGATGATAGAATTATTGAAAGGCATTGGCTGCGGAAAGATTAAGAGAAATTATCGCGGCTATCCTTTTCTGCTGCTGTTTCCCAAGGAAGCAGGCTACGAGCAACAATAATCAATTGGAAAATTTAGGAAGATGGAGTTAATAAAGAATTGCTTTGTATTTTTTTCATAAAAACGTATAAAAAAAATCAGACTAGAAATAGTAGGTTTGCTGCAGTCTTTAGCCGTGCTTTTGTATTGCGCTCTGCTTTCAGGATTTTTCCTGTTGATGGAGAGAGTGATGTCGAAACGGCCTAATATTTTAGGCTGGATCTTAATGCTTTTCTTGCTTGTTTTCTCGGCAGCAGTAACTGGTTTGCTTGTTTTTGGCTATCCAGTTTATCTGGTTCTAAACAAGAAAATCAAGGAAGCGCTTAAGGTTTTAGGTTATACATTCCTCTATTGTCTGGGGATTATCTTGATTGTTATTTTGTTTGTTGTTTTAATTTAGCGTTTGCCATTTTTTGTTTGATGGGATTTTTTTCACAAAAAATAATTTTTTGGTATAATAAAACCAAAAGAAAGGAGGTGAAAATGAAAACAAAAAGATTTTTTATTTCTGTTTTTTGCGTCCTGACCACTATTTTGCTTTTAGCGCCTTCTGTTATTCGGGCCGAACCGACAGTCTTGGGCGCGACCACGGGGAAGATCGCGGTGACCCCGCCTGATTTTGATGATATCGGCGCGGTTTTGGAGGGTTTGGGATTTGCTTATGACGAGATCCAATTTGAAGAATTAAAATCAGAAGAGAAATTAAAAGAGTATGATGTTGTCTATATTAATTGTTCCTCGGACGCGGATTATGTGGCAGAGGAAGCCGGGCCGGCAATTGCCTCTTATGTTAAAGGCGGCGGAATTGTTTACGCTTCGGATTATGCTAATTCAATTATTATTGAGGCTTTCCCGGGTAAAATCAATTTTTACAGCGACCGTGAATATTATGACGAAGATGAAGCTACGGATTATTACAGTTCTCGAATCGGCGAAGTAGGAGTGGTCCAGGCGCAGATAGTTGATCCTGGTCTAGCCTCGGTAATCGGTAAAAGTACGATAGAAATCAATTATGATATGGGTTCTTGGGTCGTGATGGATAGTCCGGGTTCAGGGACAAAGGTCCATATGACCGGGCCTGTATCGCTTGGTTATGGTGGAGAAGAGGGGACATTGCAGGATAAGCCTTATGTTGTTTCTTTCTCTGAAGGCGATGGAGAGGTCTTGTACACCAGCTTTCATAATGAAGCCCAGGTTTCTTCTGATGTCCAGAGCGTTCTGAATTGGTTTGCTGTCCGCGCCAAGGGCGGCAAGATCGCGCGCAAAGCTCAAGAGCTGGCTACTCAAGGCGGTGATCAGGTTTTACAGGAAATTGTGGACGGGATTGACCAAGGGGAAGAAAAAATTTATTACTTTAACGCGACAGGCGAAGAAGACTTTTCCGTGATTTTGAATTTTGACGGGAGCGCGGTTTCATTGGCAATAACAGACCCCAACGGCAATGCAATAATCACGAAAGAGGTTAGCAGTCCGCCTTTTTCTCAAAAAATAACAGCGGAAAAGGGTAAATACACAATAGAAGTTAAGGGCGAAGATATTCCTTATCAGAATATGCCGTTTGTTTTAACCGTGGGCGGGCCGGAAAAGGCTGCTGCTGATCCGATCATTGGCGGAACTCCGACTAAGTCTAAGTCAAAAAAGATTTGGGTTATTTTAGGTGTGATTGTTGGTCTCTTTTTATTGTTCGTGATCGTTGTTATTGTCGTGATTGTGATTTTACTTAAGCGGCGGAAGAAGGCTAAGTCGAATTGATTCTTGGTGATATTTATCCAAAAAATCGCCTTTTTGGCGATTTTTTGGTAGAATAGAATCATTGTTTTCATCTTTTATGAAAAATCATACTAAAAAAACTCTCAAATTCTATTGGCGGGCAGTTTTAGATTACAAACTTTCTGCCCTCCTTATTTTTTTCTCGGTGATTGGGGCTTCGGTATTGCGCGTCATTACGCCTGTTTATTTAAAGAAGTTTATTGATGTTTTAGCAGGCGGCAGTGATCTTGAGTCAATCAGCATTAACCTTTTTCGCTTATTAGTTATCATTGCTCTAATCAAGTCAGCTAGTTGGGCCGTCTGGCGAATAGTTACTTTTGCCACGAGCTATTTCCAGCCAAAAGCAATGGTCAGTTTGACGAGCAAGTCTTTTGATTACCTGCACAAGCATTCCTTTGCTTTTTTTGAGAATAGTTTTGTCGGATCATTAGTTAAAAGAGTAAAATGGTTTGAACGCGCTTTTGAGGTGATTGCCGATCAGATCACTTGGCGCATCCTGCCTTTAATCACCCAGCTCACATTGATTATTATTATTTTGTATAAGCAAAATTATATATTAGGAGTCGGTATTTTAGCATGGGTTTTTGTTTTTCTATTAATCAATGTCATTTTTAGCAGGTATAAGTTGAAATATGACATCCAAAAAGCAGCAAAAGAAACAGAAACAACAGGACGGTTGGCAGATACGGTTACAAATAGTAAGAATATAAAATTGTTTAACGGTTTTACTCGAGAATCTAATGCTTTTAAGAGAATCTTAGAGGAATTGCGTAAATTGCGCCGCTTTACTTGGGATTTAAATAATTTTTTTGAAGCTTTTCAAGGTCTCCTGTTTCTATTTTTAGAAGTAGGGATTCTGTATTTAGCGATCCGTCTTTGGCAAAAAGGAATTTTGTCGGTTGGTGATTTTGTTTTGATTCAAAGCTATCTTGCGATCCTCTTTATGCAGCTTTGGGATTTTGGCAAGATTTTAAGGAGAATCTATGAATCCTTAGCTGACGCTGAAGAGATGACCGTGATCCTAGACACCCCGCATGGGATTGCTGACATAAAAGGCGCTAAAGTCCTGCTTGTTTCAGAAGGAGCAATAGAGTTTAAAAATATTGATTTTTATTACCGTAAGACTCGTGAGATATTTAAAGGGTTTAATTTGAAGATTAAGAGCAATGAACGTTTGGCTTTAGTTGGGCCGTCAGGTTCTGGTAAAACCACGGTTGTTAAGCTGCTTTTACGGATGCATGATGTATCTCGCGGTCAAATTTTGATTGATGGTCAAGATATAAGTCGGGTGACTCAAGAGAGTTTATGGCGCAAGATCAGTTTAGTGCCGCAAGACCCAATGTTGTTTCATCGCAGTTTACGTGAGAATATTCGTTACGGCAAACCAGGGGCTTCGAATGCTGAAATAGTGAAAGCAGCCAGGGCGGCGCATGCCCATGAATTTATCTCCGAGTTTGCAGAGGGTTATGATACCTATGTTGGTGAGCGGGGGATAAAGTTATCTGGCGGCGAGCGCCAGCGGGTCGCGATTGCTCGGGCAATCTTGCGCAACGCTCCGATTCTGGTTTTAGACGAAGCAACTTCCAGTTTGGATTCTGAATCAGAAAGACTGATTCAGGAGGCAATCGATAGACTGATGGAGAAAAAAACCGTAATCGTGATTGCCCATCGTCTCTCTACAATCCGCAAAATGGATCGGATTATTGTAATTGACAAGGGTAAGATTGTCGAAGAAGGAAGCCATCAGGAATTGATTGAAAAAGCCCGAGGAAAATACAAAAAACTCTGGGAGATCCAGGCCGGGAATTTTATGGAGTAAGAATGTTTAAATATCCTTTCGATTGTGTTATATTAAAGCCATATGCCGGGAAATATCAACAGTAAGCCATTAACGATTAAGGATATTCGAGGAGTTTTGATTCCAGCAATGGAAAAGGTTTTTGCGACCAAAAAGGATTTAGAGAAATTCCTGACCAAGGAAGATGCTCTTAAGGTTTTCGCGACTAAACAAGACTTAGAAGATTTTAGGTATGAATTTAAAAATGAAATGAGAGATAAGTTCGGTAAAAGCCTAGCCCTTAGCGACAAAATACTTAAGAAATTAGAAACATTGCTTCAAGAGAAGAAGATAGGTGATTGGCAAACCAAAAGACGAAGGAGACCATGCAGGATAATGGTTGAAACAGTGCGCAAGGGCAAATTTTTATCGCCGAAACAGTATCAAAAAATCAAAGAGCTGGATGTTCTTTGATTTTTTTGAAGATATAGTCAAAATTAAAAATGTCTTTTGATTTTGCGGGCAAAGGCCTCGCCTTTTTGTTTATTACAGGAAACCATCATTGTGCAGATTGATTTTTCGGAAAATAGGGCTAAAAGTTCGAGTTGCGAAATATCAGCTAAGGATTCTGTTTTTTTGAACAGCTTGTCGATTTTTTCAGCCATCTGTTTCTCTAATTTTATTTCAAGATAATAGCCATTTAAATAATTAATATATTTTTTTTGATCAGGGTATAGAGGTTTTGGTGATAACCAGTGCTCAATAATTTTAGAATCAAAGAATTTTGCATTCCACTGATCTAAGAAAGTATTTGAGCCAATAATAATTTGGGTTTTGACCTTGTAGTCTTTCATGCTCTGATTGTATTGCTTTTCAAAATCTCCATGCGCTAAATAAAACCAGAAATGAGGGTTGTAGGCATAGACAGTTGATCCTTCAGGGGTTAGAGAGCCCAGATGGACTAGGATGTGAGCCCAGAAAGCGTTTAAAGACAATAAATCCGGGAAGGTGAATTTAACCTTCTCTTTTTGTTTTTTGGGGAGTTTGATGATTTTATCGCGTGCGCGTTCAACATAGATGGTTTTGAGCATATTTGCCCATTTAATCACTTGGGCAAGCCAAGATACATTCAGGGTGTATTTTTTGTTTTGCTTAATGATTACCCCTTGATCTAGGAGTTTTTTGATTATTTTGTACCAAGCTTGAAGACTGATTTTTTTCTTAAGTTTGGGTGATATTTTTTTAATTAATTCCTTTAATTCTAAATGCGGGGAATGGGATAATTCCCGGATAATTAGCTCATCAATCCCTTGTTTTTGGCTGAAAATCATTGATTTATTAAACAATTATTTTAAAAACCTATTAAATTTAACATAAAAGTTGAAATAGGTCAAGGAAAAGTATATATTGATTCCCTTGTCAAAAAATAGGGGCAAGGGGATGTTCTTTTTATGAAAGGAGGGAGAAGAGATGGAGGAGGAAGATAAAGCAAAACTTAATGCTCTTGAGTGGTTTGTGATAGTTGTGGGAGCTACTATAACAGGGCTTACAATCTGGAAAATAGTAGACATAGTCAGATGGATATTTTAGATTCAGAGAGGAGAAACAGAGATGGATAGACTGTCTTTATTGGAATTTTGCAAGGAATGTGGCAGCGAGTGTTGTAGATCGAGTGGTGAAATCGGGTCACCGATCTTAACTTGGTTTGAAAAGAGCAAGATTAGGATCATGACGGGAATTCTTTTCTTTCAGAAGAGATTTGAAAAGATAAGGGTTTTGGGAAAGGGGACTTATTATATTATTGGAAAAAGATGGCTTAATAAGAGGGATTGTCGATTTTTGCGTAAAGGAAAATGCCTGATCCAAGATTACAAGCCTCTTGATTGCCGATCCTATCCGATTAAAGCGATCCGGCGGAATGGCGAAGTTATACTTGTCATTGACCCCAAATGCCCAGCTTCTAAGCGTTTAACTTCGGATTTTATTAAAGCGGCTAAAGAGGTGGCTTTCCAGTCGATCGACCGTTTTGACCCGGCAGCTTATCAACACTGGCTTGATCATTATCTTGGCTGGCTAGATTATGCAATAGAGCTTGATACTTTTCTTGCTTTATCGAATAAAGAAAAGAGTGCTTTAGTTACTTACTAATGGTTTGAATATTCAAGTCATTTTTTAAACCCTTGACAGGGTTTTTTTGTTTTGATATACTTTATTTAAGTAAAGTGATATCAAATACATGCCCAAATGGGACAATCAAAAAACTGAAGACTTATTCAAAGCAATCTTGGCTTTAAAGAATGTGAGCGAAGCGAAGAAGTTTTTTCGTGATCTTTTAACCGAAGCCGAGATTATTGAGTTTGGCAAGCGCTGGCAGGCAGCGCAAATGCTCAAAGTGAAAATTCCCTATTCCCAAATTGAAAAAGAAACAGGATTGAGTTCGCGCACTGTAGCGCGAGTGGCTAAGTGGCTTAAGTCTGGAATGGGCGGTTATCAATTAATGTTAAAAAGATTAAAAATCCATCATCGCAACCCTTCTCTTTTTGGGAAAAGGTTGCTTTGATATTATAGAAAATTAAAGATCAACCTGACCTCTTCCCAGAGAGAATATATGGGAAGGGGTTTTTGTTTTTAATCAATAAAATTATGAAAAAAGGTAAAATGCAAATTGGCATTATTGGGCCAGAGCGAAAGAACTTGCCGAAAAACAAGGGAGAGCAAAGAAAGATTTTAAAATTAGCAGGGGAAATTGGCAGAGGAGTCGCAAAGGAGAAGGCAATCTTAATTACCGGTGGCTGCAGTGGCGTAGTGGCGGCAGCGAGCAAGGCCGCTTATCAGAACGGGGGTATTGTTGTGGGTACACCAGGCAGGGAAAGAGGAACGGCTATCCCTTGGACGACTGTAGAGATCTGTACGCCTATTGATATTGGTGATTATCTTTTTGCCGGGGTTTTAAGTTGCGATGCTATTATCGTAATTCCAGGAGACGCGGGTACTTTAGCGGAGTTAGCCATTGCTTATCGGAACCGAAAGCCATTGATTTTTATTAAAGGATTCCAGGAAGATATCTTGGAGAAACTTGAGTTTAACAAGAGGAAAACATATCCGTATTTTATCGTGAATTCAGCTAAAGAAGCAGTCAAGTCAGCACTAAAGGTCGCAAAGAGATAAGATAGGAGGGATTGCTTTGTCTTGGAAAGAGAGAGTGGCAAATAAACTGCCCAAGCTTGTCGTTGGAGAGTATTGGTTTGTCTATGACGCAAACATATTCATTGATGATATTGGTCTTGGTAGGTTAGGCTTTGTGTCAGATTTATTAGAGATATTTGGTTATTCAGCCCAAATTCTGGACTTGAGTTTTCTGAATGAAAAACTTTTGAGTGTTTTTAAGCCTGACGATTTTGATGTTTTGATTTTCCCGGGGAGAGGGGCGCAGACTGTAAAAGCGAGTTTGGGCTTAATAAGAGGAATAGATGTTAGAGCAAAACGGATTGGTTTGAGAAATCCTCGAGCAGAGGTGGAGAAGTTTTATTGTCCTCAATCTGAGAGTGTCGTGGTTATTGATGATGTCGTTTGCAGTGGTGTTACAGCTAAAGAGGTTTTCGATCAAGGCGATTTTAATAAAGCATCTTTGGCTGTTTGGCTTATGCAGGACCCAAGAGATAATCTGTTGAGTTGTTATCAGAATATTTTTACTAGTTTTTTAGTTAAAGGGAACAAGGGAAGGGTGGCGATCAATTCTCTTGCGACCTTTATTGAAAATTCGGAGATTCGAAAGGATTTTGCTCTACATTATTCGCGTAATGTTCAGGGGTTTGTTGATTTTTTTGAAACCCTGGAAGAACTGGAGGTTTGTCGTGTATCTTAGATCTTATCATCGTTCTTTTGGCGGTACAGGGCCGCACGGTTCTTGTCTGGGGAAGACTAAAATCTTCCCCTATTTTTTTGACAAATAAAACAAGAATTAAAAAAATCCGCAGGTTGAAATTTCTAGGTGCGGATTTAGGGCTGGGGCTCGATTGTTATCTTTGCATCTTGACCTACCCACAACAGTGGCAAACTTGTTGTTTGAAAGGTCGAGATCCCTATGCCACGTAGCAGGTCTATTGCTTCTCCAATAGTTTTGTCAGAGAGATCAAGCCCCCTGATTCGACGTTTGATTTTTTCTACTACGATTTTTTTAATATGCCTGAGATTTATCTCTCTTGATTTAATCACACCTACTCCTCCGCCTCTTCCTTCTTTGATTATTACAGAACTTGTGATCCAGAGATCAAAGGCTCCTTCTCCTGTCTGAATGGTGTGTTGAATTTTTGGTAGAGGGAGGCCCTCGTCTTTTAGGATAAACGTGGTTCTTTCTAGAAGGAAGCTGAACATCCAAAGCCTTTCGCCGGTGTAATGGATTTTCGTTCCTTTGACTGCGATTGTATTCTCGGGGACTCTTTGTGGATTCCAAAAGATTAATATGTACAGAACTATATAACCTAAGCAAATCACATCAATGAGGAATACTGCCTTTCCGTAAATTCCGAGGAACGAGAGCGATCCAAAACTGAGTATTACCACCCAGGCCAAAAATGCAACAGAGAAGAGGACGCGGTTTATCCATGCTTTCTTAATGTAGATTTCGGCGAAATTTTCATTTTCCATAAAGGAAAGGAAAGCAATCACAGCGAACCAAAAGCCAAGAGTAGTAATTACGCTAACTTCCCAAGGGGTTTCCTTTTCTTTTTGTATAAGTCCAAGGACTAACAAGGCGCACAGAGTAGCCACCACCACAATAAAAACATACTTTTTCATCAGATATTCCTCCTTATTGGGATTTTTGGGGATAACGGTAGATTCAAAAAAAGAACAGAAATTACTAACACCATATTATTTCACATTTTTTGTCTTTTGTAAAGATTTTTGTTACAATTAAAACAAATCTAAAATACCCTAAATTACGAAAAACCATTTGTCATTGCGAGGGAGGGCTGCTGCCCGAACGAAGCAATCTCGTTACAGAGTAATTATGTGGATTCTCACGAGATTGCTTCGCTCCTTCCCGTCGCTCGCTAATAGACAGCCTAGATGGTTCTGTAATTCGGGCTAAAATAAAAACTAAAAGTAAAAAACAGGATTTTATGTCTCAAGATCAGGAAAGATTTGGTTTTAAATCTAAATACTTAATGATTTTGGCTGGGATTGTGATTGTTTTAGATTTTGGCTTAACTTTGGTTGGCCAAAATCAGAATTATTGGCGTGATTATACCCAAGTCAACGAACTCAATCCGATTGCTGAGTATTTTTTAAAGATTCATCCTGCAATTTTTATTGTGGCTATTTTTGGTTATCTTTTGTTCTGTCTGCTTTTGGTTCTTGTCTTAAAGAGGTCTTTAAATTTAATCTTCGTTTTGTTTCTTCTGCTTTGCCATAGCTGGGGCGCTTTATCTTGGGTAATCCTTCTTTTTAAAAGATGGTTTCCCGAAACTTCTTGGTATGGCACGCCGCGATGGTATTTGATTTTAACCTATTATGCCCTAATTGCGATTTTATCTGGAATTTTTATCTATAAATCATTTAGAAAAAGTTCAGATAATTAAATAAAAATCAAGATATGAGAAAGAAAAAAGTGATTTGGTTAGCTTTTTCAATGGTTTTGTTTTTGGTTTTGAGTTTTCAACTTTTCATCCGAGATACGCGCGGCGTGCTTTTTCCTCTGTTTTTGTTGTTTATCTTGGGTATGTTTTTTTTAATCCGATGGATTTATCGCAAGGCGCGCAGGAAGAAAAAGCCGGAACAAGGAATTCCAGAAAAGAAGGTTTATAAGAAAGAGACGAAAAAACCACTGGCCCCGCCACTGGTTAGAAAAGAGGCTCCTAAAAAGATAGAAAAAAGCGATAAGAAGAGATTGAGTTATTTTACTTTTCTGAGTCTGCTTGTGTCTGTTTTTAGTGCTTGGGTTTTGCTTCTTTTTAAAGTATTTGGTTATACTCCAAATTCTCCGGCTAAACTTTTGTTTTACAATACAACAAGAAGAGCAGTGATTCCTGCGGTTTTGCTTGGAATTACAGCTTTAGTTTATGCCAAAGTGATAAGAAAGAATAAGGATCTTTTGTGGGCAATTATTTCTTTTGTTTTAGCAATCTTAGCTCTCTTGTTTTCTTTTGTGTTTTAGGGAAATAAGCAAGCTTGAAATTCTTGTTCGGATAAAGTGAAAAGGAATTTCACTTTCTCCTCACTGCGAATTATAAACAAATTTGAAATTTTTGTTTTTGGATGGAACAATTCGTAGGGGCGACCCCGTGCCCGCCCGCCAGAGCCTTGGCGTAGGTGGGTGGTCGCCCTGTTTTTGGTTTACCAATAACGGGCAACCACAAGGGTTGCCCCTACGGGTAATGACAATAAATTATAAAAAAAACCCGCGTTTTGATTTGCGGGGTTGGCAAGTGATAATTATTCTTGCCCGTGGTAGTAGACATCCCAATCCAAATAGTTGTCGAAGGCTTCGTAGAGTACATCCGCCTGAAAAGATGGATTGATAGCAACGTGATGCTCGAACCCGTTCTTGCAAATGAAGCGAAGCAACTCCTGCATGTTTTCGATTTTCAGCACACCGTGTCCGCCAAAGGTATCCAGCGGATCATTTATGAATAAACCATCGCCTATGTATGTCCGTATCTTTCCTACCGTATCATCCGTGGACACACACGCGAAAGTCATCGGTCCTGCTGCAGCTCGTCCTACACACGTTCCGTACGCGTTTTTTGCCCCTACAGTACCGGCAATTATGTCCTGATAAACCATATCTGGAACTTTTCGAAATAAGCTCCTGGGCCAGTTTGAGCAGTGGAAGGCGACACACTTGTCCGGATCATCGCCGTAGTTATTGTTCCAGTCAGCAAGCGCTGACGGAACGCCGGATGCCAGTTGAAGGGCGTACATTGCGACTGCGCCGCAGACATCCACCTCACATGCTGAAGGCATCAGCCCTTCAGTCATCATGCTCATGATCGTGCATGGCACGATACCGTAGTTCTCTTCCACGGAAGTCCAGCACTGAACCGCGCTGGCGTCCAGACGATTCTCCTCCATCCAATTCTCGATCACCACAGCCAGCTTCGCCATTTTGACGAAGGATTTCGTCGGCACGCCTTCTGCATTGATATAGGATTTGACACTATCAAGTTTGCTCTTGACCGCAGAATCATCGTCATCCAGCTTCCACGCGAGGCCGAATATGTCCGACAGGTCAATAGTTTCGACAGTGATGCCAGATGCTTGCAGGAGTTTTTCGCTATATCTGACTGTGTTAAAAGCTGAAGGTCGCGCACCAATCGCGCCTATTCGGGCAGTTCGTAGCCCCCCGACAACTCGACATACACCGGTAAACCACCGGAGATCTTCCTTGAACGCATTAGAATCAGGGGATACCGTATGCAGTGCGGTGAGAGAATAGTCGATGCCGTATTGTCTTAAGTTATTGCAAATTGACATCTTGCCGCAGAAGCTGTCCCTACGGTTAGCAAGATCCATCGCGTCTACAGCATCCGGGAATGCCTGCACGAGCACCGGAACATCCAGATTCGCCATCTTCAAGGTGTTGGCAACGCCGCGTTCATCGCCGAAATTGGGGAGACTAACCAGGACGCCCTGAATCTTCTCTCGGTTTTTCTTGAATAGCTCCGCGCACTTCACCGCTTCCTCAAGTGTTTCCACGCTGCCCAAGTTCGTATCTTCCGGCGTAAGAGCCACCACATCTATACCTTCATCCGCCAGCACTTTCAAAACCTCTTTCCGGCCTTCCTCAACCAGATGGTTAGGAAAGAATCCCCGGTTGCCCATTATTACCCCTAGAGTTACTTTCATATCCATTGCTATTTCCTCCTTGTTTGGATATTTGGGTTGAGTTTTAAGAACCAACAGTTGAGCCGCAAAGTGCAGCTCCAGCCAACATAGCTTAAATTTTGATTTTTGTAAATACTTACTTGTTTTAGAAAAAATGTTTGTAGGGGCGGCCCCAAGTGGCCGCCCTTTTTTAAATTTTGCACAAATCCACAACAGGCAAGGACTAGCGAGGCAGGCGGTTTTTTGTTAGAATTATAATATATGGCCACGCTTTATACCCACAAAGATTCTAATATTCGCAGGACTTGGTTTTTAATGACGGTTTTTTTAGTCCTAATTATTGGTTTTGGCTGGCTTTTTGGCTATATTCTGGAAAATCAATTTATTTTGATTTTCGCGGTTCTATTCAGTGTGATTACCAGTTTTTTAAGTTATTGGTATTCGGATAAAATAATCTTGGCTTTAACTCGGGCTAAGCCGATTGCCGAAAAGGACGCGCGGGAACTGTATCGAACTGTTGAGAATTTATGCATTACCGCTGGAATGCCAATGCCTCGTATCTATATTTTAAACGAGTCCCAGCCCAATGCTTTTGCCACGGGCCGCAATGAAAAACGCGCGGTGATCGCGGTAACCACCGGGCTTTTAGCGAAATTGCGCCGTTTAGAGCTTCAAGGCGTGATTGCCCATGAGATTGCTCATATCAAAAACCGGGATACGCTTTTACAGACTGTCGCTGTAGTTCTAGCTGGTGTGATCGCGATCGCCTCTAATATTTTTTTACGTTTTAGTTTTTTTGGCGGAGGCCGCAGCAGAAGATCGCGCGATTCGCGCGGAGGACAGGTGGGAGCGATTTTTATGTTGATCGGAATTGCGACCGCGATTTTAGCGCCGATTGCCGCGACCTTGATTCGGCTGGCGATTTCGCGCAAGCGCGAGTTTCTAGCTGATGCTACTGGAGCTTTATTGACGCGGTATCCTGAAGGGTTAGCCAGCGCTTTAGAAAAAGTTTCGAGAGATCCCGCTTCAATGAAAGTTGCCCGCAATTACAATGCCCATCTTTTTATCATCTCTCCCTTTCGCGGCCGGCAAGGGACAAATTGGTTTAATCGTCTTTTCCTAACCCATCCTTCACCCGGCGAGCGAATAAAACGTTTAAGAGAAAGATAAGCAGACTTATTAAAAGAATGAAAAACAATTATAGTAAAAAGCAAAAAAAGCTTATTCAGAAAATTAAGTCTATTATTAGTAGTCAAAAAAATGGAGTCCAGATTCAGAGTGATTATGTGGATCAGAATGACGATAGGCTTTGTCTTTCTTCATTAACGTTTATTCCTTCCAAGATTGGCCAGAAGATTTCCCGAGATATAATTGAACCCTTAAAGAAGATAGATCCTGACCATTATTATTATCCCCTCGAATCATTGCACTTAACAATTAAGAATATTCGAATTATCCACAAGCCGCCACGGTTTAGCAAAGACGATGTGATGAAGGCAGATAAATTGTTCCGAGAAGTAACCCCTAAATTTAGTTCTTTCAGTTTTGATTTACAGAATCTTATGTTATTTCCTAAAACCGTTTCTTTGATCGGATATTCTAATGAAACATTAGGAAGATTGGTTCAAACCTTAGATGCTGGATTGAAAGATATTGGTTTATCTGATGACAAGAAATATTTTTCTGACGAAGTATTTTTTGGCAACATTACCTTGTGTCGTTTTAAAGGACGACCAAAAAGAGAATTGATTGTCAAGATTAAAGAACTAGAGAATATTTCGATTGGAAAATTTTCAATAAGAGAAGTTAATTTGGTTGTTTGTAATTTGGTGTGCAACCCAAAGACTAGAAGAATTATAGGAACATATTATTTAGGTTAGGGTAGTCTATTTTTTCAAATAAATGAAAACAAAAAACAAAACCTATGACGTAATTATTGTTGGCGCGGGACCGGCTGGGCTTTCGGCTGCCACTGTGCTTGCCCCAAAGAAGAAAGTTTTAGTTTTGGAGAGAAAGAAAATAGTCGGTGATAAGGTCTGCGCTGGCGGGTTGACGGTTAAAGATTTTGAAGATCTGCACATCCCAAAATCTCTTGTTGAAGAAGAGTTTAGTTGTGCCAATCTCTATTTCAGAGGCAAAAAGTACAAACTTGAACTAGATCAGCCTTGGATTTGGACCTGCAGCCGCAAGAGTTTGGGAAAATGGCAATTAGAGCAGGCAAGAAATAAAGGGGCAGAAGTGAGGCTCAATTTAGAGGTCATAGAGGTTCAAAAGAATTATGTCGTGACTAAAGATGGAGAGAAATTGTCTTTTAAATATTTAATTGGCGCGGACGGAAGCAGTTCTATTGTTAGGAAATTTTTAGGTCTTCCCGTAAAAAAAATTATACTCGCCGTTCAATATCATATTCCCAGGGAAAAATTTGATGCATTGGAGGTATTCTTTGAGTTAAAAAAATTCGGTCCGAATTATGCCTGGATCTTTCCGCATAAAAAATATAATTCTGTCGGCGCTGGCGCTGATTTGAGATTTATCAATGCCGCAAAATTCAGGAGGCATTTTGACACTTGGTGCAAAGAGATTGGTCTTAACCCGGGAGAATACAAGTTACAGGCAGCTCCGATCAATTATGATTTTCAAGGCCTAGAATTTGGCAATATTTTTTTAACAGGTGACGCGGCCGGCCTGGCTTCTGGCTTAACCGGAGAAGGGATTCATCCAGGCTTTGTTTCGGGTAGAGAAGCTGCCCGCAAAATCTTGAATCCCAAGTATGATCTCGAGGAGCTTTCCGAATTGCTTGAAAGCAAAAAACTAGAGGAAAAGGTTTTAGAGGTTTATCAGACCAGCAAGATAGCGGCCAAGGCGATGTTTTGCCTAGGATTTTTATTTTTGAAAAGTAGGTCAGCACGGGAAGAACTGGCCGAATTTTTGACCGAGGAATAACAAGGAGTTCCACTTTTGATTTTTTTTGATTTGTGTTATTCTTGAGAACAGAAATAGTGAGAGAAAATTTATGACTGAATTTAGGCATTACAATAGCACTGATAAAGACGGAAAATCAGTGAAGCTGACTATTGCTTCTGGTCCAGTGATTATTGAGAATGGTAAGGTGCTTTTGGATAAGCACGGTGAAGATTCTTTTTGGAAGTTTCCAGGCGGCGCGCAAAAAGAGAATTGTTCAATTCGAAAGAATGCGATTTTAGAAGCAAAAGCAGAGCTTGGGATTGATATTAAGATTCTAAGTAAGCCTTTCGTCCTAGTTCTTAAAAGAGAGAAGAAGGGAGTTTTAGAGTATGTTATCCTCATTCATTATTTAGCAAAAAAGTTAAGTAAGAAAATTAAGCCGGGTAAATATGTTCGGGAACATGCTTGGCATCCAGCTGATAATTTACCCCCAGACTGTGCTCCCAATATTAAGCCGGCTGTTGATCATTTTGTTAGATTATAGGATTGTGAGGATATGATAAGACCTAAAGAAATGAAGCTTGGGTTTTTTTTATTTGCGGCATTATATTCTATTATATTGGATATTTAAACCATTGACTAAATTATTAAAAAGTATTATAATATTTATTCGTTATTAAACTCTAAAATTCAATGAAAAAGCGGACTAAACGGATTTTGATCATTATCGCGGTTTTAATTGTCGGAGGGATTGTGGCCTCTGTGCTTTTACGTCCAGAGAAAAAGCCGGAATATTCGACAAGTAAAGTTTATCGCGGCGAATTAAAACAAACAGTCTCTGTAATTGGTACGGTCAGGCCCAAAAAAGTGATTGATTTGGTGTTGGAACAAAACGGGGTTGTAGGGAAGATTAATGTTAGGGTCGGAGAAGAAGTAAGCAAAGGGGATCTGCTATTAAGCCTTGATTCCAGCACGCAAAGGCTACAAGTAACACAGGCCGAGGCGAGTTTAAATTTAGCCCAAAGCAATCTCAAGATGGCTGAAACCCACGACTTAAGAGCGGCGCAAACCGCCTATAATCAAAGCTATCAGACTTATCTTAATACTAAAGCGGCTAACGAGCGCGCACTTCTTGATGCGGAAGTTGCTTTAGATGAAGCCAAAAATTACACCAAAGATTATCAAGAATATTTTGATGAAGTGAACAGTGAGCATGATGCCGGTAATTTAGCGCAATACACGCGAGATCTAGCCCGCGCGGCTCTAACTCAAGCGCAAGGCAATGAACGCAAAGTAAAAGAGGCGTTAGAGTCGCTTAAAGTAAGCAATAAGCAGACGGAAGACGCGGCTTGGTATCTGCAGGAACAGGCGCGTCAAGCAGTAAAAAGGCAAGAAGCGCTCGGGTTTGATCCCCAGAAATCAAATTTAATCAATCAGGTTGATTACAGCAAGGCCGGTTTAGATTTAGTTCGCAACTCTTTAGCTAAAAGTTGGTTAACAAGTTCTTTGTCTGCGATTGTGAGCAAAATTAATATTGAAGAGGGCGAGGGCGCGCTTGCTTATTCTCCTCTAATCCAGCTTGCGAGCAAAGAGCTTGAAATTGAAGTCAAGATTCCAGAATCCGATATTAGTCAAGTTAAATTAGATCAAGAAATCGAGATTACCTTAGATGCGCTTTCTGACGAGGAGCTTACTGGCAAGGTGTCAGCGATGGAGCCGACCGAAACAATTATTGAAGGTGTAACCTATTACCAAATCAAGATTAAATTTTCTGACCCGGAAGGCTTGGTCCGTTCCGGAATGACTGCTGATTTGTCAATTAAAATATATACAAAAAATGATGTCCTGATCGCTCCCCATCGCGCGGTCAAAGAGAAAGACGGCCGCAAGTACGTGGAGATTCTAGAGGGTGAAGAAATTCGCGAGGTTGATGTCGTTGTCGGCTTGCGGGGAGATGGCGGGACTATTGAGATCATCGATGGTTTAAAGGAAGAGGATGAGGTTGTGACATTTATTAAGGAGCAGAAGTAAGATTCTTTTTGAAATCACCAATTGTGCCAGTAACCAAATTCCCTGCCTGCCGGCAGGCAGGGTAGGCAGGATTATTGGTTGTTTCCTTTATGTCTTTAATTAAGGTTAGAAATTTGAAAAAAGTTTATGATCATGACGGCGTTAAGACTTATGCTCTAAACGGCGTTGGTTTGAGAATTGCCGAAGGCGAGTTCGTGGCGATTATGGGCCCTTCTGGTTCAGGCAAGTCTACTTTAATGCACATTTTAAGTTTTCTGGATTGTCAGTCAGATGGTGATTATTTTTTTCAAGGTAAAAACAATCGTGAGTTTGACGAGGATGGACTTGCCAAGCTGCGTAACAAAAAAGTAGGTTTTGTTTTTCAGACCTTTAATCTTCTTTCAAGGACTTCGGTTTTGGATAATATTAAATTGCCCCTGGTTTATGCAAACGTAAAGGACAAGGACCGGTTGGCGCGTAAAGCGGCTTCAAAAGTCGGGTTATCACACCGTCTAGACAATCTCTCCAACCAGCTTTCAGGCGGCGAGAGCCAGCGGGTGGCGATTGCCCGCGCCTTGGTTTTAAACCCTAGTGTAATTTTTGCTGATGAGCCGACTGGTAATTTGGACAGCAAAAATTCAGAGCAGATTTTGCATCTTTTGCAACAATTAAATCAAGAGGGCCATACGATTATTATGGTTACCCATGACGCGGATGACGCGAAACACGCGAAGAGATTGATTAAATTAAGAGACGGGAAAGTAGAAAGCGATAATAAGAATAACTAAATATGAAACTTTTAGATATTTTGAAAACTTCGTCAACCGCGCTCCGGCGCAACAAAATGAGAAGCATATTAACTATGCTTGGCATTGTTATTGGGATCATGGCTGTAATTTTAATTATGTCTTTGGGCTCTGGCGCTGAAGGTTTTATTATCAATCAAGTCCAGGGCGTTGGTTCTAATAATATATTCATTGAACCAGGAGCAATGAATAAAGAAGGCCCTCCTGATCAGATGATGGGGATTAATTTGACTACCTTAAAATACAAAGATGTTGAAGCAGTGAAGAAATCAAGTTTAGTTGATTTAGTCTCTGCGATGATTATTGGCAAAGGGAAATTAGTTTACAAAAATAATAACCGTGATGCGACTTTCTATGGGATTGATGCTTCCTATTTTGCAATTATGGATGTTGACTTAGGAGAGGGTCGTCCTTTTACTGAAGAGGAAGTAAAAGCGAGAGCGCAGGTTGTGGTTTTAGGCAGTAAGGTCAAAGAGGATTTATTTGAAGACAATGAAGCGATTGGTAAGAAGGTTAAAATCGATCAAAAAAGTTTTGAGGTCATTGGCGTCTTAGAGGAAGTAGGCACAGTTGCTTTCCAGAATCAAGATGAATTATTTTTCACCCCCGTAACTACTGGACAAAAAAGTCTTTTAGGTATTGATTATATTATTGCGATTGTAGCGCGAGCCAAAAGCGATGACTTAGTCGCAGAAGCAGAAAATGAAATCCAGTGGTTACTGCGCGATCAGCATGATATTGATAACCCTGAAGGCGATATTTCCAAAGATGATTTCCACACAGGAACCCAAGAGCAAGCGCAAGATATGCTTTCGCAAATAATGGGCGTACTTTCAATCCTGCTTTCTTCAATCGCGGCAATCTCTTTAGTTGTTGGTGGGATTGGGATTATGAACATTATGTTAGTTTCCGTAACTGAGAGAACACGCGAAATTGGTCTGCGTAAATCAGTAGGTGCAACCAATAGTAATATCTTAACTCAATTTTTATTAGAATCAGTGATGCTGACTATTTTAGGCGGGATTGGTGGTATTATTCTGGCTGCCAGCCTTTCTTATTTAGCATCAGTGGTCATTAAAAGTTTGGGCTATGAAGACTGGGTTTTTTCTCTACCCGCAATATCAATTATTTTAGCAGTTGGCGTTTCAGCTTGCGTGGGCTTAGTCTTTGGTCTTTATCCTGCTCGCCGTGCAGCGAAATTAGATCCGATTGAAGCTTTACGGTATGAGTAAAGCACTCTTTGTTTAGCCGCAGATGCCGTTTTCGCGAGATTTGAGAAAGCAAAGAGGGATTATTATTAATGCCTAGGTTAACTCTTCGATAGTTTATTCGAGGAGTTTTTTTAATTTGTATATTTTTTGTAAGTTGTGGTATAATATATTTAAATTAACCATCAAAAATCAAAACCAAAATACGAAATGCGCAGAGGAATTTAACAGGGAATTATTTTTGATCTTTGAACTTTCATTTTGCATTTTGAGATTTGCATTTTGATTTAAAAATTATGTGTCGCAAACTACTCGCTACTCTTCTGGCCATTCTTTTCTGTTTGAGTTTTACTACTGTCCTTTATATCCACAATTTTAAGCTTGTTTTTTTGCGGCCCGCGGTCTATAAAGCATTGATTGAAGAGGGGCAGATCACCCAAGCTTTAAGTTCTTTTTTAAGTGGTATGTTTAAAACAGCTGCGCAGGGCGACAAAAGCCCGGGCCAGAGCGCTTCTCCTTTACCTGGGATTTCTCCTGATGCCTTAAACAGGATTGTGGAGCAGGCTTTTCCCCAAACCTGGATGGAAGAAGAGTTAGGTGGCTTGGTTGATGATTTTTTTGTTTGGTTTTACTCTGACGAAGAGGAGCTAGAACTCACTATTTCTTTAGAAGAGGTCAAGCAGAGTCTAGGATCTTCTTTTGGCGAATTGATTGGAGAAGCTTTTAGTGATATGCCTAAATGTACTGAAGATCAAGTTAGGAAACTACAGCAGGGTGATCAGAATATATTTTGTTTGCCTCCGGGGATGAGCCAAGAGGATGTGGAAAAATTCAGCGAGGCTTTTGAACAGGAAGGGGTGCTTGACAAAATGTTTGAAGGTTTGCCTGACGAAATTGACCTTTTAAATTTAGGGCAAAAAGAATCCGTTCCTAAAAAAGCAGGAGACGCAGAATCGCCGCTTGCAACTTTAAGCAAAGTGCGCGATTATACTCATCTTGCCTTTTTTATCCTTTATATTGCTACTGCCGCTGTGTTTGTTTTGTTGATTTTCATTGGCCTTCTAGTCTGGAAGCCGCTTTCTTCTGTTTTCAAAAAAGTCGGAACAACGATTTTAGTACCGGGCCTATTAGTTTTACTTAGCTCTGTTGTTTTGCTTCTTTTTTCTCGTTTTTCGAAACCTTCCAGTTTTTTGAAATTAGCTGGCCCCCAACTAGAGAAAGCAGTAGATCCGGCAATATTTGACGGGATTAGCTCAATTTTCAGTGATTTAGTTTCCAAATTTACTTTGTATAAGATGATTGAGAGCGGCGCGGTAGTGGTTGTCGCTATCGCCTTGATTGTACTTGGTGTTGTTTTGGGCAGGATAAAAAAGCCGGAGTGAGATTTGGGATAAATCGAGACCATTTAGCGTGATCCAAAGACTCTAGTGTCATTGCGAGGAGTTCCCCCGAAGGGGGAGACAGCTCGCTGTGAACTGAAGCAACCTCATTCCTAAGAGTCAAATAAGACTTTCACGAAATTGTCACCCTACGGGTGACCACCCGTAGGATGGCTTCGCTCCCTCCGGTCGCTCGCAATGACAGGAGGGGGTTTTGGTTCGCGTATTTTTTATTGACTTTTTTTAATATTTTTTATACGGTTTATAGTGGCTTTAGCTTGTGTTCTTTGTTTAAAATTTAAGACGGACCGGGGGGAGTGATTCTATGCCTGATATCGGGTCTTTAGTTTTGATTCTGCTTGACTTTGATGGTCCTTTGCGGAGGACTCTACCCTTAAAGGTCTCTCTTTATTTTCAGAAAGCCAGAAGCTTGGGATTTCTCGAGACGATAGAGAAAGCGGAATTTGTGTTTTATCTTTTTCGGCAGGAAGCTATGACTTCTCTACCTTTTTTCGGCAGATTTAGACGCAGTAATAGCGCGAGAGATCTAGTTCCTGACACATTCCGAGCGATTCAGGAGCTTCGAGATATGGGCTTTGATTTAGGAATCGTAACCAATCGTAAGCAAGGAATCCTGGAGCGTCATATGCGCAGACTCGGAATTCTTAAGCATTGGTTTACAGTCATTGTTAATGGAAAAGGCAAACAGAACGATTCTAAAAGTGAATTGTTTATTTCTGCCTTAGAGCAAACGGGATTATCAAATAGACCAGCCCACGCGCTTTTTGTTACCGATTCGATCAAACATTATCGAGAAGCAATTACTGTGGGTATACAGTCGATAGTGATTTGTACAGGTGATTTAGATTCTGCAGACTTTCAAAGTCTTGGTGTGCCAGAAATTGACATCTTCCAGTCTTTGCGGAAATTTTCGCTTTATGCAAAAGGACAACTTGGGAGGAGAATAGAATGAAAACAGCTGAGAATAAGATAGGTTTTAGGCATCTCGTCTTTGGAATTTTTGGAGCAATTATTTCACTTTTTGCTTTTTGCTGGATCATGCATAGATTAGGTGTTCGATTCTAGAAAATAAAACCGCCCTTTTTTAGAAAGCTGCATGCTTGGCTTTTTCTTGAAAAGAGGCGGTCTTTTTATTTTGTTTTTGTTTGCTTTTTATTTTTGTTTTGAATTTTTATTTTGCTTTTTTAAGAGCCAGCTGAACCAAATACTATCACAACGTATTTTTCTAAGTTTTTGAGTTGTTTTTCATCAAGCTGTTTTGAAGCATCAACTGCTTCTGCGATCAAGGCATTGCTGAAGGTGCGGGTTTCGCCCAAAGCAAGCATTTCGGTCCCTGTCCGATTTTGGAGATAGTCTTCAATGTATATTTTTTGTTCGGCACTCAACTCCCCGGTGAGATTATTTTTTTCTAGGTATTCAGCGAGCGCTCTCCGGGCCAGATGGGTGATCCCTTCACCGGGTTGAGCCGTGGCCGTAATTTTTTCGTCATCGCTTGCAACTTTGGGTTCAAGAATAATCTCTTCTGGCTTTTCTATTTCAGGAGTGGTTGCTTCTTCTTGTCCGGCAATCGCTTCTCCTTCATCTGTGATCGTGAATTCTTCAAGCTCGGGCATTTCAGATTCTTTGATCACGATTTGTTCCCCTTCTTCTTCTATCGTGGTTTCTCCTTCTTCACCTTCCCAAGTGAATTCTTCTAGGGTGTCGGAGGCGGCTTCGCCGATTTCTCCGGTTTCCTCTTCTGGTGTTTGTAGGCCTTCTCGGATTTGTTCTCTTTTAGCAAAAGAGTAAATTCCCAAGCCGATAATAATCAACACCACAATCGTCCAGAGAATCTTGCGGCCGCCTCCGCCTGTTTCCTCGATCGGGATGATGTCTTCATCATCATCCTCGAGGTCTAATTCATCCATTTCATCTTCTTTCTTGTCTTTTTTGTCGTCCTCTTCATTAAATAAGGTATTGTTGTCCAAGATTATCACCTCCCTTCTTTTTTGATATAAATTATTCAAGATTTTTTAAATCATATCACTATAGCACATTTTTAAAATAAGGAATAGAGAGTTATCCACTGTTTGTCTGTCCACCGAAGCCTTGGCGCGAGAGCGGACCTGTCCGCCGAAGCTCGTGAGCGTAGGCGGAAGATTTTGGTATTAAAATTAATTTTTTTGTTATTTTTCAGGGGGTTATGTTATGATGATGGTAATGAATAGATCAAAAAGATTATCTAAAGGAATCAAGCAATTCATCCGTAAAGAAAAAGCGCGGATCCGCCGCGAAGTTTTGGATTTAAAGGAACAAAAAAGGCTTATTAACGAGCTTGTTCAGAAGTTTGACCAGGGGTAACTTTATGGCGTTGTCATTGAGAAAATTTTTGTTTCTCTTCACCCCTTTTTTTATTTTGCTGATCGCATTGATTTTTTACCTAAGCGGATTTGAGGTGGAATTTAAACAGGCACAAGGGGAACAGAGAAATATTAATTATCTCCCAGAGAACCAGGAGCAGACAACAGTTGTTGATTTAGAGCCAGAAAATCTAGCTTTAGAAGGTGGTGACTCACTTCAAGAACTAGAGGTGTCAGAGTCTAAAGATCAGGAGATTCCCCCCGATTTTTTACTTGAAGTTCCTTTTGCTCCGCAGTCGCCATATGCTCTTTGGGACGAGCGGGACGAAGAGTCGTGCGAAGAGGCAAGCCTGGTGATTGTCCATTATTTCTGGCAGAAAAAAGATTTAAACAAAGAGAGGATGAGAGAGGAACTTGATCGCCTAATTGATTTTCAAATGTCACGTTATGGCGATTATAAGGATACGGATGTCAAAGAAACCGCTAAGCTTGCCCAAGATTATTATGGTTATCAGAATGTGGAGGTTGTTTATGATATTACGATAGATGATTTAAAAGAGAGAATCGTTGCTGGCTATCCGGTGATTGTTCCAGCCGCAGGCAGGCTTTTGGGCAATCCTAATTTCACCTCGCCTGGGCCCCTCTATCATAATTTGGTTTTAACCGGTTTTAATGAGAGTGGTTTTATCACTAATGACCCGGGAACCCGGCGCGGCGAGAATTATTTTTATCCTTACCACATATTAGATAACGCGATTCATGATTTTCCTGGGTCTAAGGAAGAGATTGAGCGAGGCAGGAAGGCAATGATTATTGTGAAATAATTTTTTGTGCCTTATAAACGTCATCAATACAAAAAAAAGAACACCCGTTATCGCACCGCATCGCGGTTTATCGCTGAAAGGGTGGTCAAAAGCAAAAAAATCAAGAAAACCCTTGGATTAAAAAAGACAAGATTTTGATTTTTTCTTGACAATTATTTATTATGCCCACTGACATTAACCAGGGCCTTTTTGATTTTCTAAAACAATGCTATCATTAGAGGTAAGGTGTAGATTAAATTTTTAAATAAAGATTTCTAAATTATGAAATTCGTGAGATTTAGATGTATTTTGTGATTTTAGAATAAAAACAAAAATGATTAAGCAAAACAATAGACCAGAAGAACAAGAGGATGATCAAGATGAGGCAAAAGAGCTGGATTTTCCATTTGGAGGCAACAGGGAAATTGTCGCCCAAAAGCCTCCCAAACCTAAAATAAAGAAAGAGTTGCCCTTAGTTGCCGTTCGGGATCTGGTGGTTTTTCCCCGTCTGGTCCTGCCTTTGATTATCCGCGATCAAAAAAGCGCGATCGCTGTCCAAGAGGCCGTGAAAAGCGACCGTTTAGCTATTTTTGTTTCAGAGAAACAAGTTAAAAATAAGAAAGAAGAAGTTGAAGAAGAAGGTAAAGCAAGACCAATAACCCCTCAAAACCTTTACAAGGTAGGCACGGTGGCGATGATTGCCCAGGATTTAAATTTGCCTGATAATTCAGTCAAGATTATTGTCGAGGGGATTAAGAGGGCGCGTGTTCTTGGGTTTATCCAAGAGTCCCCCTATTTTAAGGTCAGAACTAAAATTTTAGAAACCAAAGAAAAGGAAACCTTGGCAGTCAAGGCGCTGATCAGGAATATTTTAGCCCAATTCAAGGAGTGTGTTTCGATTGGCAAAATGGTGCCTCTGGATGTTCTGGTTGCGATTTTCAACGCCGAAACCCCGGATCAGATGATTGATTTGATGGTTTTTAATCTGGATTTATCTTTAGAAAAGCGGCAGGAGATTTTAGAGAGTACTGATCTCCAAAAACGGCTGGAACTACTCTCCAAACACATCGCTCATGAGAAGCAAATCTTGGAAACAGGTAAGAAGATTGAGAAAAAGACCCACAAGGAACTTGGCAAAATGCAGAAAGAGATGTTTTTACGTGAGCAGTTGAAGAGTATTCAGAAGGAGTTGGGAGACAGTGAAGGAGAAAAAGGCGAAGACCTAGAGACTCAGATCAAAAAAACAAAGATGCCCTCCAATGTGGAAAAGGTGGCCTTAAAAGAGCTGGCCCGGATGGAGAAAATGCCTTCTTTTTCTCCCGAGGTTTCTTATCTCCGTACTTATTTAGATTGGTTGATTGATCTGCCTTGGTCACGAGAAAGCAAGAGCCAGATTGATATTAAAAAAGCGAGTCGGATTTTAAACCAAGATCATTTTGGTTTGAGAAAAGTGAAAGAAAGGGTTTTGGAGTATTTAGCGGTCCATAAGATGGTAGGTAAGATCAGGGGGCCGATTCTCTGTTTTGTCGGGCCGCCAGGCACTGGCAAGACCTCAATCGGCAAATCAATTGCGCGCGCCATGCGCCGAAAATTTTTCCGAATGAGTTTAGGGGGGATCCGGGATGAAGCAGAGATCAGGGGGCACCGCCGCACCTATGTTGGCGCTCTGCCCGGCCGGATCGTCCAGGGGATTAACACGGCAACCGAGAAGAATCCGGTGTTTATGCTTGATGAGATTGACAAGGTGGGCAAGGATTTTCGCGGCGATCCCACTTCTGCCCTTTTAGAGGCCTTGGATCCAGAACAAAACAGTGAATTTTCTGATCATTATTTAGAAGTGCCTTTTGATTTATCCAAAGTAATGTTTATCACCACCGCTAATGTCTTGGATACAATCCCGCCTGCTTTGCGCGACCGGATGGAAGTGATCCATTTTCCGGGTTATACCGAAGAGGAAAAGCTGCGGATTGCCAAAAAACATCTCTTGCCTAAATTATATAAATCCCACGGTTTAAAAAGAAAAGATTTGTATATCAGCGATGCAGTTGTACGGACAGTAATCAATGAGTATACCCGCGAGGCGGGGGTCAGGAATTTGGAGCGCGAGCTCGCCACCTTGTGCCGCAAGGTCGTGCGCAAGCTAGCAGGAAACGGCAAGAAAAAGTCCTACCGGATTACCTTGGCGGATTTGGCGAAATACCTAGGACCTTCCAGGTTTGCTCTTGCTTTGACCGAAAAGAAGAACGAGATCGGCGTGGTTACAGGGCTTGCTTGGACCCAGGCTGGTGGAGAGGTGTTGTCCATTGAAGCGACCACAATGAGCGGTAAGGGTGATTTGATTTTGACCGGGCAACTCGGGGATGTGATGAAGGAATCAGCCCAGGCCGCTTTGTCTTACGCGCGCAGTCGGGCCAAGGTTTTGGGTATTGATGAGAAGTTTTTCCAAAAGAATGATATTCATGTTCATGTGCCGGCCGGCGCAATCCCTAAAGACGGACCATCAGCCGGGATTGCGATTGCAACCGCGCTGGTCTCGGCGATTGCTCGCCGCCCAGTAAAAAGAGCAATTACAATGACCGGCGAGGTTACGCTCCGCGGCAATGTTTTGGAGATCGGGGGCTTAAAAGAAAAAGCTTTGGCCGCGCACAGAGCTGGCGCGAAAATAATTATTATGCCGGCTGATAATAAAAAAGATCTAACCGAGGTGCCTAAAGAGGCGCGCAAGGAGCTGAAGTTTATTCCGGTTGCCAATATGGACGGCGTCCTAGATTATGCTTTGACTTTGAGCAAACAAGACAAAACACTGTCCAAAAAGAAAGGGGTCCAAGAGACCAAACTCAAAGCAAAATCAAAGCCAAAGAATGGCAAAAAAAGGGTGATTAAGATGAAGCACAAGCGCGGTTTGACAAAATATGAATCTGAACAAAAAAGAATTCACAATTAGTCTTCTCCTTGAGATTTTTTATACCCTGTTTGCTTATCTGATTACGATCCTCGCCAGCTTGAGATTAGTCAGTTTTGTCCCAGAAGTATTGACTGGTCCAAAGATTCCCTTATGGCAGACTTTAGTTGCTTTTGCAATTGGGACAATTTTTATCCTGATTGCTTTGAAGTATTTCCGCCGGGGGATTTTTTTTCATATCTTTTTTTCTTTCGCCCTGTTTTTGGGGATTCAGCTGATTTTTTCAGCGATCCTGCCTTTTATTTTTTCTTTAATTATCGCTCTTGTTTTGATTGTTCTGCGCTATGCTTATCCCCGAGTTTGGATTCAGAATCTAGTCTTAACGATTGGTTTGTCTGGTTTGGCAGTCAGTTTGGGCTTAAACATTCATTGGATTACGGTGCTCGCGCTTTTGGGTATTCTGTCTTTGTATGATATCATTGCGGTTTACAAGACCAAACATATGGTCAAGATGGCGGAGGGCTTAATTGCCCGCAAGGTGTTTCCCGCTTTGATTGTTCCGGGAGATCTTTCTACCTTGAAGACTGAACTTACAAAGGTAGAAAAAGGGAAAGGGTTTATGTTTTTGGGTTCAGGTGATCTAGCTTTCCCTTTGCTTTTTTGCATCTCTGTTTTGCCCACAGGACTCTCTAAAACTATTGCTTGCGCGATTGGAGGTTTGATTGGTATTATTATGAGTTTCCTTATTTTCAATCTGCAAAAAAAGCGGAAGAGCCTGCCTGCTCTGCCGCCGATTGTTCTTTGTTCAATTTTAGGTTTCTTAGTTGGTTATTTGTTTTTCTAGAATTGGAGGTGAAGGATATGGAAGCAGATTGTGCTTTAGAAGAAGAGGTTAGGTTTACGAGGAGTGATATCATTGCTGTCATTTTTGGTTTCCTGGGTTCATCTGATGAGACTACTTTGATTTGGCGTAATCCTAAAATACTTCATCCCGCAATATTTTGGCTCCGGGATAGGTATCCTATTTTACGACACTTTGCATTTTCTAACGAGGCTTATTTTTATTCTAAAAGTCTTGAGAGAGCAATGAATATTTTAGCAATATCCATGTGGTTAAAAGGCCCAGATTATGAGTGTTATCAATTCGGTAAAGCATTAAAAAAGAGAATCGCGGAGCGGCTGCATTGCCTTTTTGATAATGCTCAACTATTTGAGCTTTGGCATATTGCTAAAGAGTTAGAAAGATCGTGTGCTCTTTCCCCTCAGCAAGCAGAGAGTCATATTTAATTCGATGCTAGTCAAGTTATAAAGACTGGCTTTTTTTGTTGTTATTTTTTTTAAAATAATTAGAAAATCAGATAAACAATTTGACATATATTATTTTGTGTATTATAAATAAGGGCTGGTTGTTCGTTAGTTTTTTTGGTGCTGTTAAACATGATCTTTTCAACAATATAGGAGGGAGATTACGATGCAAAATGAATCAGAGGGTTTGTTGTCAACAGCACATTTACTGGTGGTTGATTGTATTGAGACAGGCGTGGAAAACGCCACTGCTGCAGTGAATCTCCTGGAAGGCTCTGTACCTGATCACGAGGCTGTCGAGGGCATGGATTTTACGACAGCCCAAAGAATCTTCAGTTTTGGCTGCCAGGCATTACAGGGAATGACTATCCCGATAGAGAAGAGCGGGAACAAGCCATCACCAATGGAAGAAACATTGAGAGCCCTGAATCGTTGCAGTGAAAGGTTGCGTGGGCATTGTGATCAGTTACAGCAAGACCCGGCTGCAAATCCGATGATGATTCTTCTAACTGAGACGATTGCCAACCTTTCTGGACGCGCAGGTACCGAAAAACTACCACCTGCGCACTTGCTGATGGTGAATTATGTTCAAGCAGGTTTTGCGGCTGCTGAACAATCATCAAATGTTGGTATACCAAAAGAAAGAGCCTTAGATCTCGATGAAAATGTTGGGCGTCTTATCATTGCCTGTGAGATTTTACAGAAAATGGTTATCCCAACAAAGAAAGCAGCAGAGGGCGCTCAGTCACCCCTGGAAGCCATTCTGGATATGCTTAAGCCTTCGTTGAAAACCCAGATATCTACTGGTGGGCCGCCTACTACTAGGGAAGCGCTTATAATCAGTCTAAATCTTTATTTAGGTGAAACGATCACTGCGCTTTCTAGGCGACTTGAATCAAGCGAGGCCAAACCTTGAAATAACGGCCTCTTTTTTTATTTTAGAAAACACAAAAATCGACCAATAATACTTTAGGTCGATTTTTGCTCCCCTTATATATAAAGAATAAATAGATTTTAAAATGGATGATCAGAATTTCCTCATCACCGCGCGGACAATTCCTTGGATTGCCGGGTTCTTTGAATAGATCGGTTTCATATTTTTGTTTGCTGGCTGGAGTCTGATTCTGTTTTTTTCTCTGAAAAACTTTTTGAGGGTGGCGTACTGATTGTTGAGCAAAGCAACCACGACATCGCCGTTTTTAGGCGAAAAGGTCCTTTCCGCGATAATATAATCCCCGTTTAATATTCCCTCATCAATCATTGAGCTTCCTTTGACTTGAAGAACAAAAGAATTCGGTTTTTTATCTACTAAACCCAAAGGGACACAGATGGTTTCATTCTGTTGAATTGCTTCAATCGGTTCACCAGCGGCGATTAAGCCGACTAAAGGCAGTTCAATTGCTTTTTTAAAGCGCATAAACTTACCTGAAGGGCTAATCGAACGCGCTTCGCCTTTGACGGATTGGATATAGCCAGAGTCTTCTAAATTTCTAAGGTGTTCGTGCACGGTCGCGGTTGAAGACAAACCAAAATGATCGGCTATCTCGCGTAAACTGGGAGCATAGTCATGGGTGGCAATGAATTCGACTAAGAAATCCAATATTTGTTTTTGTCGTTTGGTTATCTGCATAAAGATGTTTTTTATAGAGGCGGTTTGCCGCCTTTTTAGCTAATCGAGGTCGAGGGAGAATTCAAAATGTTTTTGCGAGGCCCATCTGGTTTATATTATACACCAAACAAAAACCGAATACAAGTGAGTTATCCACAGAAGCAATTTTTTTGAATTTTTGGTGTAAAAGTCTTCAATATTGGCCTCTTTGCTTTATATTTTTTGAAAACTCTAGTATAATAGAATCGAAAGGAGGTGAGAAAAAAGTGGCAGAAAAAAAACAAGAAGAACGCAAAGAAGAAGAGATTGGTAAAATAACCCATTATTACAATAAAATTAAGGTGGGGCTTATTGAAATTACTAAAGGCGGGTTGAAAGTCGGTGAAACGATTCATATCAAGGGCCACAGCGAAGATTTTGACCAAAAAGTGGAGTCAATGCAGGTTGAACACGATCAGATTCAGGAGGCGAAAAAAGGAGATGTGATTGGTTTGAAAGTGGATCAAAAAGTGCACGAAGGAGATGTGGTTTATAAAGTCTTGGAGTAATTAGAAATCAAGTCAATTGATTAAGATTGGCTGGTTGTTTTTGATATTAGTGATTATTAAATTCGTTATTTGAATTAAAGCGCTCATAGCTCAGCTGGATAGAGCGCAAGCTTCCGGAGCTTGAGGTCGGAGGTTCGAATCCTCCTGAGCGTACTTTTGGCTTAAGTTGTTTGTTCTTTTTTTATTCCTCAATACAAAACTCTTTATTAGAAGAAAGGGGGTTTTAGGCTATGTCAGACAGTAAGAAGCGGAGCTTTTTAAAGTGGCCGTTAGTTGTAATTGTTTTATTACTTTTCCTTGTTGGACACTTAGCTTTAAATAGAAAAGAAGCCATTCGAAGGAGAAACCTGATTAGTCGTCTTACATCTAGAGCTCGTGAATATACTCGTACGGGAAACTATCAAGATGCATTATATTGTTGCGAAAGGATTTTCGATTGGGAACCTGAAAATACCAAGGCATTACATATTAAAGCTTTTGTTTATCAAGAGCAGGGGGATTATAAAGAGTCTTTAGAGTATTATCAAAAAGCCCTTGATATTAATCAGAATAATGGGATAGAAGATCCATGCCTCTATATTGATCTTGCTGATTTATACATAGCCCAAGAGTATTATCAAAAGGCAGTGATTTATTGGCAAAAAGCCCAGAAGATTCTGGAAGCCACAGAGACAAAAACCCCAGATGAGCAAGAAGGTTTAATGATAGTTTACAGTAACCTTGCTTTCTATAATCTCGATCTAGGTCACGAAGAGGAGGCTCTAGGATATTTTACCCAATGCCTTGATTGTATTGATAGACTTTTTGCTTTTTGGGGCCCTGTTGAGTCTTCTGAGGATTGCTTGAGAGATATGGAAATATCAACGATTCAACTTTTGGTTTTGCATAATCAGGAGTTGCTCTACAACAAATTGGGAAGAGAGGAGGACGCGGCCAAGATCTCAAAGAAGATTGATGATTTTTCGGCAAGCAAATTGCAGCAAGTAGAGCAATAAATAGAGCAGTTCATTCTTTCAGAACCCTCTTTATTTTAGGGTTCTTTTTAATAATAAAAAAAACGCCAAGGTGGCGTTTAGGAGACTTTATCTAAGGCTTCGCGGATTGCTTGCGCGAGATATTGCATATTGACCCTAGCTTGATCAGGGTTACCCTTTGGATCCAAGAAAAGCCAGTGCATCAGCCAGATTTGGCTTGCTTGAATCATTTCCGCGTTTGGACAAAGACAGATTGTGCCTTCTGCGAAATTTGGGTTTTGACTGAGTAATTGAGGATATCCTCCAGAAATGCTGGGAATTCCTCGATTCTTCAATTCAGCCAAGAAGGCGAGTTTGATGTTAGCATCAACAACTCTGATTACATATATGTGCGGGCCGCAGTCATTAGTCAGCGGAGGCAAGATGATCCTTTTTTCATCCTGAAGCAAGTCGGAAAGGATTTTCATGTTCCTTCTTCGCGCTTCTGTTTGGCCTGGGACAATTTCCAATTGAGAAAGAACAATCGCCAGCGCGGCTGGGTGGGGTCTTAGGTTTACGCCATGAATGTTGGTCCCTGTATCATCGGGGAATCCAACTCTGCCGTGGTTATGGAAATCTGAAAGACATTTCGCTGTCCAGTCATCGTTAGTGGCGGCAAAACCGCCTGTTCCACCGGTTAGTTGTTTGCTTTGCTGGAAACTGCCGCAAACAATTTCTCCTTCAGCGCCAACTATGCTTTTGTTTTCCCTGGCATCGACTGCTTGGCAGGCATCAGTGATCAATTTTATGTCTGCCAAGCCTTCCTTGTTTGCTTCTTCTATGATCTCTATAATTCCTGCAGTATTGGGAAGCATACCATAGATTGGAAGGGACATGATCACCTTTGTCCTTGGCGTGATCACTTTTTTGATCTGCGCGAGGTCCGGAGTAAGGGTCTTAATGTCATGATCGACGATAACGGGCGTGAGTCCTGAAAGCAAAATTGCGCCACCAGTCGCCTCAAAGGTTAATGAACCAGTGATTATTTCGTCTGACTTGGACGATCTAATTGTCATTATCGCGGCATAGAGAGCTGATGTGCCAGAATTGAAAAAGACGCAGTGTCTCATTCCAATATATTTGGCCATCTTTTTTGTTAGTTGTCCGGTAATCCGACTATTCACATCCCATCGTCCGCTTCTTGCGACGACTCCCAGCAGTTCATCTTCTCCGGAAGTTACGGGCCAGGTAGGCCAAATTGGCGTGTTGCCCATTTTTCAATCTCCTCTCGTTTGGTTGAATGTTTCTGGTTTTTAGAATTAAGAATGGGTAAAGAACAAACTTGAGAGTTAGAAGTACATTTAAGCCTACAACAAATTTTTTATTTGAGCAAGGAATTTCCTTAATTTAATGGTTTGTTCTATAATAAATTAGTAAATCGTTTTTGAGAAATCCTTATATCCTCGAAATTTTTTGAAAATTCAACATTAAAACATTAAAATTGTTTTTAAAATTGAGAATTGAGAATTGAGAATTTAAAAAACGGGCCTGTAGCTCATCTGGTAGAGCGCAGCATTCGCATTGCTGAGGTAGGGAGTTCGATTCTCCCCAGGTCCACACCTTCGCCAAGGCTTCGGTGTGCAAACACATCTTCGCTCCTCACTTTGTTTGGAGCTTCGGAGTGCACAGCACTCTAAAAACAAACAATAATTTGTCTGACTAAGAAAGAAGGGGTGTCCTCTGAAGCTCGTCAGGGCGAAGGAGGACAAAGCCTCAGAGTGCAGGCACACTTTGCCTTTCATTTTGTTCGAATTTGTTTTAAAATAATATAAAAGACATAAAAGCGAGGAGGTGAGTAAATAAATGAAGAAAATTAAAATTGGATTAGGAATCTTAGTAGCAGGGATTTTAGTTTTTTCTGGAGCAATTCAAGTAAAGGGCTTCCTGATCCCAGCATCAGAGGAGGCCAAAGAAGAAGCAATAGCACCTGCAAACTCGCCAGTGATTGGTGATAGTTGGGAATTAACACCAGAGCCTCATTATATTAGTTCAGAGAATCCAGTTTTGAAAACGCTTTTTGGTGTCAATCAAGAATTTCCAGGAGCGTTTTCAACAATGTTGACCAAAAAGCAAGTTCAATCTTTGAGGGATTTAGGGGTAGAGGTTAGACAGGTAGGCATCCGCAAGATCACTGGTAAGCCTGTCTGTGGTGATAGCGTCTGTCAGGGTAATGAGCCCAAGCGTTGTCCCCAAGATTGTCCTTCTGATCCTGATCCTGAACCAGATAGAACTTGTTTGCCCGGCGATCAAAAGCCATGGGGTATCAATAAAGTGAATGGCGGGGAAGGAGGTAATGGAGTTACAGTAGCGGTTTTAGACACAGGTGTGGATCAAGATCATTTGGACTTGATGGGTAATCTTACGGATTGTGTGAGTAAGGTCACTCACTTCAAACCAGATAGAAAGAGTTGTGAAGACGCGCACGGCCATGGCACTCATGTTTCGGGCACAATTTTAGCTAATAGCGGCGAAGATGGTTTAGGGATTTATGGTGTAGCGCCAGAAGCAAAATTAATGACAGTTAAGGTCTGTGACCGGCGTGGTTCTTGTTATGGTGATGATTCTGCTGCTGGTATTCGTTATGCTGCTGACCATGGTGCAAATATTATTTCAATGAGTTATGGCGGTGATGATCCTGATTCTCAAGAGCTTGCGGCCATTGATTATGCAGTAAGTAAAGGAGTATTAGTTGTGGTTGCGGCTGGCAATGATGGACCAACTTACGACAGTATTAATTATCCGGCTGCTTATTACAAGGCGGTTGCTGTTGGTGCGATCAATTCCAGTGAAGCAGTTCCGGATTGGAGTTCACGCGGAGTCAATGATGGCGATTATCTAGTCGAAGAAAGGGAAGTGGAACTAGCAACTCCAGGAGTTTCAGTGGAGTCTGCTTATAAAAATGGTTGCTATGCCTATATGTCTGGAACTTCAATGGCCACCCCGCATGTTTCAGGTCTGGCTGCTAAGCTCTGGCAAGGGTCAGCCAATAACACTCGGAATTATTTGCACGGCATAGCAGCAGAGATTTGGACTACTGGTGACGACACAGCCACTGGTTTTGGTTTGCCGATCGCTCCCTAGGAACTGTTATTATATTAACTTTTCATCTTGAGGGTTAAATTTGACAAAGTTGGATTTTCAACCAAGATTAAAAGATATTAATTTAGTTTTTTAATTTGATCTTTTTTATTTTGTCTAATTTTTTCAAGAAAAACAACACGCAAGGAGGATCATATGTCTAATCAGGTTTTTGGGATAAAAGAGATTACTCAAGCGGAGGCAGACAGATTAAATAAAGCGTTAAAGAATTGTTTGGTAGTGGTTATACCTTTTTGTTCTGATCCCGCTGAACCTCCAGTGAGAATAGAAGAATTTCGATATATTCCTGGCTATTTGTCTCTTCGGATAAAAATACGCCGCAAAGGGGTTCCAAGAGGGCAAAGATTAATTAGTTACTGTGTGCAAGGGACAAAATTTGAGATACAAGAGGAATCTTAAGTGGAATATATTTCTACTTTAGTTGTAGCAATCCCTGCAACTTTTTTTTATTTTCTATTTTCAATGTTAAAAATACTTGATATAAAAAAAGAGGTTTTTCGAACCTCTTGTGGGGGAAGCTTTATCCATAGCGATAATAGAACTCCAGAGAGCCCAGCGCTTCTTTATCGCCATTTCTTGCTCACTGTTCTAAATTTGCCAGACAATCCCTTTCCCGGAGAGCGTTGCAGGCTCCGAGGCAAGATTTATTACAGCAGTCTTCCCAACCAGACTCCTGTTTACTGTGCCTCTTTTTGTAGCAGTGCCTCATCCTTTTTTCTTGGATGACTTCAATGGGATAAAGGAAGGTCATCGCGACAAGATAAAATATCCCCGAGATAAACAACATAATAAACAAAACGGCTTGTGACTCTTCCTTCATTTATCGTCATCTCCTCTCTTTGGTTGTGTTTTCGTTTCGTGTTATCCAGCATTTCATTATAAAGATAACTCTTTTTCATTGTTTCGTCAACTTTTATATCCTGATAAATTTTTACCAAACCTTTATTTTATCGCTCAAATTTGATACAATTTTATTATAAAAATATGGATTGTGCTAGTTATTGTGCTTGTTGGTTCCATAGCCTTTAGTTGTCATCTTCATAAGCAAACGTAGGTCATTTGTCATCTCCGACTTGATCGGAGATCCAGGTTTTAGAGCAAGAATACTCTGATTCCCGCTTTTTCACGTGAATGACAAGTGCGTTGTGACTTCACAGGACTTCTTCCAAGTTTCTCCGACTATAGA
The DNA here is from genome assembly GCA_964555185.1 of uncultured Candidatus Saccharibacteria bacterium. Taxonomy (GTDB): domain Bacteria; phylum Patescibacteriota; class JAQUNI01; order JAQUNI01; family JAQUNI01; genus CAZKRD01. The sequence continues at coordinate 253,412 of CAZKRD010000002.1, read as the reverse complement.
GTATTTGTACACATAGGCCAAGATAAAAGGCATAAAGCTTTAATTCCCATCAAATGAGGGTTTTAATTAGTACAATTCATTAAAAATATGTTCTTAAAGTGAATTTATGTCCAAAAAGCGAGAAAAATTCATTGAACCATGGAAGGAATGGGCTAAGATGTGGAAAAAACTAAAGCATCCCACCAGGCCTTGCCGCAAAAACATTCAGGATTATGAAAAATATTTAAAAGAAGCAATTAAAGGGAAAAAGAGTCCTAAGGCTTTGGTCTTTGGCGCGACACCAGAAATCCGTGATCTTCTGGCGTGCTATCCTAAAGTAAAAGTAACAATTGTTGATTCTAATTTAGAGATGATTATCGCGATGACAGAATTAATGCACAATAAAAAGGAAACAGATAAAGAGATTTGGGTGAAAAGCAATTGGCTCTCCGCACCTTTAAGAGAAAACGAATATGATGTTCTGTTTGGCGACTATATCTTGGAAAATGTATTAAGAGCTAACCAGCCTGTGTTTTTTAAAAAAGCACATAGACTCTTAAAGTTTAATGGCTATTTTCTGACCCGCTTCTATGCTGACTTCCCAGAGAGCAAAACCCATAATTTTAATGTGCTTTTAAAAGAGTATTTAGAAAAAGGTTACAGCGTGCAGAATTTTGAAGATTTTTGGACTAGGGGCACTTTTTATTCGAATTTAAACAAGAATTACAAAATCGGCACTAATCTTTTTTTCGCGGAATTAAAAAAATACATTAAAGATCCGAGAGTAAAAAGGGCCTATAAAAAAGCAAAAGAGATTTAGCCGATGGATAAAGAATGGACCTATTTTAATTGGGAAAAAGACAAATGGATGCTTTTAAAATATTTTAGAGTTAAAGATAAGTCACCTGAACCGCGTAACTCCACCTGTTATAACTGGGGTTATGTTATGCAATTGGAGAGAAAATAACAATCCCGTTGTCATTGCGAGGGAGCCTGCCCTTCGGGGTGAGGTGACCAAAGCAATCTCGTAGAGCAGCAATACCTTTTTCAAGGAGATTGCTTCGTCGCTTCCCCTCGGCGGGCTCGGGGTCGCTCCTCGCAATGACAGTTTATAATATATGCCTTATATTTTAACCAAAAACATTCGCAAGATTGCCCAAGATTGGGAAAAATGGAAAGATACGACCGTGCGGCCGTTGCCCGAACACGAAGAAATTTATGAAAAACATTTCAAAAAAATAGCGCGGAGGAAGAATCCGCGAATTTTGATTTTAGGTTCTACCCCAGAATTACGCACACTGGCTCATAAATACAAATTTGAGGTAACTTGTGTTGATCATTCTCTTTTGATGTACCAAGCAATGAGCTTGCTCGTTCGAGGAGATATAGAGAAGGAGACATTTGTACGTGCTGACTGGCGAGAATTACCCTTGCCAGATAATTATTATGATTTAATTGCTGGTGATGATGTCTTGACTGTACTTTTCTGGCGGGATTGGGGTAAGATGTTAAAAAAATTACATAGTCTATTAAAACCCAATGGTTTTGTTTCTACCCACTTAATTGTTAAATTTCCAGATAGCTGGGTTTGTGAAGATATAGTCAATGTTTTTGAAAAATACAAGATGGGGAAAATTAAAACAGAACAGGATTTTTTAGTGCAAGCCGCAGCAACCATGTGGGATTCTAAAACATATCAGTTTTCTTGGCAGAGATTTTTAGAAAAAGTAAAAAAATTAAAAGAAGATGGGGAAATAAGGTCTGATTTTGGAATTTTGAATAAATACAAACATTTTGCCGGCGTTTCAACTCTGCCTCCAAAAGATGAATTTGAGAAATTAGCTAAAACACATTTCAAGATTGTTTCTATTTCTTATGTTCAAAAGTTTGAATACTGCAAATTCGAACCGGTTTATTTTTTGAAGAAGATTTGATAAATGGTTTTGAAATATCCTTTCTTTTTAGCTAAAATTTTGATATAATTTACAATAGTGGGTTTGAAAATATGCCTAATAAAATCCAAAATCAGACATATTCTTGGAAAAGTCTTTCCCAAGTTTGGGGAGATTTAAAACCGCCAATGCGGCCATCGCCTGGTGAGATTTTAGTTTATGAAAAATTTTTAAAAGAAGTGAGAAAGAGAATCGGCAAAAAGCCAAAGATTTTGTTATTCGGGGCAACCCCAGAACTGCGTGATTTATTTGCCAAATACAATCTAGAAGTAACAATGGTTGATCTTAATCCTGAAATGGTTAGGGCAATGAATAAACTTGTTAAAAAGAAAAATCCTAAAGAGAAGATTATTTATAGTGATTGGTTAAAATTTAGAGCAAAAGAGAAATTCGACATTGTTTGCGGTGATCATATTTATTGTAATATTCCCTTTAACCGTCATCGAGAATTTAGCGCTAATATCAAAAGACACCTTAAGAGTCCCGGGTATTTGATTACAAATATTGTCTTAAGAGAGATTCAGGATAAGACAACTCTTAAAGACTTTTTAGATAAATACCGCAAGGGTTTTAAAAATCATTTTGAGAAATGGTATTTTCTTTATGCTTTAATGTTTAATACAGATATTTATCAAGAAGAAAAACACGGGCCTTATTGGCTTTCGGTTTTTGAATTGATGGCGCAGGCTTGGGAAAAAGAGATTGAACTTTCCCTAGAAGAGGCATCAGAGATCACTGATCACATCTACATCCCAAAGCGCTGTATCTATATCCTTCCGCGTCGAGTTGATTTTGAGAATGTTTTAGAAAAAGATTTTAAGATTATAGCTTCAGATACAAGCAAAGAACATCGAGTTTACAAAGCTTGTCGTATCTATTTTGCGGAGAATAATTAAAAATTTACGCAAGGATTTGATTCAGATTTGCTATAAAAGCACGAAGTTAAAAATGAAAAAATCAGAAGTTCAAAAAAATAAAATCGCGACTTGGCAAAAAATAAGTCGGGAGTATAGCAAACTTTTAGTGCCTAATCGTCCTAGTCTGGATGAATGTCAAAATTACGGTGAATTGATCGCGAATTTTTTGAAAGGTCAAAAAAATACCAAGATTATGATCATGGGCGCAACCCCCGAATTGCGCAGGATTTTGTATACTTATGAAATCTTAAATAATGCCAAGGCTTATTGTGTAGATATTAATCCAGCAATGTATAGAGCAATGACTGAGTTTTTAGCAAGAGCAGATGGTTTGAGAGAAGAATTCAAGAAAGGTTCCTGGCTTGCTAATGGTTTCCCAGATCAATATTTTGATTTAGTTTTAGGCGATGAAGTAATCTGTAATGTTGCCTCTACAAAACACAAAAAACTATTTTCGGAAGTAAGCAGGGTTTTAAAGAATCAAGGCGCTTGGATTACTCGTCATAATTTCTATTTGCCTGAAACCAAGAAAACAAGCATAAAACAAATTCTTCTTGAGCTAGCGAAGAGAATTGACAGTGGTGAGTATTGTTTCCAACTGGCAGCTAATCTTTTGTTCATAAAAATATTTTATCAGACGAGCACAGACAAGAATTTTAAAAACTCCGTACAAAGCCATGTAATGGTTTTGCGAGATGAGAATAAAAAAAGTTTTCAAAACCACAAATACAGCAGGATTATTTATGAGCTATTAGATTTTTACGAAGATGTTTTCCTGCCAATGTGCGGTGACTACCAATGGTATGTATTATCAAAAAAGGAAAGTGAAAAAGAATTGAGAGAACATTTTGAGATTCAAGATAGGGTCTATGCCAAAGACCAGTCTATGACCAAACACTGTCCAATCTATGTTTTAAAGAAAAAAGTAATTAATAACAAGATTTGAAATCTATGCCTAAAGATAAATTTGCCAAACCTTGGCAAAAGATTGCTCGAGACTGGAAGAATATGGATGTGCCCAACATTCCGTCCAAGGATGAACAGGATATTTACGAAAAATATATCAAGAGAGTGAAGACCAGGAATAAGGAGGCGTGGGCTTTGGTTTTTGGCGCGACCGTCCAAATCCGTGATCTGTTTTATAAAAATAAGGTTAAAACAGTTGTTTGTGATCTAAGTTTAGAAATGATTCTAGCCCTAACTAGTCTTTGCCATTACAAGGTAGCGGAAAAAGAGGTTTGGGCGAGAAGTGATTGGCTGTCAGTTCCGCTTCAGCATAATTATTTTGATATTATCTTAGCTGACGGTTCAATTAATCAATTGCCATCTAGACTCCATAATGCTTTTTTAGAGAAAACAAAATCATTGCTTAAAAAAGATGGTTTGTTTGTTCAAAGAACCGCGGTCAGCCGCAAAGACTATTTACGACCTGATCATGAGATTCTAGAACATTATTTAAATCAAAAAGATCCAAAACCAGATATTGTTTTTGAAACCTTGTTTCTTTTTAGCTCTGCTGTAGATCAAAAAACATTTGAAGTTTCGGTAAACGGGATTTATCAAGTGATGGACTTGCACTTAAAAAAAGTAAAGGGCGAAAAAAGAAAAAAACTGCAAAGGATTATTCAAAAGATGGAAAAGAGCTATAATAGAAGTAATAAAACCTGGACCGTGCCTTTGCTTTCTGATATGACTAAGCTTTATGAAAGCCATTATAAGGTAGCTAAAATTGAATTTGGCAAAAATTATGATAAATTCATCCCGGGTTATCCAATCTATATTTTAAAAAAGAAATAATTAAACAAAAATTATGAATAAAGAAGGAATTTCTTCACCAGAAGCAGAACCAAAAGAAGATTTCTCTGAATTAGAAAAAATCTTTGGAGAGAATTTTAATCGTGAGAAAACATTCGAGCTTGAAAAAGATCATGATGAAAACCATAAGGAACGCGAGCTAGGGGATTACAGATGTTTTTGGACTGAATTTCAAAATCCAGAAACAGGAGAAGTGGTAGAAGGTAAGGCATATTTACCTAAAGGAGTTAAAGACTATGAAGATGTGCTAGTGCTTTCCCCGGGTTATGCTGGCGGGTTTGCAATGCAAGAAGCAGAATATGCTGATGAATTTGCGCGTGACAAGAGAGCTTTTGTTGTTTTGCGGCACAATGGATTAAGGATTGAAGGTGAGGATGTGAAGAAATATTTACATTGTCCTCAAAAACTTGAACACGCTAAAGGAAAAGGACAAGAGTTTTTAGGCAAAGACGAAAAATTCTCTTGGAAAGCAGCAGACCGAGAGGTTTTGACTTTTCTTAAATCTTTGGGTTCAAAAATTGACGAGATTAAGAATATTGATATTATGGGTCATTCTTGGGGTGCGCGGATCGCGGTGGAATCATTGGCCGCGCTTAAAAAAGAAGACAATGATTTTTCTCGCAAAATTGAAGCAAAGATTAACAACGCGATTCTTTTGGGATCTTGGCTTGAAACAATCAAGGAGAATGTGGAGCCTTATCGTGAATATTTTCAAGGCCATGCTGATGCTGAAATTTTTAAAGGCATGGACACTGAAAAGGTGATGGATGATATTTTTGAAATGCTTGAGAGACTTAAAACCTATACAGCCAAAGATTTTTCAGAGGATATCAGGATTACAGCAATCAATTCTTTAACTGATAATGATGTTACTATGGATCCTGACGGCGAGGTTTATCGCTTTTTCAGTCAATTAAAGGGTCATGAAAAAGTCGGCAATATTGTTTTGAAAGCCTTAGATGAAGAAGGCTTGTTAGCTGATAAAATTGACGATAGAGAAGGAGCAGTTGATGTTCATGATTACCATTTGCGCAAACCAACTAAAGAAGAAAGGGAACAAGGCAAAGAATTAAACCAAATCCGCCGCTGGATTAAAAAAATTATTGAGGCAAAATGATCAATCAAGACAAAAAAATCGATCAAGAATTTCTTAAGATTTGTCGATCGCAAGAAAAAGATTATCCGAAAATTTTCCAGAAAATAAACCAGCATATTGATCAAAATAATCTTTTTCAATTGAAAGGCTTTGAGAAATTTTTCGTTTTGACTCCGTTTTTTATTGCTCAAAAATATTTTGAAAAATTAGAGCAAGATCTGGCTTCTTTTTCTCGATTTCTAAAACGCTTATACAAAGAGGCGGATTTAGGAGAGCTTCAAAGGGTTTTAGGGTTTTCTAAAGAAGAAAAAGATTTATACCAATTTGATCAAAAGTTAAACTTAGTTGATCCCTTCCCTTTGCTTCGTTTTGATTTTGCTTTTGAGGGTAATAAGATGAATTTAATGGAGATTAATACCAATTGTCCGAATGGCCATGGGATTTTAGAAGATTATGGCGTTTTGTATCAAAAATTTTTGAATTTTTCTAAACTGGAGAAAAACTATAATTTGTTTACTCCCTTCCCTGATCTGGCGATTGTCAAAAAAATATTAGGAAGTGTAAATCAAAATGATAACATTTTACTTTTAACAATCAAAGATCAGCGCGATGATTTTTTCATTACAGAGTCAAAATACTTTTTAGAACGATACTTAAAGCCTGAAGCCCCTAATTCTTTTATTGGCAATATTCAAGATGTTACTTTTAAAAATAATCAATGTTATTTTAAAGATAAGAAAATAGATTTTGTTTACCGTCTTTTTGACTTAGATGATTTACTAGTAGATTCCAAGCGCGAAGCATTTATCCAAAGTTATCAAAACAGGTCTTTTAAAATGCTAAATCCTTTTGTTTCCTCTCTGTTTGGGGAAAAATCATTGCTTGCCTTGATTTATAATGGGTACTTTGATCAGTATTTTACAGACAAAAAAGAAGGTAAGACGATCAAAGGCTTAATCCCGCCAAGCTTTATTTATCAGGGAGCAGGTTATGATCGGGTGAAAAATGGTTTGGTCAAAAATAGGCAGGATTGGATTTTGAAAAAAAGCGTTTCCAGCCGCGCCGAACACATTCATTTTGGCGAGGACTACAATTCCCAAGAATGGCAGGATATTCTAAAAAAGATTGATACTGGCTGGCTGATTCAAAAGAAGATTCAGATTAACAAATACAAGACCTTGCTTTGGCGAGAAGGAAAGCTTGAAGAAAGTTTCAAAGTAGCGGATTTTTTACCCTTTTTAGTTGACAACAAAATTGTCGGATTGTGGAGTAGGTTTTCAGATACTTTAATTACTAACTTTGCCCGCGGCGGCGCGGCCGCGAATATGATTTTTGTTTATGAGAAAGAATAACAAAATTTATAATCCTAATATGAATAAAAAAGATAAAGCATACAATCCAGAATGGGCGAAATATGTTAATCTCTGGAAAGGGATTGGCCCGCCTTGGCGACCCAATAAAAATCAACTTTCTTTTTATAGAGCACATTTAAAGAAACAAGCTAAAAAGAACCCGAAATTAAAGGTTTTGATTCTTGGCGCCACTCCAGAAACACGTGATATCTGCGCAAAGTTGAAATTGCAAGTTACCTGCTTAGATTCTAATCAGTCTATGTATCAAGGAATGAAGGAGTTTATGAGTGAAGATCCTAGACAAGAGAGCTTTGTTCGCGGTAAATGGGAAAAGGTGGGTGAGTATTTTAAGGAAAATGAATTTGATATTATTTTTAGTGACGAGACGCAGTGTAATATGGCCTTGACTGTTTGGAAAAAGAACTTTCAGGATATTTTTAAAGTTCTCAAAAAAGACGGATTGTATTTTTGTGCGATGGTTTGTATGGATTTTCAAGAAAAGATAACTTTTGACTTAGCTTTTAAGAAGTACAAAGAAAATCCTAAATTCTTTTTGAATTTTCAAAATAAAGTTTACATTTTTTACCAATTATGTCTCGAATATGTCTACAGCTGGGAAAAACGAGGATGCGTGCTTCATGACCTGCGCAAGAAAATTATTAATTACACCCAGAAGCATAAGATATCCAAAGAGATTCTCGCGCAAATTTGGCCTTTTCATGGCGATTTTAAGGGTAATGTTTTGGGAGAATATATTGAAGTAGATCCGCCTTTGGGTGAGGTTTATGAATATCTTATTCCTCATTTCTATATTGAAGATGTTTACCTTGATCGTTCTCATCCGGTTTATCGTTTTCGCAGAGACTTAGTTTTAAAGCCAATAATATAACATTAAATAAATTATAAGAAAAATATGGAAAAAATCACAGCGAAAAAATTAAAAAACTATGTGCAGGACAATGAAATGCTTCCGGACTATTTTCAATCAATCATTTTATTAAAGATAAAAGATAAGAAGTATTCTCAATTTTGGCTTGATTATATTTATCAAAGATTGAAATCATTAGAACAATTTATTAAAACAAAATAATGGAAGAATCAAAAATTCAAAATTTAATGGGCTTTAAAGAAAGACTGGTTGGTCTTGAATTTGAGAATCCAATTATTGATTTTCAAGGTGAAACTATTAATTTTCAAAGAATGCAGAAAGTTTTTGAGTCTTTTGAGGAAAATGGCTGGGAGGCAAAAAGAGACTATATTTTAGGATATATTAATCAGATTGAGAAAGATTTTGGCGACGATCGGGTGAATCTGATCACTGATTCTGGCGCGGGGAATTTAGAAACAGCGATGCCGCCTCAAGAGAATATTGAAAAAGCTCGTGTTTTACATCGCAAAGTATATGATGATGTTTTGAGTATTCTGAAAACACATAATTTAACGCTCGGCGCTTTTGCTGTCCAACCAGGAAGCATTCCGGATATTAGGAAATTTTTTCGTCAAAATGCAATGTATCTCGCTCTAGAGGAATTGGATTCTTCTGATTCTTACGCAAATCTTACTTCAACCGCGATTAGCGCTCATCAGGCAGGAGTGGGCACTAAACTTAATGAAACGATTGATGATGCAAATGAGATGATCAAAATTGCGGGACTTATTGTCGCTCTCTGCGGCAACTCCCCGATTCACGGATTTAAGCTTTTGCCCTGGAAAGAATGGCGGATAATTTTGATTGGACTTTTTCGGTTTATGACTGATCACTCTGGATTTCAACGATTATGCGGGTTTCCAAAAAAACCCTATAAATCGATCTCGGATTATTTTCGCTATTATTGGGAAACACAGTGGATGATTCTGCCGCCTCTGCGGAAATCAGAATGGATTCTTCCCGACCAAAAGATGGGGTTTATTGAATACTTTAAAGCCAAAAAAGTTCCAGCCCACAGTCTGAAAGGAGATAAGCTTGAATTAATCCCTTCGGCAGACGATCTTAACTTGGCGACAATCTGTATGTGGCCTCATGCCAAGCCCCATATTGTCCTCGACCCAGAAAAAGTTACCGTTCAAAAGTTTATGGAAAATTTTGAAAAAGATTCTTTAGAAGAATATTTAGAAGGAAAATTGGTTAATTGCTATATTGAATGCCGAGCAGCTGCAGCACCGCCCAAAGGCGAAGAGATGGCAATCCCTGCTTTGATGCTTGGATTAGTTAATAACATAGAAGAGGTAAAAAATATTACTAAATTGTATAAATGGGAAGATTGGGACAACTTGGTTTTTGCAGCAGCAGTTAAAGGTCTTGATGCCAAAATCTGCGGTAAGAGTATTATTCCCTATCTGAAAGAACTCTTGAAAATAGCTCAAGCAGGGCTTAAAAAGAGAAGTTTAGGTGAAGAAAAATATCTTGAGCCTTTTGCGAGAAGAATTAAGGAGAAGAAAAATCCAGCAGATATTAACATTGAACTGTTTAAGCAGGACAAACAGAAATTTTTAGATCATATAATATACAAAGTATGAAAAAACAGGATTCAGTAAAAAATGTAAATAAATTATATAACCAGATTTTCTCGAAGGATTTTTTTGAAGATGAAGAGTTTGCGGCTTATGCGGAAAAAATTACCGGAGAGGAAACCATTGCCGAAACCTGGACCATTCCCCTTACTTTAAAACCAAGATTTTTAACTAAAAAGCAAATCAAGATTGCCAAAGAAGGAGCTGAAGCAATTATTCGAGGCTTAGTAGACATTGAAAAGGAATTGAAAAGGGGAAACAGGGAACTCCAAAAATTTATGGGTTTATCAGACGAGGAGATTGAGATTTTAAAGCTTCCTTGTTTATATAAACATCCTTTTCCTTTTATTCGTTTTGATAGCACTTTAATTAATAATAGTTGGAAAGCAATTGAGATCAATTTGAATTTTCCAGGATTCGGCGGTGGATTGGATGATGTGCAAATAGATTTTTCTAAACTTAAGACTATAAAAAAGTTAGCTAAGCTAACTTCTATTGAAGAAAGTAAAAAATTAGATCCTAAATTATGCTCTATTCTTTTAGATTGTTATCGCGAAAGCGGTATTAGCAGTAAACCGAACCCGCAGGTTCTTGTTTTGAAGAGACCCGATTTTGATTTTCAGGATTCGCGGAATTTAGCAAAGCATTTAACTAAAGCAGGGTATAAGGCAGAGGTGGCAGATGCTCAAAATTTAAAATATGATGGCAAGAATTTATCGTGCAGAGGTTTTAAGGCTAATTTGTTTTTAAAATGGTTTGATTTTCATCCTCATCGCGACAGCATTAAAAACTATCCTGCTTTAATTTCCGCGATTAAAGATAAGAAAGCAATTATGGTGAATTCTTTTGGAGCGGCTGTGATGGCGGCTAAAACCTCTTTTGCAGTAATGACGAGTCAAAGGTTTAAACATCTGTTTTCAAAAAAAGAACAAGATATATTTAAAAAATCAGTACCATGGACTAGATTCTTTAAAGACGAGATAGGCGATACAATTTCAGGGACCAAAGTAAATCTTAAAGAGTATGCCCTAAAAAATAAAGATAAGGTGGTTTTAAAGCCAGTAAACGGCACCTGCGGCAAAGGTGTTTATGTGGGTATTGCTCACTCTAGAACAGAATGGCAGAAGATTGTTCATAAGGTTTTAATTCAAAAAAGAAACTTTATTATCCAAGAAAGAGTACAAATTTTGGAAGAAATTTTTCCAGTGGTGAAAGAGGGTAAACTCTATTTTGAAAAAAGAAAAGTTGATTTCCTTCCCTATATTCTATCTGGAAAATTTCACACTTCTTTTTCGCGCTGCGCGCGCGGCTATATTTTAAATGCCTATCGGGGCGCGATTATTGCTCTAAATTATACTTTAAACAAACAAATTTAAAATTAATCAAAATTATATGCCAAAAAATCCTGAATCTGTAGGTGTTCAATTTCCGGAAAGCAAAGAAGGAGAAGAAACTGAAAAAATAATGTTAGAGCTTCAAGAATTTGTTGAGAATAATCCTGCAGAATTTACAGAAGAAGATGAGGAAAAGCTAATGGATGATTATGCTGAACTTGAGAAGAGGGGTTTACGTGGTGTTGCTCATTTTATTCACCGCGGCAGTCCAACTGGTGATTGGGTGACTGAATCTTTGCCCAAAGCATGGGTAGAAAAATTTTGTCAGCGTATACATGTTTTGCCTGATGATAAAGATGTACGAATGTCTATTTCAAGTAAGCTTAGAGAAGGTGATGAGACTGTCTACATGGGAGAAGATGGCTCGATTTCAGGAGAGAATGCTGACAAGCTCGAATCTCTTCTTCGTGATCGCGTAGGCATTCTTTTGGGTGGCGGCCCAGGAACACCAAAGGATGCATTTTATGTTCCTCTATTGCATGCGCTAGAGCAAGAACTAAAGAAAAAAACATCAGGCGCGGGTATTTGTTTAGGGCATCAATTATGGGGTGAATTAATGCTCCACATGCAACGCAAGGAGGGCAAAGGAGTGGTTCCTGGCTATTTCGAGGCGATCACTACAGTAGAGGAAGTTACCCCTGAAGGCAAAAAGAATCCGGTTTTTGCCAGATTGGGCAATGAGTTTACAGTAGCTACTTTTAATCAGTTTCATCTTATGGTTTCCCAAAGTGAAGGAGATGTCCGCGATTATGGCAAAGTGATGACTCGTAGTAAAGCTACAGGCTATCCGAGTTCTCTTAGTTTAAACGCCGAGGTTCCAGACCAAGTAATCACAACCCAAAGACATCCTGAGATTGGTATGTTGGGGCAAAGAGGGGAAATTTTACTTCAAGATCAAGAGTTAGTATTGCCGAGCGGGAATAAAATAATAGTCCCCAAGGGTTTGCATCCACACATTTTAGCTTTAGCAGGGTATTTTATTGAGCATTATGATGAGTTAGCTGTGAGGTACGGCTTTAGCGAAAAAGATGTTCAGGATTTATTCTCGAAAGAACGAATGTCCAAACATTTGGATAAAGATTTTTACGGCCCTCTCTTAAGCTATATGGCTAAGCAAAGATTGGAACAATAATTTTAACATTCGAAACTCATGAAAAAAAACAAAGAATTACTCTATGTGCTAAAAGATATAATGCTCTCGGATACAATAGAAAAAGAACAGAAAGATAAAATCTTGGATTTAGTTTTAAAATTCGAAGGGAAAACTGATAAACTAATAGAGCTGTTAGAGAAATTTTTAAAAGCAAAAAATTTCGTTTGGTTGAATCAGAGCTTAAAACAGAAGAAAGAGTTGTCTTAAAGATAAGATGGGGGAAATAAAAAAAAGGCATTTGTATTTAATGCCTTACGATGCTTGTTTTGAGATAACCTTTTTGATTGAGATGATCTCGCCACTATCCGAGATAGTGATTTGAACGAATTCCCCGCGAGCAATTAGGTGATCCGCGAAGTTTTTGGGACCATCGCCAGCAAGCGCGCAGAGAATCATTGCCGCTTTATCGCAATGACTGATCATCATCAGCCAATCGACATTATGATCGACATGGTAGTTTCCGGACTTGATAACTTGAGCAATTGCCCTTGCTTCTCCCCAAGAATTGTGAAATCCTTCTGTGCCTATCCATTTCGGATAAACGATTGCATCATCGTTTATTGCGATTGATTCGTGAATCAGTCTGGGCGGCACATCATCATAATCGACAGGATCAAGCATTGAGTTTTCTACTATTAAGAGCGGAGGCGAAAGATCCATAGTTAAAATTTCTAGGGTTTCTTTCCCTCTTTTCGTTCTACTCGTGAATCCAACGAGGCTTTGAGCGCAGAGGATATTATAGATCCGCGATTTCAGCCTTATGGCGTATTTGATGCCTTCCACGCTAAGCCTTGGATCACTTAAACCCAAACAGTACAAGAGACTTTCGATGCGATCTTCCCAATTCACCACAGCTTGCACATGTCTGCCAAACAACACATAACGGTTACCCATTTTTTTCCTCCAATCTATTATTCGGTGTTAAGAAGAAATTACACAAAGCCTTAAAAATGAACAAAATTAGAAATAACATTATATCTTTATCATTACCATTTGTCAATGCTTTGGTGCGTCCTAAATAATACAAAACATTAACTTTTCCCTTGATTTAAGTTAAAGATGAGTGATGAATAATAAGCAAAACAACTTAAAAAAATGGATCTACTGGGGGAAATGGAATCAGGTAATGCTTTTTACTTCCCCTTGGTTTAGGTTTAAAAGTACCTCTGTATTCAAGCAGATGGGGTTTGACAATTTGCAGGGTGATATGAAGGTTCTGTATGGCCAATACTATTTTTTAAGGAATGATTTAGATATTATTTACGATCGAGTACAAATAAGTTTAGAGAAAAAAGACAGTTTTTTCGAAGATTACTTTAAAATATGCAACCAGAAAACCAAGGCCTTGTTAGAACTAGAAAATAAAAAGGATTTGAGAAAGTTTATTTTAGAAATGATTGATTTTATGGGCTGTTCGATTTTAGTAGAGATGTTGGATTTTTGTCTTCAAAAATATTTAAAAGGATTAAGTGGAGAGAATAAACTTTCATTAGCAGATTTTTATGCAAAAATAGATTTACCAAGACAAACCGAACTGATGGGCTATCAATTTCGTCTGCCGCGAATAGAAAAAAATAATTTTAAAGAATTTGTTCAAAAATACAGATGGGTGGGTACCCATGCTTTTGAAGGATCACCTTTAACTAAAAACAAGGTGTTTTCCGAATTAGAATTATTAGGAAAAAATAAAACTATTAAGGAGCCCCCTAAGATAAAAGTTTCTTCGAAATTAGAATCTATTATTAAAATAGGATCAGAATTAGCTTTTCAACGTTCTAACTTGATGGAAACGATTGATCGGGTTGCTTTCAGCTATTGGCCAAAACTAAAAACCCTACGAGTAAAGCAGGGGTTAAGTTTTCGAGAAGTGGTTTCAATGACCGAAGATGAATTGTTAGAGTTTATTGATCAGGGCAGGATACCAAATAATCTCAAAGAGAGAGGAAAAAAATTTGGTGTAATTCAAATTAACAACATAAAAAGAATTTTATTAGGAAACAAATTATCCCAAGCAATAAATTTGCACAAAAGCAGGATTTCCAAAGTTAAAACAATTAAGGGTGTTGTTGCTTATCGCGGGAAAATCAAGGGAACAGTCAAAATTCTAGAGGATATAAAGGATGTTTCAAAGGTAAATCAAGGGGACATTATTGTCGCGCCGGAAACAACCCCTGACTATGTTCTGGCCTTGCGCAAAGCCGCCGCTTTTGTTACTAACCAAGGCGGAATCACTTCTCATGCCGCAATTGTTGCCAGAGAATTAAAAGTTCCCTGCATTATTAGCACTCAAAACGCGACTAAAGTTTTAAAGGATGGGGGTCAAGTTCTAGTGGACGCAAATAAAGGGATAGTGACGATTTTAAAAAACAAATAAAAAATATGGACTATTTGAAATCTTTTCAGGAAATTTCAAAAAATGATGTTGAGATTGCCGGAGGCAAGGGCGCTTCTTTGGGTGAGATGACCAGAAACGGGATTCCTGTGCCTCCAGGATTTGTGGTTACAGCGCCGGCTTTTGAGCAATTTTTGGCAGATACGGATTTGGGCGTGGAGATTAAGGCGATTCTGCCTAAAGTGGATGCTAAAAATATGGACACTGTGGAATCAGCATCAGATAAGATTCGCGATTTAATGCGGGATCAGGAATTTCCAAAAGACTTAGGCAATGAAATATTAAAAGGTTTTTCAAAGTTAAAAGCGGAATACGTGGCTGTCCGTTCATCAGCCACGGCCGAAGATTCAGCTGTTGCATCCTGGGCTGGTGAACTTGAAACTTATCTGAATGTTACTCGCGATAATCTTTTAGAATCTGTAAAGAAATGCTGGTCATCGCTTTTTACGCCGCGGGCGATTTTTTATCGTTTTGAAAAAAATCTAGAAGATCAAAAAGTTTCAGTCGCGGTTGCGGTTCAAAAAATGATCCAATCAGAAATCTCGGGAATTTGTTTTACGGTCCATCCAGTGACCAGAGACAAAAATCAAATGGTGATTGAGGCAGGGTATGGTTTGGGAGAGGCAATTGTCGGTGGAAAGATTACCCCGGATACTTATATCGTAAATAAATCAAATCTCAAATCTCAAAATGCAAAACTAATAATTATAGATAAAAACATTTCAGAACAGAAGATGATGATTGTGAAGAAAGGGAAACAAGGTATAGAAGAGGTGACAGTACCGGAAAGCAAACAAGAAAAGCAAAAACTAAGTGATTCGAAGATTTTAAAATTAGCCAAAATTTGCCAAAACATAGAAAAGCATTATAAATATCCTCAAGATATTGAATGGGCTTATTTCAAAGACAAGATCTATATTACCCAATCCCGGCCGATTACAACGCTTTGAGCAGATCGAGTAAGCTGTCATCCTCGACCTGATCGAGGATCTAGAGTTTTACAGCAAGGATCCTGGATTCCCGCTTTCGCGGGAATGACAAAAAAAGATTAGCAAGATAGTTGAATTCCCACAATTTCAATAAATTACCCTAAAAATTACCAGTCAATAAAACAAAGTTATCCGTTTTCAGGCGGCAAATAGGTATCGCTTCACTCTTTGGGCGGATTCATCGCAATAATAGAGAATCCTTGCATTTTTTGAAAAAACGTTATAAAAATAAGAAGTGATTATATAATCTATTTGCGTAGCTATTTGTTCCTTGTAAGCCCAATGAAGTTTATGAATTTAGAGGAGGAATTGTAGTGAAGACCAAAAAAGGTGAAAGAGTATTTTCAGATGACGAACAAGCTAGGATGGCTGTGATTCGTAAAAAGCTTCAAGAGGTAGGCGCAGAAGCATATAATATCAGAAATGTTGATAGAAATGCACCTCATCTGCTCAAATTGTCCATTGAAGCATTAGAGAAGAAGTCCGGTGAGGACATCGAAGCGGCGATTAGTCGCGGCATAGAGCAACATTATAGGAATCGATAATGTTTCTTCTTTAGATTTCTAGATTCTAGGGCTTAGAAAAGGATATCTTTTTCCTGTTCTCAAGCCTTTTTTAATATTCTTCGGTTTGACATCAGCTTATTTAGAGTTTAAAATGAAAGTGAATTGGAGGGACGAATCTGTCCTTTTTAAATTTAATCGCACTTTATTCTTAATGAAAGGAATTCCGATATGAATCATGATATTAAAGATCTTAGATTCATTATAGGACAATCACATCCTGCATTGGGTAGAAAAATATGCGGTCATTTAGGCATTGAACCAGTTGAAGTTGATTTTGGTGTGTATCCAGAGGGTAATCAATGGGTGCAAATCAAACAGAATGTTCGTGAGCGCAAAGTTGTTATTTTACAAACCTCTTGTCCTCCCGTAGATTTTAATGTTATCCAGGGAGCCTTGTTGATAGACGCAGCTTGTAGAGCTTCGGCTGACCGGATTACTTATTTAGCCCCTTATTTTCCTTATGTGCGTCAAGATAAGAAGGATAGGGGCAGGATAGCAATAGGCGCTAAATTGGTGTGTGATATTTTCACGGAAGCTGCTGGTGCTTATCGTCTGTGCGCAGTAACTCTTCACAGCGATCCCATCCAGGGGTTTGCAAAACCCTTTGATAATATCAAACCAGATAAGTGCTTTTGCCAAGCTTTGCAGGAGCAGGTTGGTTTGGCTATTAACAATGACACATGGGTTGTGCTCGCTCCTGACAATGGAAGCAGCAAGATAAATTCACGCGCAGCTCGAAGGTTGGGGTTATCTTATGTTGGTTTGATTGATAAACAGCGAACCGGCGATGAAGAGGTTGAAATTATCAACCTGATCGCTGATCCAGAGAAAATCCGCGGCAAAAAGGTCTTGATGTTTGATGATGAGATTCAAAGCGCAGGCACGGCAATAACAGACGCGAATTATCTCTTTGAGATAATAGGTGCGCAAGAAGTCCATTTTTGCGCTATCCACGGTATCCTTACGGAGGGATCATTAGAGCGCATCAATGGATCTAGGTTAACCAGTGTGATCGTGACCAACACAATAGCCCAAAAGAATCATAGTGATAAAATAAAGATAGTTGACATTTCAGAGCACTTGGCTCATTGCGTTAGAAACATTTATCTTGGTGAGTCGGTCAGCGCTTTATT
The DNA here is from genome assembly GCA_964555185.1 of uncultured Candidatus Saccharibacteria bacterium. Taxonomy (GTDB): domain Bacteria; phylum Patescibacteriota; class JAQUNI01; order JAQUNI01; family JAQUNI01; genus CAZKRD01. The sequence goes on along the minus strand of CAZKRD010000002.1, from coordinate 236,163 downwards.
CTAGTTATTCTAGTTATATATCATTTTAGATTATTAGTTTTAATATTTTAGAATTAATAGTCTTTTTTATTTGACTTTTTTGGTGAATTTAGATATAATTAGATGGCTTTGAGTGAGCTGGATGGTTGCCCCTTTACCTGTTTTTTAAGGTAATGGGGAGGAAAGTCCGAACACCCTCTTTCGCTAAAGCTTCAGAGGACAGGCCCTTCTTTTGCTGAAGAGCTTCAGAGGACAAGCCTTTCTGTAGTTTAAAGTTCAATAAAAGAGTAGAAGGCAGTCGTTAACAGCGACCGGGAAGAGTAAAGGATGAGATTCTCGAGATCTGATTCTTTACAGAGCCCAGGGAAAGTGGCACAGAAACTAAACTTCCCGCCCTTTTTTGAGGGGCGGGTAAAGGTGAAACGTGAGGCGGTAAGAAACCTCTCTTATCTATAGCGATATAGATCAAGTGCTAAACCCTGCCTGGTGCAAGTCTGTGCTCTTGTATTAACGGGTGCTTGATAAATCAAGCCCTTACGATACAGAGAAGACGCTTGAGGTTTAAGGCAACTTAAATCCCAGATAGATGGCCATCGCATTGTTTTTTAAAAACAGTGCACAGAATTCGGCTTACAGGCTTACTCAAAGTAATAATAAACATCAACTTCTAAAGGTTGATGTTTATTAGTGTAAATACTATGAAAAAATCAGAATTATTTTTTAGCTTTTTGCTGGTGCCGTTTGACTTCTTGATGATTATTTTAGCCGCGCTTACTGCTTATTATTTACGTTTTTCTGACATCGTTACTGAAATCAAACCGGCAACCTATGGTTTTAGTTTAAAAGAATATGTAATTTGGAGCGGGGTCGCCGCTTTGTTTTGTTTAGCCGCTTTTGCCCTGACTGGGCTTTACAATTTGAAGACTACTCGCGGCGGGATCCGGGAAGCTTACCGCGTCTTTATCAGTATCTCTGCTGTGATGATGGCTTTGATTATAGTGTTGTTTTTTAAACGGGAATTGTTTTCTTCTCGCTTTATTTTCTTGGCAGTCTGGGGTTTGGCTGTTGTTTATGTGATCATTGGTCGTTTCGTGATCCGGATTTCCCAAAGGACGCTTTTAAAATACGACTACGGCATTCACCGAGTGGCGATTATTGGCAATGAAACAATCGGTAAGACCTTGGTCAATAAATACAAAAGTGAACCTCGTTTGGGCTACAAGATTATGGCGCAGATTATGCCGGGGGCCCAACTGATTGAAAAACTAGAACGGGCTCGTCAAAGAAACGGGATTGACGAAGTGATTCAATGCAGCTCGGCAATTTCTAAAAGAGAAGTTTTGCGGCTTGTGGACTATTGTGATGTTAACCATATTGTTTATAAATTTGTTCCAGATCTATTAGGAGCCAAAACGACCAATATTGATATTGAAACAGTTTCTGGTATTCCAGTCGTGGAACTAAAAGATACCGTGCTTGACGGCTGGGGCAGAATTTTCAAGAGAATTTTTGATATTGCGATGTCCGCAATTCTAATTATTGTTTTGAGTCCAATAATGCTGGCAACCGCGATTGCGATCAAAATTGATTCTCGGGGCCCGATATTTTTTTCCCGGCTTGATGATGACAGTCCCTTAAAACGGGTTGGCCAGAGAGGCAAGCTTTTTCGTTATTTCAAATTTAGATCAATGAAACCAAAGATGGACAACTTACGCTACACGGTTTTAGCAAAAAAGAATATTCGCAAAGGCACGCCGATGGTTAAAATAAAAAATGATCCGCGGATCACGCCGGTCGGCAGGTTTATTCGCCGCTTTTCGATTGACGAGCTATCAGAATTATTTTTGGTTTTTATCGGCAAGATGAGCTTGGTCGGTCCCAGGCCGCATCTCCCGGAAGAAGTAGCGAGATACAAAAAACACCACAAAAAGGTATTAAAAATTAAGCCGGGGATTACGGGCTTGGCCCAAATTTCGGGCCGCAGCGACTTGGATTTTGAAGAAGAGGTGCGCCTGGATACCTACTATATCGAGAACTGGTCACCACGACTTGATCTTTGGGTGCTCTTACGTACGCCATTGGCTGTTTTTCAAAAAAGAGCGGTGAGTTAATCTAAACAAGAGCATAACTTATTCTTGATTTTTTTGAATATTCTTTTGCTTTAACGGTTTGTCAAAATCATTCCTTTATATTATTATAAATAGGTGGGTAATTAGTCATAGAGGAGATAGAAACAGAAATGAAAAAAATTAGGAGGTGTGGAGAATGAATGCTAAGGAAATTGTAGTTAGAGCTGCCACCATAGGAGACTTGCCAGCCTTGTTGCAACTTGAGATTGAAGCCTGGCCAGAAGGTTTACGAGCTGATGAGACAACATATAGATCGAGATTAGCAACTTTTCCGGATGGTATTTTTATTGCCGAAGCAGATAGTTCAATTTTAGGTGCGGCAGTAACTCAGATTATAAGCTCGGAATTACTACAAGGTGATTTCAGTTGGGCTCAAATTACCGATCAGGGCACAATCAAAGCTACGCATAATCCCGAGGGCAATTGCGTTTACGGGGTTAACCTAAGTGTTAAGCCTAGTCATTATGGTAATGGAATTGTAGCAGCAATCGAAAGAGCAATTACTGGGATGATTACAGAACGTGACTTATGGATGGGGGCTATCGGCAGTCGGATACCAGGTTTTGCAAAATACGTTACCAAAGAAAGAAAGTCCGGGAACAATTCTGATATTGATGAATTGGCAATGTATTATATCTTTGCAGAAACAAGTTCAAATAGAGCTCTGGACCCCGAAATTCATATTTACAGACAATGCGGATTAGATGTGGTACGTCCTCTTAAGGATTATTTTGCTGACCCAAGCTCATTAAACTTTGGGGCTCTCATTGTTTGGAAAAATCCAAAATTTGCTCCTTTAATTCCTAATGAGGTTTTGCATTTAGATACTATTTTGGTTTAGTAGAGGATAAAAAATAGCCTGTGCTATTTAGGTAAGTCACAGGCTTTTTATTTTTCCCATCCAATCTTGTTTGCAGGGACAATTGATATTCTGAAACACGGATATGTCCTGACTGCTATTGAATTTTTGGAAAGCGGAAATTATTTCTGCATCACATTTTCCACAATTTGCAGGAATGGCAATCGGAGGCGGTTCATCAGTCAGATTACCAACATGGATTGGGCCATATTGATAGCTTTGGGTAACAACTTCAATAATACTCCATAAAGAAGGTGGATGATAATTGTCCTCTAAATACAATTTATGCATCAAGGTGTTTTTTTGAACAAATGCTGATTGAAGTGCTACAAAGCTACTCCCTGTTGAAAAAGCATATTTAATCGTTTCAATCGCTTCCTCAATCGCTTCCTCTTCATTCAAATAGAGGGGTTTTAAGAGCACGTAAGTGAGAACTTTAGCCCCTACAGACAGCAAGGCTTTGACTGCTTGCTCGTATTCTTTTTTTCCAAATCCTTTGTTTACACAACGCTTTCTTATTGAGTCTGATTGGCATTCAAGACCAATGCCGACAATAATGGCTTGGTCTTCACGAAAAAAACGTTGAAGATTTGCAATTTTTTTCGTTGAAATATACTCTGGTCTTGACTCGATTAGAATTTTTTTAACACTTTTCATCCTCGCGATTTCTTTGATGATTCTTTCTTGAATAAAAGCAGGAACCTCAGTAGGGTTTAGAAAACTTCCTCCATTATAAAGAGCAACAAATCTTGGTTTGGCAGAAGCGAGGTTAGCAATATATCTGCCAAGATAATAAGCAAGCAGAATTTCAAACTTAGAACACTGTTTGCTTCCAATTTGCAATCTTTCTGTCGCAGTGCTAAATCCGCACATATAACAATGCGCCCACTCACATCCTAGTCCCGGAACCATGATAACCCATCTTTTAGCGCTAGATCTTATTTCAGGGTCATAAATGTCTTCTAGGTACGAAAAGTTCTTTACTCCAGCAATACTTTCTATCATTTTCCTTACTATTTTTCTCCCGATCATTGTTTTTATCACCTGCCTTTTTTAGAAAAATACTAAATGGAATTTCAACCCTTCTTCTCTCAATTTGGAATTATAGTAATAAATCAATGTTCAGTCAACTTTATTGTTTTTTTATGCTTTTTTTATGGTATAATACAAAAAAGAGCTAAATATTTATTCTATGTTAAGCTTATTCTTTGTCACGGTAATTGTTGTTGTTCATATTATTCTTGGCATCTTGGCATTTTCAAAAAAACAAAAATCAAAAATAAATAAAGTTTTTAGTACTTTGGTCTTTTTTATTGTTATTTGGATAGTCGCGAATTATTTAGAAAATGCTCCTATTGGAGATAAATTGAATTTCCTTTTTCTGAACATTGATTTTGCTTCAGGAATAATTGTTTTTTACTTTTTCCTTCTTTTTTGTTTTAACTTCCATGAAATATTTATCTTAAAGAAAAAAATTATATTCTACCTTGTTGCTGCGCTTACCCTATTATTCGCGATCGCCTCCTTTTTTCAATGGGTCACCGTTAATCCGCGCATTACCGAAAAGGGCTTAAAATTTGATTTAGGTCCTCTTTTTTATATTTATGTTGTCTATATGTTTTTTTGTTTGATTGCTGGGTCTGCTTCTTTAATTTTTAAATTAAAAAAGACCAAAGGTATTAAGAGGACACAAACAGTCTTTATTTTACTTGGTCTTGTTATTTCGGCTTTAATCGCTTTAGTCATTAATCTTTTCCTTCAACGATTTGTTTCTGTGGATGTGTTCCGGATTGGTAATTATGGCTTAATTTTCTTTGTTGCTTTCACTACTTACGCTATTATTAAACACCGCTTTATGGATATTCGGATTATCATTAAACAAGGTACTGTCTATATAATGTCCCTTTTGGTCGTGATCGGAGTAACCGAAGCGGGAGTCTTGACGATAAGTCCAGCAATCAATAGGAATATTAGTTACTGGCTGATTATTTTTGGCCTTATTTTTGGGATTTTGATTTTTGATCCGGTAAAACGAATTTTTCAAAGGTTCGCGAATAAATATCTGTTCACTAGTCTTTGTGATTATCAAAAAACGGTAAGTTCATTAAGCCAAGAATTAACCACAACCATTGATCTTGATAAAATCATTAGCTCGATTATAAAGATAACTCGGGACACAATGAGATTAGATCAGGTCGGTGTATTATTGAGAAATAAAGATAAAGATAGTTATAAAATTCAGAAAATCATTGGTTTTCAGAAAGAAGAAGCGCTGTCTTTGACAAAAACAGGTTTCATTACTAAATATTTAGAAAAAACAAAAGAAATTTTAGTATTTGAAGAATTAGAATTAGCAATTGAGCGCACTTCTCAAAAAGAGTTGAAGAGCAATTTAGAAAGTCTAAAAAAACAAATAGAAAAACCCAAGGTAGCGATTTGCCTGCCTCTCTTTCGAAAAGAAAAAATCCAGGGTCTAATTATTTTAGGCAATAAAGTCTCTCATGATGCTTATTCTTCTCAAGATTTAGAACTACTTGAAGCTTTGGCCAATCAATCCTCGGTCGCAATTGAAAATGCGCGGCTCTATAATGAACTCCAAGATCTAACCGCTCATCTGCAAGAAAAAGTGGATGAACAGACTCAAGATATGAAAAAATTATTTGAAATTAAAAATGAATTCTTACATCTTGTTTCTCATCAACTTCGTACGCCGCTCACCGCTTTGCGGGGACTGGTTGCTTTGTTGAATGAAAAAGACTTTGAAGGATCACCGCGCGAAGAGCAAAAGAAAACTAAAAAGCGAATTTATGATTCCTGTGAAAAACTGACCAACCTTACTAATGATATGCTTGATACTTTAAATCTAGAACAAGGCAGGATTAAATTTAGGTTTGTGAAATTCAACCTACTTGATAGTATTAAGGAACTCGTGGAGATGCTTCGTCCAAGATTCGAAAAGAAAGGTCTTTATGTCAAAATTTTAAAACCAAAAAAGGCCTTAACCGCGATTCAGGCGGACAAGCTTTACCTGCCGCAAGCTTTACAGAATATTATTGATAATGCCGCGAGATACACAAAAGAGGGAGGCTTAACAATCAGTTTTAAACGGCTTGACAAAAATCATATTCAAATTCTCTTCAAAGATACAGGGATGGGGGTAACAGTAGAGGACAAGAAATACTTATTCCATGAAAAATTCTTTCGAGGCAAGCGGGCAAATCGCGGCTATACCAGCGGTACGGGCTTAGGTTTGTACCTTGCTGGCCATATCATTGCCGGACATCACGGTAAAATAGAGATTGAGTCAGAGGGCAGAGACTGCGGCAGTGAATTTATTGTTACCTTGCCAATAAAACAAAAACAGGATAAAAAAGCATAATTCTTGATTTATAATATAGTTTATGTTATTTTAAATTTTCGGTTTTAATGTATTGTTTATTTGAAAAAGGACTCTCTCAAATGCGATAACATCAACCACAGAAGGATGATTCCGTAAGTTCTAGATTGACTATAGGCTTACGGATTTTTTATTTCACTGTTTGTTGGCTTTACAAAGGGTTTTAACTCTATTATAATAGAAAATCGAATAAATAGTTCAAATTATCCATTATGAAAGTCGCACTTGTTCACGATCATTTGGCTCAAGACGGCGGGGCAGAGCGGGTTTTGGCTATCTTTCATAAGATTTATCCTGACGCTCCGATTTTTGTTTTGGTTTATGATCAGAAACGAGCCAATCAGATATTTAAAAAAGTAAAAATTCAAACCTCTTTTATTCAAAAAATGCCTTGGGGCTTAAAACGTTATCAGTGGTATCTGCCTTTAATGCCCTTAGCTGTCGAAAAGTATAATCTTTTTGATTATGATTTAGTGCTTTCTTCAAGTTCTGCTTTTGCCAAAGGAATTATCACTAAAGCTGAAACCTTGCACATTTGCTACTGCCATACGCCGACCCGTTTTTTGTGGAGTGATACGCACAGCTACACCGAAGAATTGAAATACAATAAAGTGGTTAAAAAATTCATTCCCCACTCTTTGCACAAAATTCGTCTTTGGGACAGGCTTGCGGCGGACCGAGTAGATAAATTCATTGCTAATTCAAAAAACATTGCCGGAAAAATAAAAAAATATTACCGGCGCGAGGCGGAAGTAATTTATGCGCCGGTTGATACCGCGAAATTTCAAATCACCAGAAAAATTGGCTCTTACTTTTTAACCGGCGGCAGACTGGTTGCCTATAAAAGATTCGATCTGGCGATCGAGGTTTTTAACCGTTTGGGCTGGCCCTTGAAGATTTTTGGATCAGGCCCAGAATTAAAATCATTAAAAAGAAAAGCGCGGCCCAATATTGAATTTTTGGGCCGGGTATCTGATCAGAAGCTAACTAATCTTTATGCCCGCTCCAAGGCCTTTATTTTCCCGCAAGAAGAAGACTTTGGGATTACCGCTTTAGAGAGTATGGCCTCGGGAAGACCGGTGATTGCTTACGGCCGGGGCGGAGCCTTGGAAACCGTGATTCCAGAGAAGACCGGAATCCTGTTTTCAGAGCAGACATTTACCGAACTAGCCGAGGCGGTTAGGAATTTTGATCAAAGCAAATTTGATCCGCAAGAAATCAGGAATTATGCTTTACAGTTTGATAGTGAAATTTTTGAAGCCAAAATCAGAAATTTTATTAATAAATCTCTAAATGGATCTCAATACGAACCAGAAACTAAAAGCGGCGCCTTAAAAAAACAAAAAAGTACAAAAAATGGCAAGGTTAAACCATTATCCCTATAAAAAAACTTAGATTATTTGTCTAAATCTAATCAAAACTATGACTTTAAAACAATTCTTGAAAATCCTTTGGCAGGAGAAAGCTCTAATTTTAGGGGTAACCGTTCTAGTTGCTGTCGTGACCTTGTTTTTTGCTTTATTCCAGCCGCCTAAATTTGAAGTTTATTTGGACGTAGAAGTTAAGAGGATCAACCAAGCAGCGACTCCTGACTACCAATACGATCAATATTACGTGATTCAGTCATCAGATCTTATTAACAATACGATCAACAGTTGGTTTGAGAGTAAAAATTTTGCTAAGAAAATTTTATTGGAAGCTAGATTTGACCAAAATGATTTGCCTCGTCTGTCGCGGTTTTTGAAAGTAAGGAAGCTCTCGTCCCAAAACCTGGAGATTAAAATCACGGCGAACACTCAAAAGACAGCAATCGGATTGGGCAAAATTATCAAAGAGGAAATTCAGTCCCGGGTGGTAAGTCTGAACTTAAACGAAGAGAACGAGCCTGTTTTCCGGGCCGACATTAATATCGGTTCTCCCGAACAGGTCTGGATCAGCATCCTTTATTCACTGCTGACAGGATTTTTTGGTGGTCTTTTTTTGGGAATTTTCCTGGCTTTGATTTCTTGTTATTTCAAAAAATAGATGGTTATTGGAGTTGATCTGCGGCCAATAAATACCGGCGAAAAATCAGGTGTTGAAGAGTATACGGTCAATCTTTTAAAGCACCTGTTTTTTATAGACCGGAAAAATCAATACAAACTTTTTGTTAATTCTTTTTTCCCGCCAAAGTTAAATTTTAACAAATTAAAACATTTTAAAAACGTAGAGATTCAAATCTTCTCTTATCCTAATAAATTATTAAATTCCTCTTTTCTTTTATATCAACACCCTAAAATTGACCGATTGTTAGGCGGGATAGATGTTTTTTTCAGTCCAAATATTATTTTCACTAGTCTCTCTCGAGCATGCAAACAAGTGATCACCTTCCATGATTTGTCGTTTTACCGCCACCCCGAGTTTTTTTCATTGAAGCGGAGGATTTGGCATAAATTTGTCCTCCCCGGCCTACAAGCACGGAGAGCAAACAGGGTGATTGCCGTGTCCAAATCAACCCGCAATGACCTATTGCGGCTTTATAATCTACACCCGAAACAAATAAAGGTGATTTATTCCGGAGTTTTAAACCAATTTAAACCGCGAGGCAAGGATCCGATTCCAAGAGCAGATTTCGAGAAAAAGTATAATCTGCCTTCTAAATTTATTCTTTATCTCGGCACAATTGAACCGCGCAAGAATCTTGAGGGCTTGATTCTGGCATTCAATCAATTGAAACAGAGACTAAATACCGATTACAAGTTGGTGATTGCGGGCAAGCCCGGCTGGCTCTACCAGGATGTTTATAAGTTAGCTGGTCACTCTCCTTACAATCGTGATATAATATTTACAGGATTTATAGATTCTTTGGATAAGCCGTATCTCTACAGGTTAGCGGAGGTTTTTGTATATCCTTCGTTTTATGAAGGTTTTGGCTTCCCGCCTTTGGAAGCAATGGCTTCCGGGACTCCGGTGATAAGCTCCAATATCTCCTCTTTACCGGAAGTGGTGGGTGATGCTGGTTTGCTTGTGGATCCTTATAACATTAACGAACTCACGGAAGCTCTATTTCAACTGCTGACTAATTTTAAATTAAGAACAACAATCGCTCAAAAAGGAATTGAAAGGGCGAAAAGATTTAATTGGCTGCAAACCGCGAAACAGACCCTCAATCTTTTTGAGGAGGTTAGTCGTGGTTCATGATTTCACCCGTACTGGGTGACCACCCAAAAAGGGTGGCATGGCCTATAATTCATGCTGATCGGTATTGACGCTAGAATGTATGGAGGGAAACAAACCGGAATCGGTAATTATATCCGTAATTTAACTAATCACCTTTTTACAATAGACAAGAAGAATGATTACCTTCTTTTCCTGCTGGAGCCGGAATTCTCAAAATACAAACCTCCCTCTCCTCATATTAAGAAAACGCGGGTTGATGTCAGCTGGTACACTTTTCGTGAACAAATCAAACTGCCGCGCGTTTTCTCTCGTTTCTCTTTAGACTTGATCCATTTTCCGCATTTTAACGCCCCCCTGCTTTATCACCGGGATTACATCATTACGATTCACGATATTACCCAAAAATATTTCCCCGGGTCAGGGATCAGCGCCCATTTAAGACGAGAGGTCTATAAACTGACCCTCGCTCATAACTTAAATCGCGCCGGTCAGATCATCACGGTTTCTGATTATACTAAGCAAGATCTGCTCCGAAATTTTAAAGTAGACGAGAAGAAAATCAAAGTGGTCTACGAAGGGATTGATCCTTGTTTTCAACCGATAGCTCGGCAAGACGAAATCAACTCCCTAAAAAATAAATACAAAATTGATAAACCCTTTATCTTATATGTTGGGGTCTTGAGGGACCACAAGAATATTGTCGGTTTAATCCGCGCTTTTGACCTGGTTTTAAAAAAATACAGACAGGACGTTAAACTGGTGATCATCGGCAATCAAGACCCGCGCTACCCTGAAATTAACAAAACGATTGAAAAATTGAAATTGAGAGATCGAATCCTCACGCCCGGATTTGTTTCGAAAAAAGAACTTGTCTTGTTTTATCACAGCGCCTCTATCTTGGTCTTACCGTCTTTTCGGGAAGGTTTTGGCTTTCCTCCCTTGGAAGCAATGGCTTGCGGCACACCGGTTGCCGCCTCTAACACCACTTCTCTGCCTGAAGTTTTAGGCAATGCCGCCCTCTTGTTCAATCCTTACCGGGTTTCTGACATTGCCCTAAAAATTACCAAGATTCTAATTGACAAAATGCTCCAAGAGGATTTAATCGCGAAGGGATTACAAAGAACAAAGAATTTTTCCTGGTCAGAATGCGCGCAAAAAACCCTTAATCTCTATCAGAGAATTTTCTATGCCAAGAGAAAATAAAAATCAAAACAGAAGTTATCTTGAGAACGATTTGCTTTTGGATGACGGCTGGATTGTGAATCTGCGGGTTTTAAAACCCCCCCTCAAAAATAATCACAAGCAGGAGGAGGCCTCTCCTTATGTTTTGAATTTAAAGCCCAAAGCAAAAAAAACTGAACGGGTTTTGGGTCTGCCCAATCTTGTAAATTTAAAAGAATCTTCTCTAAAAAGAGAGCCAGAGTCTATTTCGGAGAGAATTAATCAGGGCCCAAGGCCTCTTAAAAGAAAAGCTGAAATTAAAAAACCAAGAAATGACTTTTGGAGTCTTTTCCAGAAAATAAAAAAAAGGAGGGGTGGAGCCCTTACTTGGCAAAGCCCGTGGCCTTCCCGCCTGCGGCGAGGATCTCCCTTGGCGGCTGCGAAGGCGGGCAAAAAAAGACAAACCGTCTTGAGGGCTATAAACCAAAAACTTGTTTTAGACGATCCTTTTGCCTTGTTTCCACGAAACCTTCCTGCTCCTGCTTTTGTTTCGAAGACGGTCTTTTCCGCCAAAAAGTCTTTGGCTGTTTTTGTTTTGATTGCTCTGTTTTTTTCCAGCTTAATTTCCACGACCGCTTTTTTCCAGAAAGCGTTTCATTTAAAAGATGATGTTTTAAAAACAGCAAACACTGCTTATGCTAAACTTACCGATGCCCAGGACTATTTAAGCCGGGAGGATTATGACCTGGCTTCCTCTTCTTTTTCACAAGCAAGCCGAGATTTTGCTTATGCTCTTTCGGAAACCCAAAATTTAGGCAAGGTGATGATGCAGATTATGGAGTTTATGCCGCTGTCCACTAAACTAAAACAGGGGCCGAAGATTTTGAAGGTAGGGGAGCATCTGGCTTTAACCGGCGAATACCTCGCTTTAACGATTAAGCCTTTTCTTAAAATTGATCCGATTTATGACCCTCTTTCTTCTTCGGAAGATCGGGAGCTGACTTTAACTGAAGCAATTGTCGAATCCCAAAATAACTTAGAGATCGCGCTTTCTAACCTAGAAGGCGCTGAAAATGAACTTAATCAGATTGACAGCTCGAAGCTGGATCAAGAGACAAGAGAAAAAATTGAATTTTTGGGCGAGAACATCAATCTGGTCAACGCGAGTCTCCATAAACTATTTTCCTTCACAGGAGACTTTTTAAAAATTTTAGGCCATGATCAGCCAAAAAGATATTTGCTTCTTTTCCAAAACAATAATGAAATAAGGGCAACAGGCGGCTTTATCGGATCTTATGGAATCCTAGATTTGGATCAGGGACAAATCAAGAATCTTGAGATTGACGGTATTTATAATGTTGACGGCCAATTACTTTCTAAAATAACGCCGCCGGAACCGATCCGCTTTACCAATGACCGCTGGCATGCCCGCGATGCTAATTGGTTCCCGGATTTTCCCGCCTCGGCCCGGAAAGTGGCTTGGTTTCTGGAAAGAGCAGGCAAACCGTCGGTGGACGGGGTGATTGCTCTGACCCCGGAAGTGATTGTGGAGTTGCTTAAACTGATTGATCCAATTGAGATGTCTAAGTATGAAACCACGATTGATCCTGATAATTTTGTAATCCAGGCCCAGCGAGAGGTAGAGCTGGAGTATGATCGAGAAGAAAATCGTCCCAAACAATTTTTAAGCGATCTTGCGCCGGAAATTCTGGAGCGGACATTGAGTACGGAAAAGCCTCAATGGCTTTCTCTTTTGAGTATATTCTCTAAAGAACTTGAGAGGAAAAATTTGCTCTTTTATTTCTTTGACGAGGATTTAGAAAAATTTGTCTTGGAACAGGGTTGGGGCGGAGAGATCAAAAATGCTTCTGCTGATTACTTTTCGGTGGTCAACAGCAACATCAACGGCGGTAAAACCGATGGAATGATCCGAGAGACGATTGAACTGGAGACTATTATTTCCGATGATGGTTCGATCGTGAATGAAATAAAGATTACCCGCCACCACACCGGCGATTACGCATGGCCGAGCATTAACAATATAAACTATCTGCGGCTTTACGTGCCGGAGGGAAGCACTCTGCTAGAAGCACACGGTTTTGATCGAGTCAATATCCCTCCTCTGACCTATGCCGAGATGCAGTATGAAAAAGACCCTCTGCTTTCTGAAATTAGGGAAACAAGCAAAATAGATCAGGATTCGAACACGGTGATTACGCGGGAATTTGGCAAAACCTGTTTTGGTAATTGGATTTCAGTCAAGCCGCAAGAGAAAAGAACAGTAAGCTTTAAGTATCAATTGCCCTTCAAGGTAGAATCCCGGATTCTTGACGAGATTGATAAATACAGCTTACTGGTTCAAAAACAGGCAGGCAGTTTCGGGAGTGAGTTTAACTTCAAACTCAATTTGCCGCCAAAACTCAAACCGATTTGGCAATATCCAGAAAAAGTGCAGATAAATCAGGAGGGAAATTTGACCTGGAGTACAGTTTTAGATACGGATAAGTATTTTGGAGTAGCGCTTGAAAAAAAATAATGAACCAATGTATTAATAACCAAGAAACAATAACCAAGTTACAAACAATAACCAATTATCCAATCACCAACCTGCCTGCCGGCAAGGCAGGCAACCAAACCGTTTGGTTATTGATTATTGGTTATTGAGATTTGTTTGGTTATTGTTGTTTGGTGATTGGTTATTAATAAATTGGTTATTTTAATTTTAGCCATTCTGCTAAAATGCGCATTAAATACTTCTTCACTCACCACCGCTCCAACATTGCTTCCGCTTCTTTGATTCTTGCCGCAACCTCGCTTTTAAGCCGGCTTTTGGGTCTTTTTCGCGACCGCCTCTTGGCTGGTCGTTTTGGGACTGGTTCATTAATTGACGGCTACCAGATTTCTTTTTTACTCCCTGATCTTGTTTATAATCTGTTTATTGTCGGCGCTCTGTCTGTTGCTTTCATCCCAGTTTTCTTAAAAATTTATCACAAAAACAAAACAGAGGCCTGGGATTTGGCTAACCGCTTATTAAATAGTTTGGGACTTTTTATTGTCGCGATCGTAATAATTTGTTTTATCTTTACCCCTCAAATAGTCAATCTTTTAGGCAGGATTTCCGAGGTTTCGGGCACGCATTACGATCGTGAAAATTTGAATCTGATTGTCAAATTAACGCGCTTGATGCTAATTTCACCCTTACTTCTGGGTCTGTCTGCTCTCTCAACAGGCATCCTCCAGAGTTTAAAACATTTCTTAACGCCTGCCCTTTCCCCGGTTTTCTATAATATTGGCATTATTTTGGGAATTTTGATTTTGAGTCCTTTCTGGAACATCTACGGCGTGGCAGTCGGCGTGATTATTGGCGCTTTTCTCCATGGGATAATACAGTTGCCTTGCCTTTTAAGCGCCGGTTTTAAGTATCGGCCTACAATCAAACTGACAGAATCAGCTAAGAGGGTGATTAAACTCGCCATTCCCCGCACCTTTGGCTTGGTTGCGCTGCAGGCGAGTTTTTGGATCAATAAAATTATCGCTTTTACGATCGGCGTCGGCGCGGTTTCGGTTTACTATTTTGCTAACAATCTTCAGTTTTTACCGATTGGCCTTTTTGGCACCTCAATCGCAATTGCCACCTTTCCCAATTTAGCCCAGGCCAATAACAGAAAAAAATCTAAAAAATTTGTTCAAACTTTCAGTAAAGCTTTCTGCTACATTATTTATTTAACCGTGCCGATCAGTGTAATTTTTCTTCTGCTCCGGGCGCAGATTGTGAGGATTGTCTTGGGCACGGGAGAATTTGGCTGGCCGGCAACAATCGCCACTGCCCGTACCTTGGGATTTTTCGCGATCTCTATTTTTGCCCAGAGTCTAATTTTACTTTTAGCCCGCGCTTTTTACGCTTTGCACAATACAAAAATCCCTGTTATAATTAGCATAGCCAGTTTGATTGTGAACGTAATTTTGGCCCTTATCCTATCCAAAACACTGGGCGTGGCTGGACTGTCCCTTGCTTACTCCTGCGCTAGTTTTCTTAATATGTTTGCCTTGCTTATTATCTTGAGACTGAAGTTTTCCGACCTAAATGACAGCTATATCATCAAGTGTATCTTAAAGGTAATAGTTGCTTCGGCTATTTCTGGCTTGGCTGTCTATAATGCTCTCTATTTAATCGCGCCCTTGGTTGATATGCAGAGATTTTGGGGTGTGTTTGTCCAGGCCGCTGGCGCCTTTCTGGTCGGGATTTCCTTTTATCTCTTTTTAACCATACTCTTGCGCTGTCCAGAGACAAAATTAATTTTTGAAAAAATCAGACAGCGAATCAGTAAAAGATCATAAATCTATGTTAGTAAACTTAATTCAAGGTTTCAAAGACTATTGGGAAATAACTGTTTATAAATTGCCTCTGGTTATTTTAGCAATTTTTGTTCTTGTTATTTTTTTAACGATTGCCCGGATCACAAAATCTTTCTTGGACAAACTTTTAGGTAAAACCCGACTCCCGGTTCAAGAAAGATTCGTAATCAATTATGCTCTAAGAATCGCAATAATTATCATTGGCATTCTTTTGAGCTTAACTGTCTTGGGAGTCAATTTCACGGGTCTGGTCGCGACCCTGGGGTTTACCGGTCTGATTTTAGGTTTTGCCCTGCAGGATATAATCAAGAATTTCTTAAGTGGTATTATTATCCTCGTCCAAAAACCTTTTAAAATCGGCGAGCAGATCCAGGTGGATTCTGTTGCGGGCAAAGTGAAAAAAATCAGCGCCCGCTCAACAATTATCCGCACCCTTGACGGTAATGATGTGATTATTCCCAATCAACAAATATTAAGCAAAAAAATAGTTTGCCCGAACACTTATTTGAAAAAACGGAGCGGCTTTGTTTTAGCGATCAAAAACGATAACAGCATTAAGAGGGCGGTAGAAAAAGGATTGGAAGCTTTAGCCCAAACCCCGGGGATCAAACAGGGCCCGAGCCCTGAAATTAGAATCGTTAAAATCGAGAAGGGTCATATTTTGTTGAAATTCTTTTTTTGGTGGACCAAACAAAAACAAAAAGGCGAGGTTTTGGGCATAAGATCCCTGGCTTTAAAGAATGTAAAAGAAAAGTTTGATCGGGAAGGGATCACCCTGTCTCGATAAGACTTGGAGAGAAAAATTTATTTGCAGTCTTTTAAGGACTGTTTTTTAAATGAAACCGGGAAAAATTCGTAATTTCTGCATCATCGCTCATATTGATCATGGAAAATCCACACTCGCGGACCGTTTTTTGGAATTGACCAAAACAATAGAGGCAAAGGAATTAAAAGAACAAACTTTAGATACCATGGACTTGGAGCGGGAACGAGGAATCACGATCAAACTTCAACCGGTACGGATGAGATGGAAGGGTTATGTCTTTAATTTGATTGACACCCCGGGTCATGTTGACTTCAGTTATGAGGTCTCTCGCAGTCTTCAGGCTTGCGAGGGAGCGATTCTCTTGGTGGACGGAACTCAAGGCATTCAAGCCCAGACCCTGACTAATTATAATTTAGCGCGTGATTTGGGACTTAAAATCATCCCGGTTGTGAACAAAATTGATTTAGCTGCTGCTCAAACAGAAAAAGTAAAAAAAGACTTAGCCGAGCTTTTAAAAATTCCGCTTTCTCAAATTTTAGAGGCCTCGGCCAAAACCGGCGCGGGAGTGGAGAAAATTATTGATCGGATCATAACTTTTATTCCAAAACCAAAAGGAGATCAGAAAAAGCCCCTGCGCGCCCTTATTTTTGATTCTTTTTATGATCCTTACCAAGCCGTAATCGCGATCGTCAGAGTGGTTGACGGAAGCATTAACAAAGGGGAAAAGATTAAGATAATCGGAAGCGGGGCTTTGGTCGAGGTGATTGAACTCGGTCATTTCAAACCAAAGAGAGTAAAACAACCCTCGCTTACAGCCGGTGAAATAGGCTACATTGCGACTGGACTTAAAGATGTTAATTTCTGCCAGGTTGGCGACACGATTTCCAAATCAAAAGTTGAGGCGCTGCCTGGTTACAAAAAAATAAAGCCGATGGTGTTTAGTCAGATTTTTTGCGTAGACAGCAATGATTATCATAAATTAAAAGACGGCCTTTCAAAATTGAAACTGAATGACGCCTCTTTAATTTACGAACCGGTTAGTTCAGAAGCTCTTGGTTTTGGTTTTCGCTGCGGTTTTTTAGGGCTCTTGCATATGGATATCATTCGCCAGCGGATTGAAAGAGAATTTGACCTAAACATTATTTTAACCGCTCCGACTGTGAATTACAGAATAGAACTCCAAGACGGTTCAAAAATTATTTTAACCAGCCCCGCCCAATTCCCGGAACCCTACACAATCAAAAAAATTGAAGAACCATATGTAGAAGTAGAAATAATCACGCCAACAAAATACTTAGGACCGATTATGGATCTCTTGCAAAAAAGAAGAGGGCAATACAAAAAACAAGAATATCTAACCCAAAACCAGGTCCTTTTAACTTACCAAATTCCGCTCGCCAAAATAATTCTGGATTTTTATGATCAACTAAAGAGTGTCTCTTCCGGCTTTGCCTCTCTGAATTACACTATACTTGGATTCAAAAAAGCAGAAATCATCAAGCTCGATATTCTAGTTGCCCAAGAAAAAGTTGATGCTTTATCCGTCCTGGTTTATCCTGACGAAGCACATTCAATTGGCAGGAGTTTGGTCGTGAAGCTCAAAAAAATTATCCACCGCCAGATGTTTCCAGTCCCTCTCCAGGCGGCAATTGGCGGCAAAATTATTGCTCGTGAAACAGTCAGGGCTTTTCGCAAAAATGTTACGGCCAAGCTTTACGGCGGTGACCGTACGCGCAAGGATAAACTTCTAGAAAAACAAAAGAGAGGCAAAAAGAGGATGAAAAAAATTGGCCAAGTAGAAATGCCGCCTGAAGCCTTCTTGGCAATCCTGGCCCGGGAAAAATAGACAAAATAAGCATTTTACTATAAAATTAAGGATACATAGATATCCTCTTTGATTCAATCTTCTTATGCTAATTAAAGGCAAAAAAAGGATCGCCGCGATCATTATCGTGATTATCATCACCCTGTCTCTGCTTGCTTTGTATATTCTCCCTTATTTGAGATTTTAAAATGGAATCTTCTCTATGCGATCGCAGGACAAGCAAAAAACCTGGTTTCAAAGAATCCTTAATTCCAAACTAGTTTTGATCGGAAGTTTGATTTTGCTGGTTGTAATTTCAGTCGCTCTAAGCAAAGCAATCCGCAAGCGCTACCAAATTCAAAAAGAAATTCAAGCTATCAAAGAAGAAATTGAAGGAGCGGAAGGTAAAAATAAGGAACTGTCCCAACTAATTGGATATCTGTCTACTGATAGCTTTCGCGAGAAGATGGCGCGTCAGAAATTAAATCTCAAAAGGGAGGGTGAAACCGTGGTCGCTATTCCGATCTTACCGGAATCGGAAAAAAGTATTTTAGGAAATGTTGACGAGCAGGAACCAGAAAAAACTCCTGTCGCAAGCAAGTGGGACAATCCTAAGAAATGGTGGCATCACCTTTTTTCTCATTATTAAAAAATTTATACCCTGCGGGGTTCACTTATTAGTTAAATTCACAAACTATGGACAATAACAATCTTACAACCAAAAAAACAACAGAGGAAACAAAAAAACCAGAAAGCAAGCCCAAAAACAAAAAAAGAATGAAAATTCTAATTACAATTCTTGCGGTCATAGTTTTAATCGCGGGTTCGCTTACTGTTTTGGGTTTGGGGATTTACAAATACTCTTGGCAGCGCGGCACAGGGATCGGCAGCAAAATCGCGGCGACGGCAATTAATAATCTCCCTTTTCCAATCGCGGCTACGAATATTGAAGAGTATAACTGGAAAGAACCGCAGGGAATTTTTGCTTTCCGGTTTATTTCAATTAAAGACTGGGAAAAAAATGTCAATTCTTTAATGCAGTATTACGAAAAAGAAGGGGTTGATTTGGGAACACCTGAAGGCGCGGAACAGCTTAACCAAATCAAAAGCGCGGTATTGGAAAAAATGATTATGGATAAAATTATTGACGATCTAGCGCGCGAGCAAGGAATCAGTTTAAGCCGAGCAGAAATTGAAGCGGAAATCGAGTTAGCAACCAGCGCCTTCGGCAATCAGGAAGAGGTCGAAAAAATGATTTCCGAGATGTATGGCTGGGATATGAATGACTTTAAGCAAAAAGTGATTATCCCTTATCTGCAACAGAAAAAACTTTTAGAAGTGGTTTTTGACACGGAGGCGGAAAATGCCGAGAGCAAGAAAAAAGCAATGGAAGTTTTAGAAAAAGTTAAAGCCTCTGACGCTGATTTTGAGGAGCTGGCCCGAGAATATTCCGAAGACCCTTTCACCCGCGATCAGGGCGGAGATTTAGGCACTTTCGAACGCGGGGTGATGGTTCCAAGCTTTGAAGATGTCGCTTTTGCTTTAGAGCGGGGTCAAGTCAGCGATCTTGTTGAAACCCCCTATGGTTACCATATTATTAAACTAGAGGATCGCGGTCAGCTTGATACGGGCGGTGAACAGATTCGCGCTCGTCACATTTTGATTCGGACGGTTGATCCCAACCAGTGGTTTAATGATTGGCTTTCCGAACAAAAAGAAAACTTTAAAATTTTCAAATTCATCTCCGAGTCTTAAGGAAGCAAATAAATAAAAAAAGGCCAATTTTATTCAATTGAAAACCGTGGTTGTTTTTTTGATTTTGGTATTGCGGGATTAGTTGAGTGGTTCAACGTAACCTTCCCAAGGTTAAAACACGGGTTCAATTCCCGTATCCCGCTCATCGAAATGATCCGTTACAAAACTCACCGATCGTCCAGTTTTGTAACATTTTCAGTCGTCAATATGACTATATGACTATTGAGAAAAAAAGTTGGCCTGCATATTTTGAAGCGATAAAGCGAGGTGGCAAAAATTTTGAAATCCGTTTAGCCGACTTCAAATTATCTGTTGGCGATGTTTTGTTATTAAAAGAATGGGACCCTAAAACCCGACAATACACTGGCCGCTCGCTTAGGAAAAAAGTAACCTATCTTTTAAAAACAAAAGACTTGAAATTCCATAAGCCAAAAGAGATTAAAAAATACGGGTATTATGTCGTGGGGCTTAACTAGGCGCCAAAATCGCCAGCGTAGCTCAATGGTAGAGCAACGGTATCGTAAACCGTAGGTTATCGGTTCAAGTCCGATCGCTGGCTCCATTCATATCTAATATGAAATCAAAAGTCAGTTTAATAAAAGGCAGTGACCGTTATTCTAATATTAAATCCGCGCTGGAACTTTTAGGGCCCGAAATCAGAAAGGAAATAAAAAGCAAAAAGAAAATCCTCGTAAAACCCAATCTCGTGACGGCGAAGCCCAAAAAAGCAGCCGCGGTTACGCACATTGACGCTCTCGCCGCGCTCTTAGATTTTATTATTCCCCTTAAAAATAAAGGGGCAAAAATTATTATTGGCGAAGACTGCGCTTCTGATGATACAGTAAAGGCCTTTAATAACTTCGGCTATAAAAGCCTTGCAAAAAAATATAAGATTCAACTTTGCGACTTAAGCCAAGACAGGCTTGTCCCGGTTAAAATATATTCCAAAACCCTTAAAAAAGATTTAAAGCAGCATATCTTTAAAACATTCTTAGATAGTGATTTTATTATCTCTGTCGGACCACCGAAAACCCATGATTCAGTAATTGTCACTTTAAGCTTAAAAAATATCGTAATCGCCGCTCTTGCCGAAAAATACAAAACAGGCAAAGAAAACTTTCATCAAGGCCCGAAAGCATTAAATCTAAGTATTGCCCGCCTCGCAAAAGTGATTCACCCCCACCTCTCTGTGATTGATGGTTTTAAAAGCATGGAGGGCAATGGCCCGACCAACGGTGAAATTGTCAATATGAATTTGGCTTTAGTATCGCTTGATTTTTTAGCAGCAGACGGGTTGATGGCCAGGATAATGGGCTTTGATCCAGAAGGCATTGGTTATCTCCATTATTGTAAAAAATTGAAATTGGGCAGCCTTGATCTTTCTGATATTAGGATCGTAGGCAATACAAAATGGCAGGATAATATCCGTAAATTCAAACCGCATTTAACCTATTTTTTACAAAAAAGATGGAAATTAAATTAACTAAAATAATAAAATGAATATCACCTACGTCATTTGGGGAGCTGTCGGGATCATTGTTATTCTTTTAATCGTTTGGCTGATTGTGAAAAAGGCAACTAAGAAAACCAAAGAAAGCGAAGAGCACAAACCAGCCGAAGAACAATCCGATTTAGGAAGGGAGGAATAAAGTATCACCCCATAAAATCTTCGATTTTACGGGGACCCCGAAAATAGTACCCCGTAAAACCGCAAAAAACAAAATAAATATGGATACAAAAACAGCGATTATTATTGGCGCGGGGCCAGCCGGCTTAACCGCTGCTTATGAGTTGCTGAAAAGGACCAAAATCAAACCGATTGTGGTTGAAAAAAGCAACAAACACTTAGGCGGCATTGCCAGAACCGTGAATTACAAAGGAAACAGGATTGACCTCGGGGGTCATCGTTTCTTTTCTAAATCCGACCGGGTAATGGAGTGGTGGCTTAAAATCTTGCCGCTTGCCGAGTCCAAAAGCCAAGCAGAGACAAAAGACGCAGTGATGTTAAAGCGAAAAAGGAAATCCAGAATTTATTTCTTGGGTAAGTTTTTTAATTACCCAATCACCTTGAATAAAAACACGCTCTCAAAATTAGGCTTTAAAAAAACTGTCCGGATCGGTCTAAGCTACCTAAAAAGTATGTTGTTTCCAATTAAGCCGGAAAAAAATTTAGAGCAATTTTTTATTAACCGTTTTGGCCGAGAATTATACCAGACATTTTTTAAGTCCTATACCGAAAAGGTTTGGGGAATGCCCTGCGATCAAATTTCCGCTTCCTGGGGAGCGCAGAGAATCAAAGGATTGTCTGTTTTTGAGGCAATCAGACACCATTTTAAAAAAATATTTAAAAAGAAGAAGGTAAAAATTGAACAAAAAGACACCGAGACCTCTTTAATCGAAGAATTCTTATATCCCAAGCTGGGGCCTGGCCAATTATGGGAACAGACAGCTTCTGAAATTCGCAGGCAGGGTGGAAAAATTATAATGGGCTTCTCTGTTGATCGGATCTATCTTGCTGAAAACAAAATAAAAAAGATAAGAGCAAAAAATGAAAAAGGGAAAGAGATCACCCTGCGCGGCGACTATTACTTTTCCAGTATGCCAGTCCAGGAACTGATCGAAGCACTGCAGATAAGGAAACCAAAAAAGATTCTGCAAATAAGCCGCGGCCTTATCTACCGCGATTTTATTACGGTTGGACTTTTGCTTTCTGACTTGAAAATCAAAGAAAAAGATGGAAGTCCAATCCGCGATACCTGGATCTATGTTCAAGAGCCGGGTGTTAAAATGGGCAGGCTCCAGATATTTAATAACTGGAGCCCTTATCTTGTCGCTAATTCCAAAAATATCTGGCTGGGTCTGGAGTATTTTTGCTATCAGGGTGATGAGTTGTGGCAGAAAAAAGATAAAGAGATGATCCGGTTTGCGACAGAAGAACTTGTCCGAATGAAATTCATTGAAGATCCGTCCCGGGTTTTAGACGCGGTTGTTTTACGGATGCCCAAAACCTATCCCGCTTACTTCGGCACTTATGATCGTTTCGATCAACTGCAAAAATATTTAGATCAATTTAAAAACCTTTTCTTAATCGGCCGCAACGGGATGCACCGATATAACAATCAAGACCATTCTATGCTGACCGCGATGGTCGCGGTTGACAATATTCTAAAGGGTCGGCAGGATAAATCTAATATTTGGGCGATCAATGTTGAGAAAAAATATCATGAAAAGAAACAACAGTCTTAATCAAAAACACTCAAAGCCGTGGAATCTGTTTCTATGGTTTTTATTTGCTTGCTTAATTCTGATTGTTTTTTATGTTTCTTTAGAGAGATATTTTGACCAAGATGAATTTGAGGCGATCCATACCGCTTGGAAAATAACAAAAGGCGAGAAGATCTATATTGATTTTTTTCAGCACCATCACCCTTTCTTCTATTACTTGCTTGCCCCGGTTGTGAAAGTAATGGGCGAACAGACAGCAACTCTTACTGCTTTAAGAATCATAACTTTCTTTTTGCTTTTAGCGATCTTAATTGCCACCTATTACCTGGCCAGCGCGATTTTTAATAAAAAAGTAGGATTAATCAGTCTGCTTTTGCTGACCAGCTGTTCCACCTTCATCGCTAAAGCGATAGAGGTCAGGCCCGATGTAATCCAGGGCTTATTTGCGCTCCTCGCCATTCTATTTCTTTTTCTCTTTTTTAAATATGAGCGTAAGAGAAGCCTGATCTTAAGTTCGATTTTTCTCGCGGTCTCTTTTCTTTTTCTACAAAAAGCCGTTTTCCTGATTTGTTTTATTGGGCTGATCCTGATTATAGCTGCCGCCAAAAAGCAAATTTCCTGGACAAGGTTTTTTCTTTATTTCCTTGTATTTTTAATAGTAATAGCTCCCTATTTTGGCTATCTTGTTCTGACCAGCTCCTTCCCTTTGTATTTATCCCTGAATTGGATCCTAAACAGTAAATTCCTAAATAGTTTCGCGCCCTGGGACACCTTGGCTTCACTTTATCAAGGAAGTAGTCTTTTAAGCATTTTTTATGTTTTAGGTTTGATTCTTCTATTTTTTGTGATCAAAAAGACAAAAGGGTCAGAAAGAAACCCCACAAAATCTTCAGTTTTCCGGGGACCCCAGTTAATCGCCGTGCTTTCTTTAGCTCTCTTTGCCTACATCTTTTTGACGCCAGTGCCTTATGCCCAATACCTTCTGATGGCTCTGCCTCTAATGGCCGTGGTTGCCGCTTTTGCGCTTGATTATTTGGGTCGCGTTTTTAGAACAAACATTTTTATCGGGTTGCTGGTTCTATCCGTGGTTTTTTCTGCCGCTCTTTCTTTGCAGGAAATCAAAAAAGCCCATCTAGAGCAAGAAAGGCAGTTAAATATAGTTGATTATGTTTTAATCAAAGCCGATCAGGATGATTTTGTTTATGACGGAGACATCACTTTCAATCTTTTCCGCCGGGATATTGATTATTTTTGGTTCTCGACCAAACCCGATCACGGCCTTGCCACCTACAGCCGGGCAATTAAATCCTATCACTATGACATTTACGAATCAATTGAAAAATACAAGCCGCAAATCATTTCTATTAAACAGATTTCAAATTTAGAAGACGAGAGGGTTGCTGACTACTACAAGTCGTCTGTCTATCACGATTTATATATTCGAACCGACTAATTTTAACTTAAAACAAAACCAGACAAAACTTTCACCTTGGTCATTTACGCATTCTTCCTCCTCGCAAGTAAATCCCGCCTCTTCGAGGCTATTTTTAGTTTCAAAATCAGGCCCTTCCAGATAATTGTATTCAGAATATGGAAGCTCGCAGTTCCATTGCACTTTTGAAACTTCCGGTTCAATATTCATGCCTGGAACTTCCTCACTCTCTTCAAATTCCAGAGGAAGAGGATAACAATTGTAACCTTTGGTTTCAAGATCCAAAACCTCCTCTGGCAGGCTTTCTTGATCCCATGCAGCGCGCTCTGTGATTGTTACTGCGGTGTATTCTTCGTCTTCAAAAGTCTGCATATCCTCCAAAGGCACAATTACGTTACCCAACAGATTTTCACATCTTGTTTTCGCGACAGGAGAAGGAGTGGGCTCTGGATCTGATGTTGTTGGCGGTTTTTCTTTACAACTAGCGCCAACCACCACAAAACAGGCAATAACTAGTGCTAAAAGCAAAATCTTTTTAGACATAATTTTTGTTTTAATTTTGTAATTTGTTTACTCTACAACGTCCTCGAAAGGAAAAGAGGACTGGATTGTGCCGTCTGAATAGACATAATACCAATCAAAGGTGGCGGTATGAGGCACGCCAGCGTCTTCCACAATCTCATAGACTTGCATCAGCCAAGTGCCATCGTCCTCTTGACTGTCACATTTCACTTTGGCTTGGGGCACCCGGGTGAAATAATCAGCAACCTCATTTAGCGCCATAACTTTCTCTATCGCTTCTTCACAGGTTAATCCTTGGGTCGTGGGTGGCTCTGTTGGCGGCGTTACGACTGGCGGTTCAGGCGGCTGCTCCTTGCAATTAAAGCTAAAACCGGCGAGCGCAACCAGACAAAAAATCAAGACTAATAATTTTACTGTTTTCATTCTTTTGTTTTAATTTATCAATCTTTAGCAAAAAGTCTTGTTGATTATCTTAATTTGGCATAGAATATAACTAGTATATATTTCATTATATCACACAATATGGATTTGTTTAATAGCAAAAAAGAAAATAAAACCGCGCCTTTAGCTGACCGGATGCGGCCGGAAGACCTGGGAGGTTTTGTCGGCCAAGAGGAAATCGTAGGACGCGGGAAAACCCTGCGCCGCGCGATTATCGCGGACAAATTAAGTTCTGTGATTCTTTGGGGTCCGCCTGGATCAGGCAAGACTACGCTCGCTCAAATTATTGCCCGTAAAACGCGCGCTAATTTTATCCCTTTTCCCGCCGTAACCAGCAGTATTAAAGACTTGCGAATAATTGTTAAAAAGGCAAAAGCGGATTTTAGTTTCGGAGGTCAAAAAACGATTCTTTTTGTTGACGAGATCCATCGTTTCAACAAAGCCCAACAAGACGCTTTTCTCCCTCACGTTGAGGACGGAACGATTACTTTAATTGGCGCAACGACTGAAAATCCTTCTTTTGAAGTAATCAATCCTTTGCTTTCCCGCTCGCAGGTTTATGTCTTGAAGCCGCTCGCTTCCGAGAATATCAGATTTATTTTAGAGCAGGCACTAAAAGACAAAGAAAAAGGACTGGGTAAATACAAGATAAAGTTGATGCCTAAAGCCCTAGACTATATTGTGAAAGAAGCAAAAGGCGATGCCCGGATAGCGCTTAATACTTTGGAGTTAAGTTTTCGAGTGGCTACTTTGCGCAAAAAGGGAGTAAGAGAGATAAATTTGAAGACCGTTAAAAACGCCTTGCAGCAAAAACTCCTGCTTTATGATAAGGACGGTGAAGAACACTACAATTTAATTTCAGCCCTTCATAAATCCCTGCGCGATTCTGATCCTGACGGTTCGCTTTATTGGCTGGGGAGGATGCTGGAAGCGGGCGAAGAGCCGCTCTATATTGTCCGCCGCCTAATTCGTTTTGCTTCAGAGGATGTCGGTATTGCCGACCCCCATGCTCTGCTTATCGCTGTCGCCGCTAAAGAAGCTTGTCACTTTATTGGTATGCCTGAATGCAACTTAGCCTTAGCCCAAGCGACGGTCCATCTTGCCTGCGCGCCCAAATCTAATTCTCTCTATACAGCTTATAATCAAGTGAGGAAAATAATTAAAGAAACCGGAAGCCTGCCTGTGCCTCTTGCGCTGCGCAACGCGCCGACAAAACTGATGAAAAATTTAGGCTATGGCAAAAATTATCGTTATGCCCACAATTTTCCAGATGCCCAAGTTTCCCAGCAGCACCTGCCCGATCAACTGCAAGGTATGAAATTCTATAAACCGACAGATAGGGGATTAGAAGCAAAGATTAAAAGTAAATTTCAATAACCAATCACCAAGAAACAAGGTGCAAATAATAACCAATAACCAATAATCAAACGGTTTGGTGATTGATTATTGATTTAATTTATGTTTTTAGCTGACTTCCACATCCATTCCAAATATTCCCGCGCTACTTCCAAACAGATGGATTTGGAGTGCCTTAATTTTTGGGCCCAGATCAAGGGAATTAAAGTTATTTCAACAGGGGATTTTACCCACCCGCAGTGGTTTTCAGAATTATTAAAAAAGCTCGAGCCAGCAGAACCTGGATTGTTTACTTTAAAAAAAGAATATCGCAAAAATCAAATAGAAAATGTTCCCCATATTATCTCTGAACAAAAGCCTATACGTTTCATCCTGACCACGGAATTATCTTCAATCTACAAAAAACACGGTAAGACTTACCGGATCCATAATCTCGTTTTCGCGCCTTCCTTGAAAATTGTGGAAAAAATCAACGCGAGCCTCGCTTGGGAATTCAATCTCAAATCAGACGGCCGGCCGATCCTGGGTTTAGATGCTAAGGATCTGGTAAAACGAATTATGGCAATCTCTGAAGAATGCATAATCGTTCCGGGACATATTTGGACTCCCTGGTTTTCTCTGTTTGGCTCCCGTTCCGGGTTTGATCGCTTGGAAGAATGTTATGAAGATTACTCTCAATATATTTATGCCGTTGAAACGGGCTTGAGCTCGGACCCGGCAATGAATTGGCGTCTTTCTGCTTTGGATAAAATTACTCTGATTTCTAACTCTGACTCTCATTCTCCGCGCCGAATCGGACGCGAAGCTAATGCATTTAATTGCGAAATGAGTTATAATGTAATCAAGGAAGTGTTGAAAACAAAAGACAAAAATAGGCTTCTATTTACCGTGGAGTTTTTCCCCCAAGAGGGCAAATACCACTGGGATGGCCACAGCGCTTGCGAGATCAGTCTGCCGCCAAAAGAAAGCAAAGCCAAAAATGATCTCTGCCCTGTCTGCGGCCGCGCATTGACGATTGGCGTTTTGCACCGGATTGACGATCTGGCTGATCGGCCAGCGGGCTTTAAGCCCAAAAATCGAATCCCTTTTAAAAACCTGATTCCTTTGGAAGAAATTATTTCAAACGCGATTGGAGTAGGCGTAGGAACGAAGAGTGTTGATCAAAAATATTTTGAACTAATCCGCGCTCATCAAAACGAATTCGAAATCCTGCTTAATGTTTCTGGCGCGGATTTGATTCAAACCACCACCCCAGAAATCGCCCAAGCAATCATTAACGCCCGGGAAGGCCGGGTAGAAATCAAGCCTGGCTATGATGGTGTTTATGGAAAAGTGAAAGTAAAAACCCCAAAAGTAAAAAAGAAAAAGCAAGAAAGTTTATTTTGACAATAACCAAACCGTTTGATTATTGGTTATTGAAATTTGTTTGTATCTTGTTTCTTGGTTATTGGTTATTCTTTATATCTTGTTATTTGATTATTAGTTATTTAAACTATGCCCACAATCTTAGGTGAAGAAATAAAAAAAGAAATAGAAAAAAGTGATTCTGCTTCTCCTGATAAAATGAACCAGATTTTGGAGTACAGTCGAAGGGCGGCGGAGGCTGCTGAAAAAACCCGAAAATATATTCTCTGGAACACAATCATTCAAGTAGCGATGATTGTCTTGCCTCTAATTGGACTCTTGATCGCAATTCCGATTATGCTCAAAACCCTAACTTCGGCTTACGAAGGACTACTTTGAAAGCCCCTTTAATGTCATTTAGAAAACAACAAAAAATACCCAAGACCAAAAAACCTTTATTGATTGTCTTTGAAGGCCTGGATGGAGCGGGTACGACTACCCAAGTTGAACTCCTAACTTCTTATTTGCGCAATGAAATCAAACAAAGGATTGTCTTAACTCGAGAACCAACCGATAATATTATCGGCGGCCTGATTCGAGGCTGTCTTGCTGGAGATTGGAAAATCAGTCCGGCCGGACTTCAGCTTTTGTTCGCCGCTGACCGCGCCCATCACCTCAAAGAAAAGATTGAGCCAGCGCTTGACCAATGCGCGATTATCATCTCGGATCGCTATTATCTTTCCAGCATTGCTTACGGCTCGATTGATTTAGAACAAAAATGGCTTTATAAAATAAACGAGAACTTTTTGAAGCCCGATCTAACTTTTTTAATTGATGTCACGGCAGAAACCGCAATCAAAAGAATGCGCAAAATGCGACCAACAGTAGAGCTTTTTGAGAAAAAAGAAGCTCTAGCCAAGGTGAGAAAAAAATATTTACAGCTTGCCAAAAAAGAAAAAAATCTTTACATTATAAACTGAGAAGAAATCATTACCCGAGTAAGGGATGATATCAATAAAATAATAAAAAGATTTGTTGAACTTGACTGACAATCTTTGCTAACTTTGCTATAATTACTCTGTGCTATGGAAAACCTTGACCAAAAACTGCAGATCTTGAAAAATAAAAGCCGCGAGATTGCGGACCGCCTTTGAAATCAAAAAATTAAAGGCAAGAATTGAAAAACTAGAAAAAGAAATGACCGATCAGGGCTTCTGGCATAAAAAAGATAAGGCCCGGAAAACAATAGAAGAATTAACAACCATTAAAGAGAGGGTAAAAAGGTGGGATAATTTAGACAACGAAATCGAAAAATTGGAAACCATTTCAGAATTACTCGCCGAAGAAGAAAACCCCCAATTAGAAAAAGAGATTAAAATTAGATATAAAAAGGCAAAAAAGCTGCAAGAGAGCCTGCGCCTTGCAACCCTGCTCTCTGGCAAATACGATCAAGGACCCGCAATCCTTTCGATCTATGCTGGCGCCGGAGGAGTGGACGCCCAAGACTGGGCCGAGATTCTGCTCCGAATGTATCTTCGCTACTGTGAACGAAAAAAATGGAAAGCAAGAATTTTGGACCAGTCCCGCGGAGGCGAAGCGGGGATTAAAAGCACAACCTTGGAAATTACCGGCTACTGCGCTTACGGTTATCTAAAAAACGAAGCCGGGGTTCATCGTCTAGTTCGTCTTTCACCTTTTGACGCCGACAAAGCCCGCCACACCTCATTTGCACTGGTTGAGGTATTGCCTGAAATACTGCCGCAAGATATTGCGATTCAAGATCAAGACTTGAAAATAGAAGCCTTCCGCGCCAAGGGCGCTGGCGGGCAATCAGTGAACAAAGTCAGTTCCGCAATAAGAATCAAACACCTGCCGACTGGAATTACTGTCCAGTGCCAAAATGAACGTTCTCAAAACCAAAACAAAGAAAGCGCTCTAAAAATTTTAAGAGCTAAACTTGAAAAATTAAATCAAGAACAAAAAGAAAAAGAAAAACTGGAAGCGCGCGGCAAGCATATTTCAGCCGAGTGGGGGAATCAGATCCGATCTTATGTTTTACACCCCTATAAAATGGTCAAAGATCACCGCACCGGACTAAAGTTAAAGCAAGTTGAAAAAGTCCTAGATGGTGAAATCGATGAATTAATTCAAAAAGCCCTAAAAAATAATTCATAATAACAGCTTTTTTGTAAATCACATTATAAAATGACACTCACTATTGTCATTGCGAGGAGCCCGTACCTTTTGGAAAAAAACTGCGGGGGACAAAGCAATCTCCTTGGCATAGCTATTGTCGCTTTACTAGAATTTAATGATTGAGTTAAAAAACGTTACCAAAATTTATAATAAGAAAACCACCGCCCTGGACCACATCAATCTTCTTATGAAAAAAGGAGAGTTTGTTTCCGTAGTCGGCGCTTCCGGCGCGGGAAAATCCACAATGGTCAGACTATTAATTGGTGAAGAAAAACCCACTGAAGGCGAAGTGATCATTGACGAGTGGTGCGTGAATAAGCTTAAAAAACGTCGAATCCCCGCTTTTCGCCGCGAGATCGGCGTTGTTTTTCAAAACTATCGTCTCCTTCCGAAAAAGACGGCTTACGAAAATCTTGCTTTTGCGATGGAAGTTTCCGGCGCGAAAAAAGCAGAGATTGCCGAATCTGTCCCTCAAATGCTGAAGATTGTTGGTTTGGCCAACAAAAGCGACAACTTCCCGATTCAGCTATCCGGCGGCGAACAACAGAGAATTGCGATTGCCCGCGCCCTGATTCATGAGCCCAAACTTTTAATCGCTGACGAACCCACAGGCAACTTAGACATCTTTGCTACTTGGGATATTATTAGACTTTTGCTCAAGATAAACGAATTAGGAACAACCGTCGTCCTCGCAAGTCATGACAAGGAAGTAGTCAACGCACTCAATAAAAGAGTGGTTACCCTGGAAAAAGGAGCGATGATCCGCGACCAAGAACATGGAAGATACGTTATCTAAGCTAAAAGTGTCAAGCGAAAAACGAAAAGCAATTTTATATCTTCAACTTTTAACTTTGCACTTTTAATTTTACACTTACTATCATGCCTATCTTCTCCGTCCCACGCATCTTGAAAATGGGACTTACCAATTTCTGGCGCAACATCTGGCTCTCGGCAGCCACCACTTTGGTTATGGTCTTAACCCTGTTTTCTTTTAGTATCTTGGTCTTTTTAAACTTGCTCGGCAATGCAACAATTAAAAACATCGAACAAAAAATTGACGTTACTATCTATCTCAAAGATGTAGTCACGGAGGAAGAAACCCTCTCTCTGAAAACTTCCATTGAAGAAATCAGTAGCATTGCCAATGTAGAGTATATATCAAAAGAACAGGCCTTAAAAAATTTCCGTCAAAGACATCAGAACGATAAAATGATCTCGGATATTTTAAAAGAATTTGAAACAAACCCTCTAGAACCTGTTTTGGTGATCAAAGCCAGCCAACCAGAAGACTATCCGGGAATTGTAGACAAGTTAGAAGAAGAACATTATGCTCAATTCATTCGCAAAGTCAATTACAAAGATAATCAACTGATGATTGACCGGATTACCGCAACCGCCAATTCCTTAGGGAAAGCAGGAATAATTATTAGTGTCATTTTTGCCGCGATCGCAATCTTAGTTATGTTCAATACGATCCGTTTAACGATCTATTCGCGCAGCAAAGAAATCGAAATCATGAAATTAGTCGGCGCCACTAATTGGTATGTGCGCTGGCCAATGATCATTGAAGGAATCCTCTACGGCCTGGTCGCTTCGGCGATTTCTTTGGGCATTCTCTTTCCTGCAAGCAAAATGGTCTCACCCAAGATTGAAGCCTACTTCTACGGCTATGGCTTAAACCTAGCCCAATACTTAAATACCCATATCCTGCAGATAATTGGTATTCAGATCCTAATCGGCGTTCTCCTGGGCGTAATCTCAAGCCTCATCGCGATTGGGAAGTATCTGGACAAATAAACCATCTCTCTTTGTTATTGCGAAAAGCGAGCCATAGTCGAATAACATGGCAATCTCCCAGCCAGCAAGCAGCATCAAATTAACCACGACTTACCTAGTTGAACACGGAATGACACACGAGAGTGTGTTATTTCAAAATTCATAAATAATGCCGGGTCGTCTAATGGTAGGACCCAGGATTCTGGATCCTGGTGTGAAGGTTCGAATCCTTCCCCGGCAGCACTCAGGGATGAAATATCGCTTTTTAGCGATAAAGGCGATAAATAAGCCAAAAAATACGGTTCGAACCCTTGTCGGGGTCTTGCGCTATTGGTAAGAAAGTGGTCTGGCAAAAATAATAAAATAAGCAATATGCAAACTATACAAACGGAGAAACCGAAACCTAAAGGAATAAAGACATTGATAGCTGTCGGATTTGTTATTGTCTTTGTTATTGGGATTAGTATTGGTGCAAATGGTGAAAAGAAAGCCGAGGTGAAAGAAGTTATAAAAGAAGCAGGAAAAGAATGTCCCAAGACTGAAGTGAAAGAGATAATTAAAGAAGTTGAAAAAGTAGCAGAGCCTATAAGAGAATTTTCTGGTATTGGTCAGGAAGCAACGGAGTTATTTTCGCTCGAGAAGGGATTGCATGTTTTTGAAATGAAACATTCCGGAAGTGGTCATTTTGGAGTGAGATTATTAGATAGTGATGGTAACTATATAGAATTGCTTGCGAATGATGTAGGAAATTTCGACGGCTCCAAAGCTGCGAAGGTAGAAAGGGATGGTAATTATATACTTGATATAAGTGCAAGTGGTAATTGGTCTATTGTTATTAAATAAAATATGAACAATATTCCGAATTATGATAAAAAAACTGTTTCAATAGTCATAACAAATCATAAAGGGCAAATCTTACTCCTAAAAAGGGCTCTTCATAAAAAATGGTATCCGGGAAAATGGGATATTATTTCCGGAAAACTTAAAGATAATGAAAATCCCAAAGACGGTTTTGCAAGAGAACTCCTAGAAGAAACGGGGTTATCAAATCTTGAGACGGTAGAAAGCAAAAAACCTTACGCCTACAAAGAAAAAGGGCAAAAGTGGCTTGTCCATCCTTATCGGTGTAAAATAAACACAAACAGCATTAAATTGAATAGCGAACATTGTGATTACAAATGGGTAAAGATTAACCAACTAAAACACTTAAATCTCGCTACACCAGTTATTTATGAATTGAAGCCTTTTTACGACTTACCTAAGATTCAGCATAATCAATCCAGATGAAAATCAAAGCAGCAAAAACATATTGGGACAAAAAATGGCAAGGAAAACCTAAAATGCCAGTCAATGATTTTGCCCGGAAGTGCTATGACTTAATAAAAAACAAGGGCTTCAAAAAATTATTGGACTTGGGGTGTGGTTTAGGGGCCGATTCTCTTTATTTTGCCAAGAAAGGATTCCGGGTTACTGCCCTAGATTGTTCTAAAACAGCTCTTGATAGATTTAAGGTTCTGCATCCTAATATAAAATATATCCAGCAAGACATTGGAAATCTTGATTTGAAAAATGAATCCTTTGATATAATTTATGCCCATCTAAGCCTGCATTATTTTGATGACCAGACAACTACTAAAATTTTCAACAAAATATTTGCAATCCTCAAAAAAGGCGGATATGTTTTTGTAAAATGCAAGTCTATAGACGACCCGCTCTACGGCATAGGAGAAAAGACAGGTAAGGATATGTACAAGTATAAAAAAGAGAGTCATACGAGACACTTTTTTTCAGAAGAATACATGAAAAACAAGCTTAAAAAATTTAAAATCACAAATATTCAAAAGTCATCATCTGTTTATGCCGATTATAGATCTAATTTTATTGAAGCGATTGCTGTGAAAAATTAGAGAAATAGAAATCGACTCTATTTCCCACGAAAAAACGAAAAACAAAGTTGGTCCCATTTTCTCAAGAAACAAGCAGTTTTTCTTAATTAAAAAGTCGATAAATCTACCTGTGGACAACTTGAATTGTAAAATAGACTTTAGGATTATATAATATATATAGAGAAGCAATCACTAGCTGGAAACTTGCCTTAAGGTCATAGGCAAGGATTTTAGTATAAAAATAAATAACTTTCCTTTTTTAAAAAAAATCCGAAAGAAATGAAAACAAAAAAATCTCAAATTAAAATGTTTCTGTTAATTTTGAGATTGTTTTTAATCTTCCAACTAGCAGCTGGTATTTTTTTAACTGCCTTGAAACCTCAAGCCGTAAAAGCCCAGGCCGTTCCTTCTTCTTGGTCTTTAACCAGTCAAGCTGATTTTACAGCAGGAACAGTTTCCAATACTGATTACAATATCTCATCTGGTGACCTAAAGCTTTCCGCAAACTTACTCACGGACACCGATACGCTCAAGGCTGATTTTGACCTGGGCGCCTCGCAGGGCCATGACCTCTCGGTTCAAAACACAGCTCCTGGTTCAGTTACCTTATCTCAAGTGTTTAATTACACGAACGGTTCAATACCCGCGCTTGCGCACTCAACTAGCAACGGCATTCAACATACCTTCCTGGATGAAACCAATAATTTTTTGTATATTAGTACAAGTGGATACGGCCTAGCAGTAATCAATACCCAAGGCACAATTCCAACGGCTGACGATACCCTGGTTACAACCTACACAACCTCTTCCTCACCCGCGATCGCGGGTAATTCTCCTCTCCATGCTTTTTTAGATGAAACCAACAACCTTTTGTATGTCAGCGCAAATGGCGGTCTTTCCGTGATCAATACCCA